>NZ_JAHMSC010000008.1:0-294698 GCF_018986375.1 Pseudomonas sp. CVAP#3
GTCCTGTTGAATACAGAACTCAGGCCGCTCAGGCATAGACATGTAAACGTCCAGCTTTTTGGGGTCAGATCACTCCGCGTGGGAATGCCTCAATGGACGCTCCGCGTCCGCTCTTGAATGTGACGCGGAGCGTGGGAACGATCAGTTACAGAGGTGTCGGTGCAGCTGGTTTTGCAGGTAACTCGATCCGCTCGCTCTCGCCCGGCACAGTCGGCCAATCCCTGGCCGCCCAGCGTCGGCGGGCCTCATCGATCACCGCAGGATCGCTGGCGACGAAGTTCCAGTTGATCCGGCGCGGCCCGTCCATGGGGGCGCCGCCAAACAGCATGACGTGGCAATCGCTTTCGGCGAACAGGTCCATTTCTTCCCCGGCAGGCAGCACCACCAGCGAGTGCGGTTCAAGCGGCTCGCCATTGAGCTGGGCATCACCGTCCAGCACGTACAGCGCACGTTCTTCATGCTCGGTGGGGATCAGCAAGGTCGTCGCCGTTTTCAGCTCAAGCTCTGCGTACAGCGTAGGGGAAAGCACCGGCACCGGTGACTCCAGGCAAAAGCCTTTGCCGGCAATCATCCTGATCTTCACCCCGAGGTTATCGCTGACCGGCAGGCTGGCGGCCGGGTGATGGCTGTAATGTCCGGGGCCTTGTTCGTGCGCTTTGGGGGAGGCCAGCCAGATTTGCAGGCCGTGCATCTTGAAGTCGGTATCCCACAGCGCTTTCGGTGTGCGTTCGACGTGAGCAATCGCACTGCCTGCGGTCATCCAGCTGACGTCACCCGGTTTCACGATCTGGTCAGAGCCCAGGCTGTCCTTGTGCTGGAGTTCGCCTTCGAACAGGTAGGTGAGGGTGGACAGGCCGATGTGCGGATGCTGGCGGATGTTCATGCCACGGCCGGCCGGGTAGCGGGTTTCAAGCATGTGATCGAAAAACACGAAAGGCCCGACGCTGCGGCATTGGGCCGACGGTAGCGGGCGCAGGATCGGTTGGCCTTCGACATCTTCAGTGCGTGGGCGGATCACGAGCGGACTGATCATGGTGCATTCCAGGCTGTACGAGTGATGCCGCTGAGCATAACCCGCACAGCCTGTGTTTGCCGCTATTGGCTGAAGGCGCCTTCAGACAGGTGAGTCTCGATGGTCACTTCGCTGGTGGTCATCAGCTTGTGCACTGGGCAGCGGTCGGCCACGCGATACAACTCTTCACGCTGGGCGTCGGTGAGTACGCCTTTGAGGGTCAGTTTGACATGCAGGGCGTATTTGCCTTTCTGCTCCTGGCTGTTGTCGCGCTTGACCTCGACCGTGACGCCGGTCAGCGGGATTTCCTTCTTCTGTGCGTAGAGCTTGAGGGTCAGTGCCTTGCAGGCTCCCAGCGCAGCATCGAAGTAATCGTGGGGCTCTGGCGCGGAGCCTTCGCCGCCGAAGGCTTTGGGCACGTCGGCGAAGAGTTGATGGTCGTCGATCTGGATGCTGTGACGAAAACCTTCGCTGGATTCGGTATTGACGGTAATGGTCATGACAAACCTCGTGGGCAGTAGGAAAGCGTGCGCTTCAGGAAAAGACCTTGCAGTTATAGAGCATCTGGCGATTCATGCGTTCCAGTGGTTTATCGATCACCCAAAAAAAACGCCCCGAACCAGTCGGGGCGTTTTTATGTGCGGTGTAGCAGCGGGGCTTACTTGCCCTGCCAGCGCTTCAGGACCAGAGTGGCGTTGGTGCCACCGAAGCCGAAGCTGTTGCTCATCACGGTGTTGATGGTGGCGTCTTCGCGAGTCTTGGTCAGGATTGGCATGTCAGCCACTTCCGGATCCAGATCGTCGATGTTGGCAGAACCTGCCATGAAGTTGCCTTCCATCATCAGCAGGCAGTAGATCGCTTCGTGAACGCCGGCGGCGCCCAGGGAGTGACCCGACAGGCTCTTGGTGGAGCTGATCGCCGGAGCCTTGTCGCCGAACACGGCACGCACGCCTTCCATTTCCTTGGAGTCGCCAACCGGAGTCGAAGTGCCGTGGGTGTTCAGGTAGTCGATCGGCGTGTCGACGGTGGACATGGCCATCTGCATGCAGCGGATGGCGCCTTCGCCGCTTGGAGCGACCATGTCGTAGCCGTCGGAGGTTGCGCCGTAGCCGACGATTTCCGCGTAGATTTTCGCACCACGGGCCAAGGCGTGTTCCAGCTCCTCGACCACCACCATGCCGCCACCGCCAGCGATGACAAATCCGTCACGCTTGGCGTCGTAGGCGCGGGAGGCTTTTTCCGGGGTGTCGTTGTACTGGGTGGACAGCGCGCCCATGGCGTCGAACAGGAACGATTGGCTCCAATGCTCTTCTTCACCGCCGCCGGCGAATACGATGTCCTGCTTGCCCAGCTGGATCTGCTCGACCGCAGTACCGATGCAGTGAGCACTGGTGGCGCAGGCAGAGGAAATCGAGTAGTTCACGCCCTTGATCTTGAACGGCGTGGCCAGGCAGGCGGAAACCGTGCTGCCCATGGTCCGCGTGACACGGTACGGGCCGACGCGCTTGACGCCTTTCTCGCGCAGGATGTCCAGCGCTTCCATCTGGTTCAGGGTCGATGCGCCACCGGAACCGGCGATCAGGCCGGTGCGCGGGTTGGAAACCTGCTCTTCGGTCAGGCCGGAGTCAGCAATGGCGTCTTTCATGGCCAGGTAGGCGTAAGCCGCCGCGTGGCCGACGAAGCGATAGATCTTGCGATCGATCAACTCTTCGAGTGGCAGGTCAATGGAGCCGGAAACCTGGCTACGCAGACCCATTTCGGCATATTCCGGGTTGAACCGGATGCCAGGGCGGCTTGCACGCAGGTTAGCGGAGACGGTCTCTTTGTCATTGCCCAGGCACGAAACGATGCCCAGACCAGTGATAACGACGCGGCGCATGCGGATAACCCTTAGAAGTTGTCAGTGGATGTGAATACGCCGACCCGAAGGCCTTCGGCGGTGTAGATCTCGCGGCCGTCGACGCTGACCGAACCATCGGCGATGGCCAGGTTCAGTTTGCCCTTCAGGACGCGTTTGATCTGAATGTTGTAAGTGACTTTTTTAGCGGTCGGCAGAACCTGGCCAAAGAATTTCACTTCGCCCGAACCCAGGGCGCGGCCGCGGCCCGGCAGGCCTTGCCAGCCGAGGAAGAAACCGACCAGCTGCCACATGGCATCGAGGCCCAGGCAGCCTGGCATCACCGGGTCACCTTCGAAGTGGCAGGCGAAGAACCACAGGTCCGGAGTGATATCCAGCTCGGCGACCAATTCACCTTTGCCGTACTTGCCACCCTCTTCGCTGATATGAGTGATGCGATCCACCATCAGCATGTTCGGGGCGGGCAGTTGCGCGTTACCAGGGCCGAACAGCTCACCGCGACTGCAGCGCAGCAGGTCTTCCCGGGTAAAGGCGTTTTGTTTGGTCATGCGAGCTCCTCAATAGTCCCATGCGGCAGGTGGGGCAAATCTTCCCGGCCGATCGAAGCGTTCATGCTTCGAACCGGCAGCCTACTCATAGACTATTGCGTTGTGGTGAAAGTCACAGCACAAGGGACATGAATGTACACTTGTGCACTGAAATTATTTTTCAAGCCCGATTCCGAGCTGTCAAGGTGCCTAAGACTGCCGCACTTTCGCCTTTCACGCCAGTCGCAGATGGAGGATCACTCCCCACTACCGTACCCAACGTTGCAGAATTTGCTGCAGATCAGCGCGTTTGAAAGGTTTGGCCAGATAATCGTTCATCCCCGCCGACAGGCAGGCCTCGCGGTCACCCTGCAGCGCGTTGGCGGTCAGGGCGATAATGGGCAGGTCCGTGCAGCCGGGCAATTGACGGATCTGCCGGGTGGCTTCGTAACCATCGATGACCGGCAGCCGGCAATCCATCAAAATTACTTCGAAAATCAGGCTCTCGGCACTGCGTACCGCCTGCGCTCCATCGGTGGCGACGCTGACAGTAAAGCCCAGACTGCGCAGCATAGCTTCGATGACGGTCTGATTCACCGGATTGTCCTCCACCAGCAGCACATTGCGCCCCTCGCCGTGGTCGTTGCCGGCAGGCGTGCGCGGTGCCAGGGCCGGTGGTGTCTGCCTGGACCGCGCCAGCGGAATTTCCAGGGTGAATACCGAGCCTCGGCTTTCCTCGCTCTGGGCACGCAGTGTGCCGCCCATCCGCTCGGCCAGCGTGCGCGCAATCGGCAGGCCCAGGCCGGTGCCGCCGTAACGTCGGGAGATCGAGCTGTCAGCCTGCTGGAAGGCGTTGAACATCAACTCCAGGCTTTCGGCCGAAATGCCAATCCCGCTATCGCGCACGGTGCAGGTGAACCACAGCAGTTCGTGGTCCAGCGATTGCCACTGCGGCTCGATCGTTACCCGGCCTTTCTCGGTGAACTTCAAGGCATTGCCGATCAGGTTGACCAGGATCTGCCGGATCCGCGTCGGGTCGCCCTGTACCTGCAAGGCTTGCATGTCGTCCGGGATCTGCAGCTCCAGGCTCAGGCCGCGTTGCATCGCGCTGTGCTGGAAAGCCTGGGCGCAGCTGTTGATCAGCTCGGCGAGGTTGAACGGGATGTGCTCCAGTTCCAGGGCCGAGCGTTCGATACGCGAGAAGTCGAGAATGTCGTTGATGACCTTGAGCAAGTGCTCGGTAGACTCCGACGCCAGCGCGGCGTACTCGATCTGCTCCTCGGTCATGTTGGTGGTTTCGAGCAGTTGCAGCATGCCCAGCACACCATTCATCGGTGTGCGCAATTCATGGCTCATCATCGCCAGGAAGTCGGACTTGGCGCTGTTGGCCTTTTCCGCTTCTTCGCGAGTCTGGATCAGTTGCGCCATGGCCTGATGCTGCTCGCGGCTGGCGAGCTCAAGGCCATCGGCGAGGTTGTTGATGTGGCGCGACAGGTCGCCCAGTTCTGAATCGTCGACGATCGGCAGCGGCTTTTTGTAGTCGCCTTGCTGAATCGCTTTCACCGCATTGCCCATGGCGCTGATGGGTTCCGACAGGCTGGCGGCCAGGCGCCGCGCCAGCAGGAAGGTAAAGAGCAGGGCGAACAGTGCGAGGATCGCGGCCTTGAGCAGGATCTCCTGTTGCCGCTGGCTGAAGGCATCGTTGGACATGCCGACGACGACACGCCCCAGATAGTCTTCGGAAGGACCGATTGCCGGTGGCGGCCCCTGCAGGAAATCGTCGCTGAGCCTGATCCGTTGCAAGCGCACCGGTGCTTGAAACACTTCGATCTGTTGCGAGCTCTGGCGGTTTTCTGAGGGCTGCTCGACGTGCACCAAGACCTTGTTGGCGTTGTCCTGCACCTCGAGAAAACGCACGTGCGGCGTTGTCAGCGAGGCTTTCATCAGGCTTTCGAGCACCTCATTGTTGCCGGAGATCACCCCGTATTCGGTGGCCGGGGCCAGTTGATTGGCGATCAGTTGGCCGGTGTGGTTGAGCTCCTGGCGTAAATCCTGAATTCGCACGACGGTAAAGAAGCTGATCAGCAGCAACGTCAGCAGCAGCGCCGGGCCGAGGCTGATGATCTGGGTGCGGGTATTGATGCCCCAATGGCGACGCAGGTTCATGGGCGGTTTTCTCCTTCGGCCAACTGTGTTGCAACAGCCGTGGGGTCAATTTGTTCTATGCCTAAGGAACGAGCGACTTGCGGGTTACTTAATACCTTGAAGCGCTGCGGATAGAGGGTGCGCGGCCAGTTGGCCGGTGGATGGTCAAGCAAGTTATCCAGAACGGCCAGCCAATCGCCCTGATCGCTGTAGGTGCTGGCCAGGCTGCCGGCCTTGACGAACCCGGCGCTGGGGCCGATCAACGCAAGCTGTCGGGCATAGCTGCTGAGCAGCAGATTCTTGGCGGTTTTCGGGTTGTACAGGTCAGGGTCGTCGAGCCCCAACAGTACGTCGCTGTTCTTCAACAGGGTTTGCAGAGGCCGGCTGTCATTGGTGTTGTCCCAATGTTCGGCGACGATTTCCAGCCCCAGCCGGTGCGCGGCGTGGTGCAGTTCCTTGAGCAGAAATTCGCTGTTCATCCCGTACAGCACGCCGACCCGTCGGACTTGCGGCAACAGGGCCTGGATCAGCTGAAGTTGGCGGCCCGGCGGTGGATCACTCCATAGCAGGCTCAGGTGCAGGGGCAGGGCATTACCCAGGCGCTGACTGGCTTGCAGGCGGCTGATGCGCAGCACCAGAGTCGCCGGCCCTTCGCTGTCTTGCAGGCGCCAGTCGAGGCTCGGCAGGTCAAGCAGGATCAGTCGGGTCGCGTCGGGTAGCCGGGACGGCGCGGGGAGGTCGGTAAGGCGTGCGAAGCGCACCGTGTCTTCGGGTCGCTGCTCGGCCAGGGCGCGGGTAAAGGCCTGCACGCCGGGACTGTCCTCGGCACCGGTCAGCAACACGTCGGCAGCACGCACGGGCAAACTGCCCAGGCAGACAAGCAACAGTCCCCAAACCCAAGGCCGGCGGCTTCGGGGGGAGCGGGTACGTGTCTGGTTGAGGCCCATGTCAGAACTCTAACTCGGCGCTGAAGTAGAGCGCATGGCGCGAGTCGTAGTTGTTGTCGACGAAGGTGGTCGGCTGGCTGTCGAGGCGTTGTTGCAGGATACCGGCCAGTTCGAGATTGGCCTTGCCCAGCGCAATACGTTTGGCGATGCGCGTGTCGATACGTTCGAAGCGGTAGCCATTCAGTGCGTCGTCGCCATAGTAGAACAGTGCACTGTTCCAGCCATTGCCCCAATCGCGTAGCCAACCGGCGGAGCCGCTGTTGCGTGCGCTGAATTGTTCGTCCAGAGGGTTACTGGCCGTGGCATCGACATAGGCGTAGGTCAGGCGCAGCCGGTCGGCGGCGCCGACGCGCCAGTCAAGCTGGGTTTCCGCGCCGCTGAAGCGCGAGGCATTGCTGTTGCTGGCGATGTACTGATTGTTGCGCAGCGGCTCGCTGATCATGTCGGTGATTTCGTCGTAGAACAGTTTCACGTCGACGTTCAGCCCAAGGTCAGCGAAGAAGCCGTTATACCCCAGTTCCCGCGAACGCATGTGTTCTTGATCGAGGTTGCCGGGGCCACGGGTCTTGACGAAGTAACGGGCACTGGATTGACCGTAGGCGCCGGGGCTGAGGTTGGTCACCTGATAGCTCCAGTTGACGTTGTTCTCGAACATGTCGGGCGAGCGGATGGCCTCCGAATACACCGCGCGCAGACCGTGGCGCGGGTTGATCAGGTAATTGATTGCCACGCGCGGGGTTAGCGAGTCGCCGACCAATTCGGTTTTTTCGTACATCGCACCGCCTTGCAACAGCCAGTGCTCGCTGGCACGCCACTCCAGTTGGCCGAACAACCGCCAGATGGAGTCATCGAGGGTGCCATTGAAGTACGTTTCGGAGTCGGCCCGGTCGTATCGATAGTTCATGCCGCTGACCAGCCGCAGGCTGTCGGAGAGGCTCAGGGTGTCCTGCAATTCCAAGTCGTAGCGCGACTCGCGGGCGCTCTGGTCGATGTCACCGCAGACGGTGCGTTTGGCGCCACCTTTCCATTGATCGAGCACCTGGTTGGCCAGTGCCTGCTCGGCCGGCGTGCCGTGCGGTGCACCGGTGCCGGTATAGCTTTCCATGTGCCGCGCCAGGCGCTCGGCATAGTTGGGATCGAGCTGCCAGAGTTGGGTGAGCTGCGGGCTGAACGACACTTCGGCATCGCAGGCGCGCCAGACCTGCTGGCGATCCCAGTGCTGCGCCGAACCCTGGACGTAAAGGCTGTGATCCGGGTTGAGCTCCAGGTTCCAGCGCAACGAACCGGCGTAATCCTTGGCGATCACGTCAGAGTTGTCGCCCGCCGAGGTAATCCCGGAAAACACCGGGCGGTAGGTATAAGGCCGCTGGTTGGTGCCGTCTTTGGCATTCAGTTGCCAATCGATGCTTTGCTGCTCATTGAGCGTCTGGCTGACGGCCAGGTTGACGCGGTTCAAGCGGCGACTGTCGCGGTAGTCCGCTCCCAGACGGTTCGAGTCGAAACCGTGGTCTTCCTGGCCGGACAGCGACAATCGCAGGTCGCCGGTTTCCCAACCGGTGCCCTGGCTGGCGTACCAGTCGTTGATCCCGCGTTCACCGCGAGTGACTTTCAGCCGAGTGCCGTGGCTGTTGGCCGGTGCGCGGGTGATGATGTTAACCACCGCCATCAGCGCGTTGGCGCCATAGCTGACGGTGTTCGGGCCACGGAACACCTCGATGTGCTCGATGTCTTCCATGGCTACCGGAATGTCACTCCAGTCCACGGTCGCAAGACCTGCGCGGTACACCGAACGGCCGTCGATCAACACTTGCATGCGTCGCGCTTCGCTGGCGTTGGTGCCGTGATAGTTCACCGCAGCCTGGTTGCCGCTGACATTACCGACCATCATCCCCGGCACCAGCCGCAGCAATTCGCTGATGTCGCGGGCGCCGCTGGCCTTGATCAGTTCGCTGTCGATTACCGTCATGCTCCCGGGCACGGCGGCCGGCGACTGTTTGAGTCGGGTGGCGGTCAAAACCTGGGGCAGCGCGGTGTTGTCGAGAAACAGGTCATCGGCCAACAGCGGGTCGCAGAGCATCAGCGCCAGAACCAGCGAGGAGCGAAGGTGAGGAGGGCCAACAGACACGGTACAGCCTTGATAGCGGTTAGTTGCCGCGCATGTTAACCGAGCTGTTTGAGTTTTCCAGTCACGATGCCGGCATTTTCTCAGGTTTTGCAGGTCTGCTTCCTACAAGTGCCGCTAATTGATAGAGGGGCTGGCCGACGCTGGACCGCCCCGTATAATGCGGCTATCGCCACTGGTATGGATTAACGGATTGCATATGACTGAACAGCGCCCGATTGCGGTCCTGGGAGGCGGAAGTTTTGGTACCGCCGTGGCTAATTTGTTGGCCGAGAACGGTCATCAGGTCCGGCAGTGGATGCGCGACCCTGAACAGGCCGAGGCCATTCGGGTCAACCGCGAGAATCCACGCTACCTCAAGGGCATCAAGGTTCACCCTGCGGTGGAGCCGGTCACCGACTTGCTTGCTACCCTCAATGAGTGTGACCTGTGTTTCGTCGCACTGCCTTCCAACGCCCTGCGTTCGGTGCTCGCACCCTATGCCGAGCGTCTGAGCGGCAAGTTGCTGGTGAGCCTGACCAAAGGCATCGAGGCCCACACCTTCAAGCTGATGAGCGAAATTCTTCAGGAAATCGCCCCACAAGCGCGCATCGGCGTGCTGTCCGGACCAAACCTGGCCCGTGAAGTGGCCGAACACGCGCTGACCGCCACAGTGGTCGCCAGTGAAGACGAAGAGCTCTGTCAGCGGGTTCAGGCGGCATTGCACGGTCGGACCTTTCGCGTGTACGCCAGTGCCGACCGTTATGGTGTGGAACTGGGCGGGGCACTGAAAAACGTCTACGCGATCATCGCCGGCATGGCAGTGGCGTTGGGCATGGGCGAAAACACCAAGAGCATGTTGATCACCCGGGCATTGGCGGAAATGACCCGCTTTGCGGTGAATCAGGGGGCCAACCCGATGACGTTCCTGGGGCTGGCCGGGGTGGGCGATTTGATCGTCACCTGCTCGTCACCGAAAAGCCGCAACTATCAGGTCGGTTTTGCCCTTGGCCAGGGCATGAGCCTGGAAGAGGCGGTGACCAGCCTTGGTGAAGTCGCCGAAGGCGTCAACACCCTCAAGGTACTCAAGGCCAAGGCCCAGGAAGTCGGGGTTTATATGCCGTTGGTCGCCGGTTTGCATGCGATCCTGTTTGAAGGACGCACACTCAATCAGGTTATTGAGCTGTTGATGCGCGGCGAGCCAAAAACCGATGTCGATTTCATCTCCACCAGCGGTTTCAACTGAGTACTCAATTTACAGAGGCAGGGAGCGAGACATGAACGATCCAAAAGTAGCAGCCAAGTACGAATCCATCCTCCTGCGCGTGCTGTGGATGCTGGTGTATGTGCTGGTCTGGCAAGTCGCGCAATTGATCCTCGGCGCCGTGGTGCTGGTGCAGCTCATCTATCGGTTGATCTATGGGGCACCGAACGCCGGCCTGATGAACTTCGGTGACAGCCTCAGCCAGTTTCTGGCGCAGATCGGCCGCTTCGGCAGTTTTCACAGCGACCAGAAACCTTGGCCATTCGCCGATTGGCCGACACCGCGTGCACCGGAAGGCGAGGCCCCCCACGCTGTACCGCCCGCGCCGCATCCGGCCCGTGATGAGGAGCCAAAACTATGAAACTCTGGGTGTTGCGTCACGGTCAAGCCGAGTCTCACGCCCGTAGCGATGCTGAACGGGAGCTGACTGCACATGGCCGCGAAGAAGTGCTGCGCAGTGCCGCGCAACTGATCGGCCAGCCGATTCAGGCGATCATCGCCAGCCCGTACATGCGGGCGCAGCAGACTGCGCAACTGGTGCGCGAGGTGCTGGGTTTTGAGCCGGAGATCCGCACCGAGACCTGGCTGGCGCCAGACAGCAATCCGTTGACTGTCGTCGATCGGCTCGACACGGCGGATAACGTCCTGTTGGTCAGCCATAACCCTCTGGTGGGGAGCTTGATCGGCTTATTGCAGCACGGCCATTTGCGTGCGCCGCAGCCAATGAGCACTGCCAGCCTGGCCGAGCTTGAAGCTGATTTGCCGTTGGCCGGGGGCATGACGCTCAACAGCGTCAAGAACCCGTAACACCGGATCATTGTGGCGAGGGAGCTTGCTCCCGCTGGGGCGCGCAGCGACCCTAAAACCGACACCTCGGTTTGTCAGGGCGTTTTTACGACTGCTTCGCAGCCGAGCGGGAGCAAGCTCCCTCGCCACAGAGCGACGGTGTTGTTCTTCTGTTTTTTGTATGAAATAGCCAACCAAGCAACTGCTTGGTTGGACTACGCTTGCCGCCACATCGAACAAAAAGGAGCGCATCGCATGACCGCCGCTTTTCGTTTGCCGCTGCAAGTGTTCTACGAGCGTGAAGCTCGCCATCCCCGCCAGCGCTTTCTGGTACAGCCGATGGGCGGTGGCCAGGTCGAGACGCTGACCTGGGCCGACGTCGGCTATCAGGCGCGGTGCGCCGCTCACTGGCTACGCGCCCAGGAGCTGCCTCAAGGCAGCCACATTGCGCTGATCTCGAAAAACTGCGCGCACTGGATCATTGCCGACCTGGCGATCTGGATGGCCGGGCATGTCTCCGTTCCGTTGTACCCCAACCTTACCGCCGATTCAGTGGCCCAAGTGCTCGAACATTCCGAAGCCGCGCTGGTGTTCATTGGCAAGCTGGACGATTGGCCGGGCATGTCCAGAGGCGTCAGTGCCGATCTGCCGACCATCAGTCTGCCGTTGTGTCCAGCGGGTGACTTTGATTTCAGTTGGGCCGATCTGCAACACAGCTCACCGATACAGGACGACCCAACGCCCGACGCCGACCAGTTGGCGACGATCATCTACACCTCCGGCACCACCGGTTTGCCCAAAGGCGTGATGCACAGCTTCGGTAACCTGGGCTTCGCCACGACTCACGGCACGCAGTTGTTTGGTCTCAATGAGTCCGACCGGTTGCTGTCGTACCTGCCGCTGTGCCACGTCGCCGAGCGGATGTTTGTCGAGCTGGCGTCGATCTATACCGGGCAAACGGTTTTTTTTGCCGAAAGCCTCGACACGTTCCTCACCGATTTGCAGCGTGCGCGCCCCACGGCGCTGTTCGGCGTGCCACGCATCTGGAGCAAATTCCAGATGGGCGTGTACAGCAAAATTCCGGCAAAACGCCTGGATTTCCTCCTCGGCTTGCCGATCATCGGCAAGCGGGTCGGGCACAAGGTGCTCGCTGGTCTGGGGCTGGATGCCTTGCGCATTGCCTTGTCGGGTGCCGCGCCAGTGCCGCAAGCCTTGCTGCACTGGTACCAGCGCCTTGGGCTGGAGGTGCTTGAGGTTTACGGCATGACCGAAAGCTGCGGTTATTCCCATATTTGCCTGCCGGGCCAGAACAAGCCTGGCTGGATCGGCAAGCCGTGCCCGGAGGTGGAGGTGCGGATCGAGGACTCGGGCGAGGTGCTGGTGCGCAGTGGTGCGACCATGCTCGGCTATTTCAAGGAGCCGCAGAAAACCGCCGAGACGATCACCGAGGATGGCTTTCTGCGCACCGGTGACAAGGGTGAGCAAGACGCCGAAGGCAACTTGCGCCTGACCGGGCGGCTCAAGGAAATCTTCAAGACCAGCAAGGGCAAATACGTCGCACCAGCGCCGATCGAAAACCGTCTGGCGGTACATTCACGCATCGAGCAGGTGTGTGTGGTCGGTGACGGCCTGAGTGCGCCACTGGGGCTTTGCGTGCTCTCGGCAGTGGGTTTGCAGGACGCCGCCAGCGTGGCGCGCAATGCCTTGCAGTCGAGCCTGGAAAGCTTGCTCGAAGAGGTCAATGGCGCCCTCGACAAACACGAACGCTTGCGCCGACTGGTGGTGGTCAAAGACAGTTGGGCGGTGGAAAACGGCTTTCTCACGCCAACCCTGAAGATCAAGCGCAATGTGATCGAGGCCGTGTATGGCGCGCGGTTTGAAGAATGGAGTGCGCGCAGCGAAGCCGTGCTGTGGCAGGATTGACCTGAAATAAAACCAACGAAGGATGCAGCGATGACTCTGTGGCGTACCGCTCCCAACATTGAACAGTTGAACGCGATTCAGAAAAACACCATCGGCGAAGTGCTGGATATACGCTTCGAGGCGTTTGATGACGAGTCGCTGACCGCCAGCATGGTCATCGACCATCGCACCCACCAGCCCTATGGTTTGCTGCATGGCGGCGCCTCGGTGGTACTGGCCGAAACCGTCGGCTCCATGGCCAGCTTCCTGTGCATCGACGCCAGCAAATTCTATTGCGTGGGCCTGGAAATCAACGCCAACCACTTGCGCGGCTTGCGCAGCGGTCGGGTAACGGCGGTGGCCAAGCCGATCCACATCGGCCGCACCACGCACGTCTGGGATATTCGCTTGAGCAGCGATGAAGGCAAGGCCAGTTGCGTGTCGCGGTTGACCATGGCGGTGGTGCCACTGGGTGAAACGCCTCCGGCTCGTTGATTTTTTACCGGGTAAGACTCGGTGATGAGAGGGTTTACTGTGGCGAGGGAGCTTGCTCCCGCTCGGCGGCGCAGCCGTCGTAAACCTGATTGACGCGGAGTGTCTGTCGATATGCGAGCGAAGGTTTTGGGGGCGCTGCGCACCCCAGCGGGAGCAAGCTCCCTCGCCACAACAGCTCGCACGATCCTGAATTGCCCATAGCCTTGGCCTGACTGTCATCATTCCTGGCAGTTACGGTCATTGCTGTGGGCTTGCGTCTTACGGACAATCAACACCTGATTTCGTTTATGGACGCGCCGTTATGCCGCAGCAGATCTTTTTCGCCCATGCCAATGGCTTTCCTTCAGGCACCTACGGCAAGTTGTTTGCCGCGCTGGCGCCGGAGTATCAGGTCGCGCATCTGCAGCAGCACGCCCATGACCCGCGGTTCCCGGCCGACGATAACTGGTACAACCTGGTGGACGAGCTGATCCATCACCTGAAACAGCAACCCGAGCCGGTGTGGGGCGTTGGCCATTCCTTTGGTGGCGTCTTGCACCTGCACGCGGCCTTGCGTTGCCCGGAGCTGTATCGCGGCGTGGTGATGCTGGATTCGCCGGTGCTGACCCGCCCCGATCAATGGGTTATCCGCGCCGCCAAGCGTTTTGGCTTTATCGACCGCTTGACCCCGGCCGGCCGCACATTGGGGCGCCGCGAGGAATTCGCCGATCTGGAATCGGCACGCCGCTATTTCGCCGGTAAAACCCTGTTCCGCGGTTTCGATCCGGACTGCCTCGATGCGTACTTGCAACACGGCTTGCACAAGGTCGGTGATCGCCTGCGCCTGCGCTTTGATCCGGCCACCGAGATCAGCATCTACCGCGGTGTTCCGCACACCAGTCCAGGTCGTCCTCGCCAGTTGAAAGTACCGCTGGCGGTGGTTCGTGGCCGGCAGAGCCGGGTGGTCATGCGCCATCACGCCAGCTTCGTCGGCCGTATGCCGCAGGGCGAGTCGCTGACCATGCCCGGTGGCCACATGTTTCCCCTTGAGCGCCCGCAAGACACCGCGACGTTGCTGAAAAACCTGTTCAGCCGTTGGCAAGGGCACAGTGAGCGGAGTTGCGCATGAGCAGCGTCGAAGAAGTCCGCCTGAGCCTGCCGCACATCGAGTTGGCCGCGCACCTGTTCGGTCCTGAAGACGGTCTGCCGGTGATTGCCTTGCACGGTTGGCTCGATAATGCCAACAGCTTTGCACGCCTGGCGCCGAAGCTTGAAGGGCTGCGTATTGTCGCGCTGGACATGGCCGGCCACGGGCATTCCGGGCATCGGCCATTAGGCGCCGGTTACGCGCTGTGGGATTACGCTCACGACGTGTTGCGAGTCGCCGAACAGTTGGGCTGGAAGCGGTTTGCGCTGCTGGGCCATTCCTTGGGTGCAATCGTTTCGGTGGTACTCGCCGGTGCCTTGCCCGAGCGCGTGACGCACCTGGCGCTGATCGACGGGGTGATTCCGCCTACTGCCGCTCATGACAACGCCGCCGAACGCATGGGCATGGCCCTGCAAGCGCAACTTGACCTGCAAGAAAAGCGCAAACCGGTCTACCACACCCTGGATCGCGCCATCGAGGCCCGTATGAAAGGCCTGGTCGCGGTCAGTCGTGAAGCTGCCGAATTACTCGCTCAGCGGGGTTTGATGCCGGTGCCGGGCGGCTACACCTGGCGCACCGACAGTCGCCTGACGCTGGCGTCGCCACTGCGCCTGACCGATGAACAGGCGATGTCCTTCGTTCAGCGAATCAGTTGTCCTGCGCAATTGGTGGTTGCCGCTGACGGCATGCTCGCCAAACATCCAGAATTGCTGGAGCGTCTACCCTTTAGCCGTGAACAGCTGCCTGGCGGCCATCATTTGCACCTGAATGACGAGCCCGGTGCCGCCCTTGTTGCAGACTGTTTCAATCGGTTCTTCGCCGTTCCTTGACTTGCAGCGGGCAACTGTCGAGGCTGGGCGGGTTGAAATGGGAGACAACCATGATAGATCTCTACACCGCTGCGACCCCGAATGGCCACAAGGTCTCTATCGTGCTCGAGGAACTCGGCATGCCCTACACGGTGCATGTCTTGAGTTTCGACAAAAAGGAACAAAAGGCTCCAGCGTTTCTCAAGATCAATCCCAATGGCCGGATTCCGGCGATTGTCGACCGGGATAACGGTGATTTCGCCGTGTTCGAATCCGGCGCGATTCTCATCTACCTGGCTGAGCTGAGCGGAAAACTGCTGCCCAAAGACCCGAAAGGGCGCTCGGTGGCGATCCAGTGGCTGATGTTCCAGATGGGCGGCATTGGCCCGATGCAGGGCCAGGCTAACGTGTTTTTCCGTTACTTCCCGGAAAAGCTCCAGGGCGCCATCGACCGCTATCAGCATGAAACCCGGCGTTTGTATGAAGTGCTGAACACACGTCTGGAAACTGTCGAGTACCTGGCCGATGACTACAGCATTGCTGACATCGCCACTTATCCGTGGGTCCGTGGCCATGAGTGGTCTGGCGTTTCGGTGGACGGTTTACCCGCATTGCAACGCTGGATGGCGGCGATGGAAGCTCGCCCGGCGGTGCAGCGTGGCTTGCAGATTCCGCCGCGTAACGACGACGCGAATGTCGTCAAAGGCGCTCAGGCCATGCTGATCCGATGAGAGTACCTTCAAGGTTGAACAGCATGCGCTTGATCTGTTTGTTGGGGCTGGGGTGTTTCAGTTCGCTGGTGTTTGCCGCCGATGTACCGGGAAGTCACGATTTGCCGCTGGTGCCACGTCTGGCCGATGCGCAGATCGTCGACTATCGCCCGGTTGCGGAGCTTGAACGGATCTACCCCATGGGCTCGATCCGCAAAATCAGCGGCCAGCTACGTTTTGATGGCCAGGTCAGTGCCCGCGGAAAAGTAACCTCGGTGACCTACGAGTTGCCGCCCGAGCATTCTTCCACCGAGGCCTTCACCGCTGCCCGCGAAGCCTTGCAGAAACAGGGGGCCGAGCTGTTGTTCTGGTGCCAGGCCCGCGATTGCGGCGAAAGCAGCCTGTGGGCCAATCAAGTGTTCGGCAACGCCAAGCTCTATGGCGCCGACGATCAACAGGCTTATCTGCTGTTGCGACTTGCGGCACCGCAGGACAACTCGCTGTTGGCGCTTTACAGCATCACTCGCGGCAATCGAAAAGCCTATCTGCATGTCGAGCAATTCGAAGCCAGCACGCCATTGGGCGAGTTGTTGCCGACCTCGGCGACCCTGTTGCGTCAGCTCAAGGACACCGGCGTGCTGGACCTGCCGCGGCTGACGGGGGAGCCGCAACCGGTTTGGCTGACGTTGCTGTCGCGCGGCTTGAACCTCGATACGACTTTGCGTGTCAGTGTTTCCGGAGCCAACGCCGAAGCCTGGCGTCAGGCGCTGGTCGGGCAGGGCGTACGTGCGGCGCGGATGGAGCTCGGCAACGTGCCGGCAACGGGCCTGCACATCGAGTTCCTGCGATAGTTTTTCCCTCGGCGAACGTGTCATTGGCCGTTCGCCTACTCTTTGTTGATTGACCTTGCTCGAGATTTTTCATGATCAATAACGATCGCCTGTTGGTGCAGATCCTGCTCCTGGTGTTGTTCGGTGCCAGCTTCTGGGTGATGGCGCCCTTTTGGTCGGCGCTGTTCTGGGGCGCGGTGCTGGCGTTCGCCAGTTGGCCGCTGATGCGCTTGCTGACTCGCTGGCTCAATGGTCACGAATCCCTCGCAGCGGCGTTGCTGACGCTGGGCTGGATGGTGCTGGTGGCGGTGCCGTTGGTGTGGCTCGGTTTTAACCTGGCCGATCATGTGCGCGATGCCACGGTGTTCATCAAGGACGTTCAGGTTGACGGCTTGCCGGCGGCACCGGTGTGGCTGGCCGGGATACCCCTGGTTGGCGAGCGTCTGGTTGGACTCTGGAACAGCCTTGATCAGCAAGGCGCGGCGCTGTTGTTGGCGGTCAAACCCTATCTGGGACAGGTCGGCAACTGGTTGCTGGCGCGCAGTGCGCAGATCGGCGGAGGGATTCTCGAGCTGACCTTGAGCATCGTTTTCGTGTTCTTTTTCTATCGCGACGGCCCACGGTTGGCGATGTTTGCTCACCGTCTGCTGGAACGGCTGATCGGCGAGCGTGCCGGTTATTACATCGAGCTGGTCGCCGGAACGGTGCAGCGGGTGGTCAACGGCGTCATCGGCACTGCCGCTGCCCAGGCGATCCTGGCGCTGATCGGCTTCCTGATCGCCGGTATTCCGGGCGCACTGGTGCTGAGTATCGTCACGTTCCTGCTCAGCCTGATCCCCATGGGCCCGCCGTTGGTGTGGATTCCGGCGACGGCCTGGCTGGCCTGGAAGGGCGAGTACGGCCTGGCGGTGTTCCTTGGCATTTGGGGCACGTTTATCATCAGCGGCGTCGATAACGTGCTCAAGCCCTACCTGATCAGCCGTGGCGGCAACTTGCCGTTGGTGATCGTGCTGCTTGGGGTGTTTGGCGGGTTGATCGCCTTTGGCTTTATCGGCTTGTTCATCGGTCCGACCTTGTTGGCCGTGGCGTACAGCCTGTTGATCGACTGGAGTAACAGTCAGGGGCGGGTTGAAGAAAAGCGTTGATCAATTGTGGTGAGGGGCTTGCCCTAATGCCGATCAGTTAAGCCGAATACTGAACCTGTGGCGAGGGAGCTTGCTCCCGCTGGACTGCGTAGCAGTCCCATTTTTAGGGCCGCTTCGCGCCCCAGCGGGAGCAAGCTCCCTCGCCACAGGTTATGCGTTGATTAACCTCAGGCTGCGGCGCTCAGGTTTTTGCTTGTGGCCTGCGAGTACTGCTGGTTCATGCTGACGATCAATTTGCTCAGCGCCTCGGCTACTGCGCCTTGATCGATGGTGCCGCTGTTCTGGCTGCTGCCCGTTTGCAGCGCCGCTTTCAATTCGTCGCTGCTAACGCCACCGCTGTTGTCCGTGTCGAGCATCTTGAGCAGGGCCGCACCATTGTCGGTGCTGCTGGTGGACGAGGTTGCGGCCAGGGCGCTACTCAGTTCGCTGGTGCTGATGCTGCCATCACCATTCGTGTCGAGTTGGCCAAACAGGGACTGGCTGGACAGTTGTTGTGGCGGCTGAGGCGGCGTGAGGGCGGCAATCAGCTCGTCCTTGCTCACGCTCCCGTCGTTGTTAGTGTCCAGCGCGGCGAACAGGCTCTTGCTGTCGGCGGTGCTGCCGGCTTTCGTCAGGCCCGCGCTCAGCTCATCGCTGCTGATGCTGCCATTACTGTTGCTGTCCAGAAGGCTGAGCATGCTGTCGGCCAGTTCCGTGCTGGGCGGCTGATCATTATGGGCTTGGCAGGACGATGGCGTCATGGAGGCCATTTCCTGGCTGCTCAGACCTCCACTGTTATCGCTGTCCAGGCTGCTGAATTGCTGGCTGAGGCTGTTCAGTACGCGGCTGTCGCTTTTCTTCGCCAGGGCGCTGTTCAGCTCGTCCTTGGAAACGGTTCCGTCGCCATTGGTGTCGAGCTTGGCGAACAACTCTTTCTGACGCTGCTGGAGTCGGGCGGCATAGGCCGCACTGGTGGCGCTGGTATAGCTGGAGTTACTGCTGACGCTGCCGATCATGGGCTCACTCCGTGGATGGATAAAACCGGTGAAGGCACCGGCCCATGCAGCCTCGGGGGAGCAGTTGTCGTGGGTATGTGGAATTTGTACGAATCAGCACACAGAGTCTGTTCAGGCCCGTGGCAGGCAGACCACGGCAGTCAGGCCGCCGCCCGGGGTTTCTTCCAGGCTTAATGCTCCGCCCAGCCGTTGAGCAGCTTCGCGGGCGATGGTCATGCCCAGTCCAATGCCGCCAGAGTTGCGATTGCGTGAACCTTCCAGGCGAAAGAACGGCTCGAACACGGCTTCGCGTTTGTCGGCGTTGATCCCCGGGCCATGGTCGATCACTCGAATGATCAACTGTTCACGGCTGTCTTCAAGAGTGATCAGTGCCTGGCCGGCGTACCGCAAGGCATTGTCCAGCAAGTTATTGATGCACGACCGCAGGGCCATCGGTTGAACCTGCAACGGTGCACAGTGCCCGCTGGCCTGCACGTCAGCGCCCTGGTCCTGGGCGTTTTCGCAGAGCGATTCGATCAGCGCCTGCACATCCATCCACTGCAGGGCTTCGCTGGTACGTTGTTCGTGCAGGTAGCTGAGGGTCGCATCGAGCATGCGAATCATGTCGTCGAGGTCCTGCCGCATCTGCCCTTGCAGCTTGATGTCGTCGATCTGCTCCAGGCGCAACTTGAGCCGCGACAGTGGCGTACGCAGGTCATGGGAAACGGCGCCGAGCATCCGCGAGCGCTGCTGCACCTGCTCACGGATACGCTTCTGCATCAGGTTAAAAGTGTGCGCTGCCTGCCGTGATTCTCGGGGGCCGGACTCATCAAGCGGTGGGCTGTCGAGGTTTTCGCTGAGGCTCTCGGCGGCCGCGCTCAAGCGTTGGATCGGGCGGGACAGCAGTTTTGCGCCGTACCAGGCGGCAATCACCAGCGAGATAAGCTGAAAGGTCAGCGGTACGATCGGGCCGCCAAACCAGGGCCGCGGCGGTCTGTGTTTGAAGGGCGGAGGCGGTTGCCCGTTGAACCCGGCGGAAAACTCCGGCGGTGGAGGGGGCGGGGGATGGCCGTAATGGTGAAACCAGAAGAACGCCAGAAGGTGCGCCAGGATAATCGCCAGCAACAGCACGCCAAACAGGCGGCCGAACAGCGTATCGAAGCGCGCACGCATCAGCCGATGTCTCGGGCGTCGAACAGGTAACCTTCGCCGCGAACGGTTTTGATCAACTGAGGCGATTTGGGGTCGTCACCGAGCTTTTGTCGCAGGCGCGAGACCAGCAGATCGATACTGCGATCGAACGCTTCGATCGAGCGTCCACGGGCGGCGTCCAGTAATTGCTCGCGGCTGAGCACTCGTCGCGGGCGTTCGATGAATACCCAGAGCAAACGAAACTCGGCGTTCGACAGCGGCACCACCAGGCCATCGACGGAGATCAACTGGCGGAGCACGCTGTTGAGACGCCAGTTGTCGAAGCGAATGTTGGCGCGTTGTTCGGTACGGTCATCGCGCACGCGACGAAGGATGGTTTGAATCCGTGCGACCAGCTCTCGTGGCTCGAACGGCTTGGCCATGTAATCGTCGGCCCCCAGTTCCAGACCGATGATGCGGTCGGTGGGTTCGCAGCGGGCAGTGAGCATCAGGATCGGAATGTCCGACTCGGCGCGCAGCCAGCGGCACAGCGACAGACCGTCTTCGCCGGGCAGCATCAGGTCCAGCACCACCACGTCGTAATGCTCCGCTTGCAGCGCCAGGCGCATGGCGGCGCCGTCGGTGACGCCGCTGGCGTGGATGTTGAAGCGGGCCAGGTAGTCGATCAGCAGTTCGCGGATCGGAACGTCATCGTCAACGATCAGCGCGCGGGTGTTCCAGCGTTTGTCTTCGCCGGCTGCGGGGGCTTTTTGATCATCGTTCAGAGGAGCAGGGCTATTTTGCATGCGTACGTTCATCTGCCAGAGAGGCTGCCAACCACAAAAGATGGGCTGCGAGGTTGTGGCTTCAGCATAAGGCGTCCGGCCGTGAGGCGGGAAGTGCTGTAGGAAGTCTTGCGGTTGGCGAGGGTAGCCTTGGGCGATGTTGAGGGCGTGTCGTGAGTGTATCTGTTTCGACACAATTGCCGGGCGTGCAGGGTTTATCATCCGCCAACCGGCACTGTTGAAGATGATTTACCGATCATCGGGTCCCGGACGGGCTCGCGTTCCGCTACAATGCGCGCCGATTTCGACTTGCCTGAGAGCCCACTCATGTCCGCCTGCCAGACTCCTATCATCGTCGCCCTGGATTTCCCTACCCGTGACGCCGCACTGAAGCTGGCCGACCAGTTGGACCCGAAACTGTGCCGGGTCAAAGTCGGTAAGGAACTGTTCACCAGCTGCGCCTCGGAAATCGTCGGGACCTTGCGTGACAAGGGCTTCGAGGTGTTTCTCGACCTTAAATTCCATGACATTCCAAACACCACCGCGATGGCCGTCAAGGCGGCTGCGGAAATGGGCGTGTGGATGGTCAACGTGCATTGCTCCGGCGGCCTGCGCATGATGGCGGCCTGTCGCGAGGTGCTCGACCAGCGCAGCGGTCCAAAACCACTGTTGATCGGCGTGACCGTGCTGACCAGCATGGAGCGTGAGGATCTGGCCGGGATTGGCCTGGACATCGAGCCACAGGAGCAGGTATTGCGTCTGGCGGCACTGGCAGAAAAAGCCGGGATGGATGGCCTGGTGTGTTCGGCACTGGAAGCCTCAGCGTTGAAAGCGGCGCATCCGTCGCTGCAACTGGTGACGCCGGGGATCCGTCCGGCGGGCAGCGCCCAGGACGATCAGCGCCGCATCCTGACACCGCGCCAGGCCCTGGATGCCGGTTCCGACTATCTGGTGATTGGCCGTCCGATCAGCCAGGCAGCCGACCCGGCCAAGGCCTTGGCCGACGTCGTGGCCGAACTGGCGTAAGTCTTACAGATCGTTCCCATGCTCTGCGTGGGAACGCCTCACCGGACGCTCTGCGTCCGCTTCGGCGATTGACGCAGAGCGTCAAGGGCTGCATTCCCACGCAGAGCGTGGGAACGATCAATCGCAAATGTGTGCGAGCTTGCTCGCTCCCACATGGGTTTGCGTTAAACCTTTAGAACCAACTTCCCAAAGTTCTCACCGCTGAACAGCTTCATCAGCGTTTCCGGGAACGTCTCCAGTCCTTCGACGATGTCTTCCTTGCTCTTGAGCTGCCCCTTGGCCATCCACCCGGCCATTTCCTGCCCGGCAGCAGCGAACTGCGCGGCGTAATCCATCACCACAAAGCCTTCCATTCGCGCACGGTTGACCAGCAGCGATAGATAATTGGCCGGGCCTTTGACCGCTTCCTTGTTGTTGTACTGGCTGATGGCGCCGCAGATCACCACGCGGGCCTTCATGTTCAGGCGGCTGAGCACGGCGTCGAGAATATCCCCGCCGACGTTATCGAAATACACGTCTACGCCTTTCGGGCATTCGCGCTTGAGGCCGGCAACCACGTCTTCGTGCTTGTAGTCGATGGCGCCGTCGAAGCCCAGTTCGTCAATCAGGAACCTGCACTTGTCCGCGCCGCCGGCGATGCCCACCACGCGGCAGCCTTTGATCTTGGCAATCTGCCCGGCAATGCTGCCTACCGCGCCGGCTGCACCCGACAGCACCACGGTCTCCCCGGCCTTCGGCGCGCCGACGTCGAGCAGCGCGAAGTAAGCGGTCATGCCGGTCATGCCCAGTGCTGACAAATAACGCGGCAATGGCGCCAGTTTCGGATCGACCTTGTAGAAACCTCGTGGCTCCCCAAGGAAGTAATCCTGCACGCCCAGCGCACCGTTGACGTAATCGCCCACGGCAAAGCCCGGGTTGTTCGAGGCAATCACCTTGCCCACACCGAGTGCGCGCATGACTTCGCCGATGCCCACAGGCGGGATGTAGGATTTGCCTTCGTTCATCCAGCCACGCATGGCCGGGTCCAGTGACAGGTACTCGTTCTTGACCAGGATCTGGCCCGCCGCCGGCTCGCCGACAGGGACTTGTTGATAGGTAAAGGTCTCGCGGGTCGCAGCTCCCACCGGGCGTTTGGCGAGCAGGAATTGACGGTTGGTCTGGGCAGTCATGGCGGGCACTCAAGGTTGAATGAAGTCTGATTGATAGACCCTCATGGCGGTTGTCGCAAGGTTTGCTGACGCAGCGAATACAGTCCGATCCAAAGGAGTGATAGTCGGGCGGGGATCTTCATCACCGCAGCTCATAAGTAATCAACCGGCCCTCTGATAGTGCTGCCGCGTGACGGGGCAGGGTGCTTAGACTGCGAGAACGAGATCACCTACATCTTTCGAGGACATAACAATGAGCATGACGTTTTCCGGCCAGGTTGCGTTGGTGACAGGGGCTGCCGCCGGTATTGGCCGCGCAACCGCCCAGGCGTTTGCTGCCGAGGGATTGAAAGTGGTGGTCGCGGACCTTGATGTGGCTGGCGGCGAAGGTACCGCCGAGCTGATTCGGGCTGCCGGTGGCGAAGCGGTTTTCGTGCAGTGCAACGTGACCCTGGAGAACGATGTACAGAGTCTGATGGCGAAGGCGGTGAGCACTTATGGTCGCGTCGACTACGCCTTCAACAATGCCGGGATCGAAATCGAAAAGGGCAAGCTCGCCGAAGGCACGCTCGATGAGTTCGACGCGATCATGGGCGTCAACGTCAAAGGCGTCTGGTTGTGCATGAAGTACCAACTGCCGCTGATGCTGGCGCAAGGTGGCGGTGCGATCGTCAATACCGCTTCGGTGGCCGGGCTTGGCGCGGCGCCGAAGATGAGTATCTATGCGGCGTCCAAGCACGCGGTCATCGGCCTGACGAAATCGGCAGCCATCGAATATGCGAAGAAGAAAATCCGCGTGAATGCAGTCTGTCCGGCGGTTATCGATACGGACATGTTCCGCCGCGCCTATGAGGCCGATCCGAAAAAAGCCGATTTCGCCGCCGCCATGCACCCGGTGGGACGGATCGGCAAGGTCGAGGAAATTGCCAGTGCGGTGCTGTATCTGTGCAGCGATGGGGCGGCGTTCACCACCGGTCACTCGCTGGCGGTGGATGGCGGGGTGACGGCGTTCTGAAGGTTTGCCTGCGACGTAGCACCGGACATTGTGTTTCAAGGAGTTAGAGGAGGGGGTTTTAGCGGCGTTGTCGCACATCTTCATGCGAGCGCCTGTGCTTAACTGGCCCCAGAAAAACAGTTGGAGTGGGTCTCTCATGGAATTGAGAATCGATCGGCAGGCGTTGGTGCCCGTCGTGCAGCAAATTGTTGACGCCCTCGCTGGCTGGATTCGCCAAAGTGCCATTGAGCCCGGAACGCGTTTGCCATCCATTCGACAACTGGCCCGGGAAAACCTGCTCAGTCAGTCCAGTGTCATCGAGGCGTATGAGCGCATGGTCGCCCAAGGCGTGCTGGCGTCGCGTCATGGCTCGGGGTTTTTCGTTGCCGGGCCTTTGGGCGCGACACATCGTTGCGCTGACCCAGCGGGCCCCACGGCGGCTGACGCAAACAGTGTCGGGTTGGTCGACGACCCGTTGGGCATGTTGCCGCTGGGGCGTGGTGGTATGCCCGAAAGCTGGCGCGAGAGCGACGATCTCAGTTATGCCATTCGCCAGGTTTCGCGTACCGACATGGCCGGACTGTTCAACTACAGCCCTTCATTCGGGTTGCCGGTCTTGCGCCAACAGATCCTCAAACGCTTGCAGCAGATGAGTATTACCGTCGATGAGAACCAGGTTCTCACCACTACGGGAGCTACTCACGGGCTTGATCTGATCATACGGACGCTGCTCAAGCCGGGTGATTGCGTGGTGGTCGAAAGTCCGGGGTATTCGAATCTGTTCAAGCTGCTCAGGTTGCATGGTGTCAGGTTGCTGGAAGTACCAAGGACCTCTCGCGGCCCGGACATTGAAGTGCTTGAGGCCTTGTTGAGCGCTAACAATCCCCGTGCGTTGTTCATCAATAGCCTGTTCCACAATCCGACCGGCAGTAGCCTGGCACCCGCCGTTGCGCAACGGATTCTGCAATTGGCCAAGCGTCATGAATTAATCATCGTCGAGGATGATGTCTACGCAGACTTCCAGGGCAGTGCCGGCACCCGTCTGGCGGCAATGGATGCGGGTCAGAACGTGGTCTATGTCGGCAGCTTTTCGAAAACCCTCAGCAGTTCGCTGCGGGTCGGTTATGTCGTGGCCAGCGCTGCAATCATTGCGCGCCTGGCAGACATGAAGATGATTACCAGCCTGGGAGCTTCGCGGTTTTGCGAGTCGGTACTGAGCAGTCTGTTGGCCAATGGCGCCTACCGCAAACTGGTACAGCGCCAGCGTCAGCGACTGAAACGAGATATGGCGGCGACATTGCTGGTGCTTGAAGACGCCGACTGGGAGGTGTTCGGCAAGCCTGCGGGCGGGTTGTACATTTGGGCCCGACCACGAGCGTACGAATCGGCACGGGTGCGCACGCTGGCTCACTCATTCGGTATCGTGCTGTCCTCCAGGACGGCCTTCAGCCCCAATGGCGAGACCATCGATTGGCTGCGCATCAATGTGGCTTATGCCAGCGATCCTCGGGCGCAGGCGTTTTTTCAGGCGTGCGCCTTACCGGATCGACTTCGACCGTTCTGAAAACGACTCGCGCGTAGCTTTTTGCCATTATCGCGGCGCCAAAGGCTTGTGCTTGGGTGCACCCCATTGCGAATCTGCAACAACAGAAAATGGTCGTGTTGCCATTGAGTATGGGAAGGGGGTTACGAGCAATGATTTCGGCCGTGCAAGGACGTTTTGCCAACCTCGGTATGGCAAAAAAACTGGGTGTCGGTTTTATTCTGGTCCTGATGTTGACGGCCGTGGTGGCCGCTATCGGCGTCTGGTCCTTGCAAACCATCAGCCAGCGCTTCGACGGGCTCAAGCAGATGTCGTCGCTCAACAGTGGCCTGCTCAAGGTGCGTTTGCTTGAGCAGGAATACGCCTTGCACAGTGATCCGAAAACCGTCGATGCCTTGCACAAGGGTGTTGACGCGTTGGTCGCCCTCGCAACGCAACTCAAGGCTCAGTCGGCGGCTAACGTTGCGGTGATGAATGATGTCGAGCAGTCACTGGGGGCGTACCGCAAAGCCTTCGATGAGTTCGTCGAGCTGACCCAGTCCAAGGAACTGGCGCTGGAAATGGCCAGTTGGTCGGTGTCCAGCGTGGCCAATAACCTCGATGTGCTGCAGGCTGGCCTTGCCGACGATGGCGCTTATGCGCTCAAGGATACCCAAGGCAAGGAGGGCGCTGAGTTTATCGAGCAGGCCAACCAGGTCAGTCAGGTATCGAGGCTGATGTTGCAGGCCATGAATGAGGCGCGAGTGCGCCTGGATCAAAGCCGCAAGGCCAGTGACGAAAGTGCCGAGCAAGGCAAGATTGAACAGGCCGACCAGGCATTGACCCAGGTTGAGGCATTGAAGAGCGCGGTCAAGGACGCGGGCTACCAGACAGTGCTCAACGAAGTGGCCGGGCATATCGCCAGTTTCAGCGAAAAACTTGCCGAGTACACGGGGCTGCTGAGTCAGGAGAAAAAGGTCTATCAGCAGTTGCATGAGCGCGCCGCTGAAGTGGTGCAGCGGGTCGACCAGGCTTACGCGGCCGAGGACCAGTCGATGCAGGCAGAACTGAAGAAGAATTCGGCGTTGATTATTGCGTCTTCGGCGCTTGCGTTGCTGGTTGGGCTGATTGCCGCGTGGGTGATTACTCGCTTGATCGTTGCGCCACTGCGCAGTGTGATTCTCGTCGCCCAGAAAATTGCGGCGGGCGATCTGAGCGCGACCGTGCAGGTGATGCGACGTGATGAAATCGGCCAGTTGATGCAGGCCATGCAGCAAATGGGCGCGGGGCTGAGCAGTATTGTCAGCGGCTTGCAGGCGGGTATCGAGCAGCTTGCGAATTCCGCGCAATCGCTCTCGGCGGTGACCGAGCAAACCAACCTGGAAGTCAGTAGCCAGAAGGAAGAGACCGAGCAAGTTGCCACCGCGATGAATCAGATGACCGCGACCGTGCATGACGTTGCGCGCAATGCCGAGGAAGCGGCACTGGCAGCGCAGACGGCAGACGGCAAGGTCGAAACCGGTCAGCAGGTCGTGCGTCAGAGCATGCAGCGCATCGAGCAACTGGCTGACTCGGCGACGTCGGCCAGCTCCAGCATCGAAAGCCTCAGTGCGGAAATCCAGAACATCGGCACTGTCCTCAGCGTGATCAAGAGCGTTGCCGAGCAGACCAACCTGCTGGCACTCAATGCGGCCATTGAGGCCGCGCGAGCCGGTGAGCAGGGCAGGGGCTTTGCCGTGGTTGCCGATGAAGTCCGGGCCCTGGCCAAGCGTACCCAGCAATCCACAGAAGAAATCGAACGACTGGTGAGTGCCTTGCGTTCAGCTGCTCAGGCGTCGGTGCAGCAAATACAGAGCAGCGGTGAGCTGGTCAAGCTCGCCGTCAGTGATGCGTTACAGACCGAGAGTGCGCTGGGCAGTATCGCTGCGGCGGTCTCGCTGATTCAGCAGATGAACCAGCAGATCGCTGCAGCGGCCGAACAACAGAGTTCGGTTGCCGAAGAGATCAATCGTAGCGTGACCAGCATCCGTGCCAGTGCCGATCAATCCTCGGTGGCCATGCAAGGCAATGCCACGTCGAGTATCGAACTGGCGCAATTGGGCGTTGAGCTGAAGGGGATGGTGGGGCATTTCAGGTTGTAAGCGTGTGTGGCGAGGGAGCTTGCTCCCGCTCGACTGCGCAGCAGTCGCAGATCGATACTCGCGGTAAGCCTGAACTGAGCGAAGGAGGGTGAGGGTCGCTTCGCGACCCAGCGGGAGCAAGCTCCCTCGCCACAGGTGTTGTGTCAGTCGTAGATAGCCTTTTTCTTCCAGTCTGCGTCGGCTTCCACGTCCTTGAGGCCTTCGGTCAACTCGTTAACTTCGCCTTCCACAGGTGCAATGTTGGTCAGCACCATGGAGTTGGCGCGCGCCAACAGTTTTTCCAGGTACTGCAACTGCTCGCTGTAAACCTGCGGATCTTGCTGTTTACGCAAGTACTGCACGCCACGCTCGAACGCCAGGCGGGCTTGCCCGGGTTGTTCCTGCTGCAGTGCATGTTGACCGAGGTTGTTGAAGAACTCGATGTGCAGCAATACCAGGATGTGGCGTACTTCACGAATCCAGCGCTTGGCTTCGTTGGTTGGCAGGAAACCGTCCTGTGCCGCACGAGTGATCTGGCCATGCAAGGCTTCAAGCAAGAAGCGTACGTCCTTGGCCTTGGCTTCAGTCTGGATCGGTGCCGGCGGGTTGTTGACCGGAATCGATTCACCTCGTGCGACCAGTGCACGCAGTTCCTCGATGCGGGCTTTGGCCGTCGAATTGGTTTTATCCAGATTGAGCAGGCGTTGGCAGACGTTGAGTTCCAGTCGCGTCAGCAGCAGCTTGAGCGCCGGAGTCATCAGCTGGCCAGGGAAGGTCTCAGTTATTTCGCCACAGCGGCGCAATCGATCATTGAGTTCGACCTTGGTGCGGGCCTTTTCCAGTTTATTGTTTTCCACCACATGGTTCATGTAGCCAATGGCGATCAATATTGCGATCCCGACTATTACTAGCAGGGTGATCATGAGTGGTGTCACCGTGAAGACCTCTTTATAGGGTTTGCGTGCGAGTGTAGTGGCTAAGCCTGGAGGCGCATAGGGTGGCGCGACGAGTTGGATCGAGCCTTTGCGCTGTCTATATAGGCAATGTGTGGATGGGTGCACATTGCCATCATCTGCTGGAGAGGACTATAGCGCCTTGGCGAGTGACAGAATATAGGCGTCAAACCCCGGTCGGACGAAAACCCGGAATTGCCCCTCAAAGGGGGGCGAAGTCATTGATTTAAATAAATTTATAGTTGGGGGTTGACGACCCCTCAATCCATCCATAGAATGCGCGCCACTTACAGCGGAAAGCACACAGCGAAACGCGGTAGGGAGTGAATGTTGTACGTGTGTCCCCTTCGTCTAGTGGCCTAGGACACCGCCCTTTCACGGCGGTAACAGGGGTTCGAGTCCCCTAGGGGACGCCAATGCGGGAATAGCTCAGTTGGTAGAGCACGACCTTGCCAAGGTCGGGGTCGCGAGTTCGAGTCTCGTTTCCCGCTCCAATTTTAAACGGCTTTGCTTTCGGGCAGGGCTGAGTGAAACCAGAACCAAGTCTTCGGACGCGGGTCTGGACACCGAAACACACACCATGTGTTCCGGGTAGCGTGTCCCCTTCGTCTAGTGGCCTAGGACACCGCCCTTTCACGGCGGTAACAGGGGTTCGAGTCCCCTAGGGGACGCCATTGCGGGAATAGCTCAGTTGGTAGAGCACGACCTTGCCAAGGTCGGGGTCGCGAGTTCGAGTCTCGTTTCCCGCTCCATATTTAACAAAAACGCCGCTCATTGAGCGGCGTTTTTGTGTGCGCGTTATAAAAGTGCTTCAGCCTCCCAGGCTATGTATCAGGCTATCGAGCACTTCGGCGGTTGTTTCATCCAGCTCAGCGACTACCGACGCTCTAAGCTGGTGCGCCAAGCGGTATTCGCTGGGTGTGCAGTTGGCGAATTGCTTGAAGGCGCGAGCGAAGTAGGAGGGGTCCTTGAAACCGGCTTCATAACCGATGCTGGTGATAGGCATCTGGCTGTTGTCGAGCAGTTCCTTCGCGAAGTTCATGCGCTTGTTCAAGATGTAATCCATGAAGCCAAGACCGTTGGCTTCCTTGAACAGGCGGCTGAAGCGAAAAGTCGTCATGCCGCAGCGTTTGGCCACTTCCCTCTGATCGATGTTGTCCCGAAAGTGCTGATCGATGTACAGCAGGACATTGCTCAGCGCCTGGTGTTTCTGGTGCTCCGAGGTCATCCGGATGCTGCCCGGAAGGGTCGGGGAATGGTCGATCTGCATCGTCTTGCGTTGGTCGCGAACATTGCGGCGCAATTCGTAGAGCTGAATGACAGCCGCCAGGTAGCGGTTTTTTTCGGAGGCTGAAAGGGGCAGCACCATGTATTCCCAGACACACGAACGCATCGCCCATACGGCCAGCTCTTCGGAGTGCTGCACGGTGAACATGGTGATCGGAATGGCCGGTGCGGTGCGTTTGATCTCCAGCAACATCCTCAGGCCAGGTGTGTCGGGGCGATCAAAATGGATGCAGATCATGTCGGCCCGCACCTCGCTGGAAAATGCGGAGTCTTTCGCCAGTTTGCAGTCGCAGGCGTGCTCGAACTGCGCAATGAGTTCGGGGGTGGAGCGATCGTGGGTCCGATCGAACCAGAGGAGTGATGGCTTCCTGATCACGTTCGACGTCATGTATTTGGCTCTGGGCTCTGAGGTTCTTCGTGCCTCTCTCCGCTGAGGAGTATTGCCAATGTGCTATCACTTTGCAGACTAAATCCTGATAAGAAAAACCGTATTTAGTTCTATGCGTTCTATGTTCCGCCTGTAAGTCAGTGCCGGGCGGTTATTTATTGGCGCGTTGCCGGTGTACTTGGGATCAACCGTTCGTCGCTTGCGAATCAAAGAAAATGGCATTTGCTAGCCATTTCTTGTTTTGCCCCTTCCATAACCTTTTCAAAACCCGATCACCCGGTATTTGGCAGCGCCCGCAAAAAAGTCCTAGCGATGTGCAAAATCTTCCTAACCCCTTCGGTTGTGTCCTGACTAATGTTGCATCACGCAGTACATAAGGTGCTGCTTCCCGGAAGAACAACACTCGAGTGAGGTGGGCAAAATGATTATGCAAACAATCAAGGCTTCGGTACTGAAGTTCGTCAAAGACGAAGATGGTTTGACCGTTGTGGAATATGCGGTAGCAGGAGGCTTGATTACGGCGGTTGTTGCTGCCGCGTTTACCAGTCTCGGAACGAATGTACACACCAAAATCACAGCGCTGTGCAATGCCGTGGGTGGTGCTGCTTGCGCGTAACAATAATTTCCGCAAGGGAGATGCTGTGATGTCCAAGGAACAGCTGATGGCTACTGTTCTGCTGCTAGGACTGCTGGGCGTGGCGGTGGTGAGCGACCTGCGTCGCCACCGCATTCCCAATCTGCTGATCCTGGTAGGTCTGGCCCTGGGGCTGGCCGGTCAGGCTTATTCAGGTGGAGTAAGCGGGTTGGGGGATGGCCTGCTGGGCATCCTGGTCGGTTTTGGAGTGTTTCTGCCACTGTACGCCCTGGGCGGGATGGCAGCCGGCGACGTCAAGTTGATGGCCATGGTGGGCGCTTTCCTCACTCCGTTCCCGGCACTCTGGACTACGTTTTTCTGCCTGATAGCCGGTGGCTTGTGCGGGTGCCTGATTGTACTGGTGCGTGGCCAGGTGCAGCAGACCTTGGGGCGCTACTGGCTGATGTTGAGGGCCCGGGCCTATTTTGCACCGGCGGCGGATGAAGTGGCAGGTCAGCCGTTCCCCTATTCGGTCGCGATCCTGCTCGGCACTTTGACCAGCGTTATCTGGTTGCCTTTGGGCCAGTAGCTTGGGAGAACCTTATGTACGCCATCAGCGAAAAAAATGCCGGGACCTTCGAACGGGGAGCGGTGCAGCGACTGGCGCCTCAGCCTCGCACTGTCCGTGAGACCGGCCTGGCGGACAATTTTCTCGGTGATCTGGTCTGCAAGCATCTGCACGATGCCGGCGTGCTGGATCTGTCGCGACTGGTCGAGCGCCTGGCACTGACGGGCGCGGTTCTGGAGGAAATACTGGCTTTTCTGCGCAAGGACGGCCGGGTCGAGATACTCGGCCAGACGAATGGCCAGACGCTGCGTTATGGCCTGACGGAGCGTGGCCGCAGCGCGGCACGTGACGCCTTGGCGCGTAGTGGTTATATCGGCGCGGCTCCTTTCCCGGTGAGCGCCTACCGAGCGCTGATCCAGGTACAGACCATTCACCATGGCGGCATCACCGCGAGCGCAATGCATCGCGCCTTCGAGTCCGTGGTACTGGCCGAGCGCATGCTCGATCAACTGGGCATAGCGCTGAACTCCGGGCGCGCGATCATGGTTTACGGGCCTGCGGGTACCGGCAAGACTTATATCAGCAGCCGACTGATTTGCCTGTTTGCCGAATGTATCTGGGTGCCCTATGCCATCGCGATCAACGATTCGGTGATCGAGATCTTCGATCCCCACGTCCACCAGCGGCTGGATGTTGACGAACAGCAAAGCAAGCTGCTGCTCAGCGAAGGAATCGATCGCCGGCTGATCTGTTGCAAACGTCCGGTGGTTATCACCGGCGGCGAGTTGAACATGGAACAGTTGGATGTCCACTACGACCCATTCACTCGCCTGTATCAGGCCCCTTTGCAGCTCAAAGCCAGCAACGGCCTGTTCATCATCGATGACATGGGGCGCCAGCGCATAGCGCCGGCCGAGTTGCTCAACCGCTGGATCGTGCCGATGGAGGAGAAGCGTGACTTCCTCAACCTCGGAGGCGGGCGGCACTGCGAGCTGCCGTTCGATGTGATTCTGGTGTTCTCCACCAACCTCAATCCGCTGGAATTGGCCGATGAGGCATTTCTGCGGCGCATTGGCTACAAGCTACCGTTCGGCTATCTGCAACCCGATGACTATGAACGCATCTGGCGCCAGGAAACCGAACGGCTGGGCATTCCCTATGACCCGCTGTTATTGCGTTATGTCTTACATCAGCTCTACGAGTCGGAAAACATGCCGCTGGTGCCTTGCCACCCACGCGATCTGTTGAACATGGCGATCGACCGTCAGCGTTACTTGGGCAGCTCCGGACCGCTGTCGCCAGCGGATCTGAAATGGGCCTGGCACAACTACTTTGTCCAGCTCGATTTTCTTTGAAAAGGAGATACAGACATGAGTTCTCGTACGCTCACCCTGATTGCCCTGTCGCTGGTTCTTGGCCTGGGTGCCGCCTGGATGGCCAACAGCTGGCTGAGCGCACGGCTCAATGCCAATCCAGACGACAACCTGAAGACCGTGGTGGTCGCCACGGTGGAAATCTCTTTCGGGCAGATGGTCGAGGCCCAGCAGGTCGCCGTGGTGCGCATGCCCAAGGACACGGTGCCGGACGATGCCTTCGATGCCACCGACAAAGTGGTGGGCAAGATTGCCAATGTCTCCATCCTGCGCGGCGACATCGTGCGCGGCGCGCGCCTGGCCGAACACTTGGGGGGCAGTACCCTGGCCTCGCTGATCGAGCCCAACATGCGCGCCATCTCGGTGCGCGTGGACGACGTGGTCGGTGTCGGCGGGTTCCTCTTGCCAGGCAATCGGGTCGACGTGCTGGCCACCAAACAGACCGGCAGTAACAGCAACACCCTGGCTGAAACCATTCTGGAAAACCTGCGCGTACTGGCGGTGGATCAGACGGCCAGCACCGACAAGACCCAGCCGGTGGTGGTACGTGCGGTGACGCTGGAGATGACCCCGGAGCAAACGGTCGTCCTAGTCAAGGGGATGAGCGAAGGCAAGTTGCAGCTGGCCTTGCGCAACCCGCTGGATAACCAGAAAAAACCGGTGATCGCTGAGCCTGTTGCCGAGGTCAAACAACTGCCAGCAGCGGTCAAAGTTGTGAAAGTGGTCAAAGTCATGCAGCACCGTAGTGGCAGTTCAGGGATCACCGTTATTCGCGGTACCGAGGTTAACGTGGTGAAAGCTCAACTATAAGGTTGAGGGGGGCAGAAGCCAGGCAGGTAAGTGGCATTAAAAAAGGGTTTGCCAGCAAGTTACTGTCCGCAGACTCAAGAAGTACCGATTGATCCTCTAGTCGCTATTGCCGGGCTCCAGGCCCATCGGCCAACCCGAGACATCGGAGATCAAGCCATGTTGAACATGAGGGAAGCCACCAACGCGACCACGGCCCATCAGCAAGGCATGCGCCTGCTGATCAGTAGCCGTGACGCCGAGGTCTTGAAGCATCTGAAAACCTTGAGCCAGGATTTGCCCAACCTGCAGGTGAGCACGCGTCTGGTGAGCAACGGCCATACCGACCCCTTGTATGGGCTGGAGCAGATGCCCGACTTCCTGTTGCTGCGCGTCAGCCACTTGTGGCGCGAGGAACTGGCGGCCCTGTTGCTGTGTCCCGCGAAGGAGCGCCCGCCACTGCTGGTGTGTGGGCCCCTGGATGAGCGTGAGGGCATGCGTCTGGCGATGCAGGCCGGGGCCCGTGACTTCCTGCCGGAGCCGGTGGCGGCGGAAGAATTACAGGCCGCGCTCGGCCGTATGCTGATGGAGGCCCATGCCGGGGAAGAGACGACAGGCAAGCTGATTGCAGTGATGAATGCCAAAGGCGGTTCGGGCGCCACCATGCTGGCCTGTAACCTGGCGCATCAGCTGAGCATTCGTGGCGGCAGAACCCTGCTGCTGGATCTGGATCTGCAGTTCGGCAGTGTGGCGCACTGCCTGGATGTGCAGACGCCCCACAGCCACGTGGACGTGCTGCAGCAGATCGAGGCGTTGGACAACGTTGCCTTGCGCGGCTTTTGCAGCCATTTCAGTCCGACCCTGCATGTGCTCGGCGGGCGCGCCGGTGAGTTGTGCCTGCCGCAGGATGTACGCCTGGAGCAGCTCGAGAGCCTTCTGCATCTGGCGCGCAGTACCTATGACTGGGTGGTGGTGGATTTGCCACGGCAGATCGACCACCTCACCGGCGTCACGTTGGAGCAGGCTGACCGCGTCTACATCGTGGTGCAGCAGAGCATCAGCCACCTGAAGGACGCCACGCGCCTGACGCGGATCCTGCGCGAGGATCTGGGCTTGCAGGGCAGCCGTCTGCAGGTGGTGGTCAATCGCTACAACAAAAATTCGCCGATCAGCCTCAAGGATATTTCCGAGGCGCTGCGTTGCACGGATCTGCAGAAACTGCCCAATGACTATGCGGTGGTCAGTGAAAGCGAGAATACCGGAGTGCCACTGGAGCTCCATGCGCCACGGGCTTCCATCACCGTCGCCGTGCGCGAACTGAGCCAGAATCTTATCGGGACCGAGGCCAGTGGGCAGGGCTTGCTCAAACGTACCTTCAGCCGTCTGTTCGGGGGGTAAACCATGCTCAGCGACTTTCGTAATCGCCTGCGTCAGCAGTCCGATAAAAATGCTCCGGCAGACCTGTCGGAGGTCCCCGTTAGCAGTGCGGACGGTGCCAGTGTGCCCATGGCCTGGGAAGCCAGTGTGCCGGACGTGCTCTACGAGACCCGGACCAAGCTCAATTCGGTTGAGATCGAATGGCGGGAGAAGATCTACCAACAGTTGCTCAAGGTGATGGATCTGTCCTTGCTCGACACCCTGGAACCGGCCGAGGCCGGCCGACAGATTCGCGAGATCAGCTTGCGCTTGCTGGACGAGCATTCGGCACCGGTGACGGCCAGCAGCCGCCAGGTGATCATCAAGCAGATCACCGACGAGGTGCTGGGGCTCGGGCCATTGGAGCCGCTGCTGGCTGACCACAGTGTGTCCGACATCCTGGTCAACGGGCATGCCTCGGTGTATGTCGAGCGCTTTGGCAAGCTACAGAGAACCGATGTGCGTTTTCGCGATGACCAGCATCTGTTGAATATCATCGACCGCATCGTTTCCAGCCTGGGGCGGCGCATCGACGAATCCTCGCCACTGGTGGACGCGCGCCTGAAAGACGGCTCGCGGGTCAACGCCATTATTCCGCCGCTGGCCATCGACGGCCCCAGCATGTCGATCCGCCGCTTTGCGGTGGATCTGCTCAACACCGAGAGCCTGGTGCAGATGGGCACCCTGACCCCGGTCATTGCGCTGATGCTCAAGGCCATCGTTCGCGGGCGGCTGAATGTGCTGATCTCCGGTGGTACCGGCAGCGGCAAGACCACCATGCTCAATGTGCTGTCCAGCTTCATTCCGCACAATGAGCGGATCGTCACCATCGAGGACTCGGCCGAGTTGCAACTGCAACAGCCCCATGTGGTGCGCCTGGAAACCCGCCCGTCGAATATCGAAGGGCGCGGGGAAGTGAACCAGCGCGAACTGGTGCGCAACAGTTTGCGTATGCGCCCTGACCGCATCGTGATCGGTGAGGTGCGCGGCGCCGAGGCGCTGGATATGTTGACGGCGATGAACACCGGCCACGATGGCTCGTTGACCACCATCCACGCCAACACCCCCCGTGATGCCCTGGGGCGCATCGAGAACATGGTGTCGATGACCGGCTTCACCTTTCCAATGAAAGCTATGCGCCAGCAGATTGCTTCGGCCATCGATGTGGTGGTTCAACTGGAGCGCCAGGAGGATGGCAAGCGGCGGGTGGTCAGCGTGCAGGAGATCAATGGCATGGAGGGTGAAATCATCACCATGACAGAGATCTTCGGTTTCGTCCGGCGTGGCATGGGCGAGCACGGCGAGGTACTGGGCGAGTTCCGTCCCACCGGCATGGTGCCGGCTTTCCGTGATGTACTGGGCAAGCGTGGCATCGAGTTGCCGCTCAGCCTGTTTCGGCCTGAATGGATGGAGGGGCAGTCATGAGTCAGATCCCCGGCGAATTTATCCTGGTGTTCCTGGGCATGGTGTTCACCGCCATGTTCTTGCTCAGTCAAGGGGTCGTAGTACCGGTGTTCGGCGAAGCCGGCAAGGTACGCAAGCGTATCCGCGGCCGCCTTAATGTGCTGGAGCAGGCCAGCAATCTGCCCAATATGCAGACCGTGTTGCGGCAAAAATACCTGCGGCGCCTGTCACCCCTGGAAGCGCGCCTGGAACAGTTGCCGGCGATGGAAGCGCTGGCGCAGATGATCGAGCAGGCCGGGCATGACTATCGTGCCTATCGGGTGCTTTTGCTCGGTGTGTCCCTGGCGGCGATGGGAGGAATCGGGCTCTGGGTATTCACGCAACACTGGTGGATGGCGGCTCCGTTTGCCTTCGTGCTGTTCTGGCTGCCGATACTGAAGATATCCCGCGATCGCAGCAAGCGCTTCGCCCAATTCGAGGAGGGGCTGCCGGACGCTCTGGATGCCATATGCCGTGCTCTGCGGGCAGGGCATCCATTCAATGAGACCTTGCAGCTGGTGGCAGAGGAACATAAGGGGCCGGTGGCGGCCGAGTTCGGCCTGACCTTCGCCGATATCAACTACGGCAACGATGTTCGTCGGGCCATGCTGGGTCTGCTGGAGCGCGTGCCGAGCATGACCGTGATGATGCTGGTGACCTCGGTGCTGATCCACCGCGAGACCGGCGGCAATCTGACCGAGGTGCTGGAGCGGTTAAGCAGCATGATTCGCGGGCGCTTCCGTTTTCAGCGCAAGGTCAAGACACTGTCGGCCGAGGGGCGTATGTCGGGCTGGATACTGGTGTCCATACCCTTTGTGCTGGCTGCGGCGATTCTGATCACCACCCCGACCTATTTGCCTTTGCTCATCCTTGAGCCCGTGGGCCAGAAGCTGGTTGTAGGTGCTTTTGTCGCCATGCTGATCGGGATTTTCTGGATACGTAAAATCATTCGGATTCAGGTTTGAATCCAGGAGTGCTTGTGATGGACTATCTGCTAAGCCTGCTCGACAGTGTCGTGAATAATGAGCGCCTGGCGCGCCTGCTGTTCGTGGGTGGCATCGGCCTGAGCACGGTGCTGGTTGTCATTACCCTGCTATTGCTGGTGCAGGGGCTGCAGGACCCCTTCAAGCGCCGTCTTGTGATGATCAAACGTAGCCAAGGTGGGACAGCCCAGGGGCAAGAGCCGCCCAGTAATCTGCAGTTGATGCTGGAACAGGTGGGCCAACGCTTTGGTTCAGTCGCGCAAGGGCAGAGCTCTGCAGTCAGAACCCTGCTGATACATGCGGGCTATCGTTCGGCGAAGGCGGTGCAGATGTACTGGGCAGTTCGCTTGCTGATGCCGCTGATTCTGGTGGGCGTTACGCTACTGGCTCTGTCGCTGATTCCCAAGCTGTCTCTGAGCATGGGCCTTTTGTTGCTGGTCCTGGCAGTCGGTGTTGGCTGGCTGGCACCGGCCCTCTATGTCGACAAGCGCAAGCAGGCCCGGATGAGTCGGCTGCTCGTCGCCTTCCCGGATGCCCTTGATCTGATGGTGGTGTGTGTGGAGTCCGGTCTGGCCTTGCCTCAGGCCATCGAGCGGGTGGCTGACGAGATGGCTGTCAGCCAGGCAGAGCTTGCCCTGGAACTGGCGCTGGTCAACTCTGAAATCCGCGCCGGTATTCCCAGTACCGAAGCGCTCAAACACCTGGCCGAACGCACCGGCCTGGAAGATATTCGAGGATTGGTCAGCTTGCTGGCGCAGAGCATCCGCTTCGGCACCAGTGTTGGCGCCACGCTGCGTATCTATGCCGAGGAGTTTCGCGACCGGCGTACCCAGTTTGCCGAAGAGAAAGCAGCCAAAGTCGGCACCAAGCTGGTATTCCCGCTGATCTTCTGCCTGTGGCCAAGTTTCTTCCTGGTCGCCATAGGGCCCGCACTCATCGGTGTGTTTAAAGCATTCAACATGCTGTGACAAGGCAGGGGCGCTAGGTAAGGACATCCTGACATCCTGGGTAGAGGCTTCAGGATGTCAGCGCGAGGAATAAGCCAGGCAAACTCGAGTCAATGGATGATCGCCGTCGAGCTCTTCGACACCAACGCTGAAGCGTTGGACGTTCCTTCCAGTCAGCAGCTGTTGTCGTACTCTGCGCCATCCAAACCCTCTCGTCGTCGACGCTCTGTCGAACCAAGGCATGCCCAGCCAGGTCATGCTGACGACCTGCATAACGACAGGCATGAGTGCACCCGGCTGCTGCTGGCCTTATAACCAGGCAGCTCCGGGGGAAGAGATGAAAAAGCGTCGTCGCCAGCTCTGTTACACGTTATGTTGCGAGCTACTGCTGCGGTTGCTGGCCCGAGGTGTCTTTGTAGTACTCGGGAATCGGATGCCTGTAGTTGTCCAGCCAGCGCTGCAGCGCTAATTCCCGCTCGCCGGCCTTGGCCGATTGCAGGGTGGGCGAAGCCGCCTGCCCACCACTCTGCAACACTAGCCAGATTTCGGTTCCCTGCTGTTGCGGGGAGGCCGGACCGGGTTCTATGGCGTGTGCTGCGAGCGGGAAAAGCAATACTCCCAAGCAGCTGAGTAGGTTCGGTTTCATCACTACCTCTGCGTTGTTGGTTTGTTGATAGTGGGTTGTGCCTGATCTTGTATGGCCGCTACCCGTTCACCGGGCGCCGGCCCCTTGCCCGTACTCTTGAGCTTCTGTGCGCGTGTCCGAGCATCGCTGACTTGCTCAGGGCTCAAGCCGGCACGGTTGACCAGCTCTGCCGCCTGCTTCCAGTTGTCCTGATAAATCAGCAAGGTCACCAGGTTGAGCGCTGCCAGTTGATTGGACTGTTTCAACTCCATGGCCGTGATGAACTCGAAACGTGCCTCTTCGAGTCGCAACTGCTTGAGGTAGACCACGCCCAGGTCGTTGCGGATTTTCTCGTCTGTGGGTGACATCCGTGCCGCCCGCTCCAGATAAGTCAGCGCCTGTTCGTTATTGTTGCGCGCTGCCGCCAATTGCCCCAGGCCGTGTTCGCCTTCAGCGGCCAGGCAAGTACCGAGCAGGCTTTTGTACAGCGGCTCGGCCTCGTTACGGCCCAGCATGCGGTAGACCTTGGCCTTGCGTAGACGCACGGCCTCCAGTTTGTCCGGCAGGCTTTGCAGATTGGCCAGGCTGGCGTGCAGCTTGCCGTCATTGATCATGTCGTCCGCCAGGTTCAACGACAGTTCCTGATCGGAACCCGGCTTGGAGCAGCTTCCCTGGCTTGACAGCGAAGACCAGGAGTCCCCATTGTTGGTGGCGCAGCCGCCGAGCATCAGTAGCCCTAAACCAGCAATCAATGCTTTCATGTTCCACCCCTGGAAAGCGTTCAAGGCCCGCAGGTCGACAAGGTCACGACTCAGCGGTGTGGTTGTGCATTTCCCCGCAAAAGCCTGACAGAAGCTCTGGTTCCGGTTCATTGCGATAACCCGCTGCGACGGTCGAAGTCGCCGTTTTCCAGGAAATACATACGGAACCAGTTCGGGTCGTAATTGCGCAGTTGCTCGCCGGGCAATGACGGCAACTGGGCATTGGCCGCCAGTGGTTGCACCAGGTGCGGGGTCACGACCATCAGCAACTCGCGTTCTTCGCGATTGATCGTGGAGTCGCGGAAAAATGCGCCGAGGATCGGAATATCTCCCAGGCCAGGCAACTTGCTGACCGACGAAATGTTCTTGCTACTGATCAGGCCGCTGATCACAAAACTCTCACCGTCTGCCAGGGAAATACTGGTGTCGGTACGCCGTATTGTCAGTGCCGGTACGATCGTGCCAGCGATGGACACGCCGTTGGTGAAGTCGAGTTCACTGACTTCCGGCGCCACCTTCAAGGTAATACGCTGGCGACCGATCACAGTCGGGGTCAGGGTCAGACGGATGCCGAACTCCTTGTACTCGATGGAAAAATTATTACTGCCACTGCTGGGCACCGGGACTGGCACCTCGCCACCGGCCAGGAAGCTCGCACTTTGCCCGCTCAGCGCCACCAGGCTTGGACGCGCCAGGGTGTAGGCAAAACCACTGTTTTCCAGGGCGTTGATCAGCCCCAATACCTTGCCGCCGCCAAAGCCGATATTGAAACTGCCATTATTGAGCGGGATATTGGTGATGGTGTTACCCAGTTGACCGGGTGCCACCGTCACCCCGGGCACCGTGCCCGGAGAGCCGAACAGAAAACTGCCGCCTTTGCCGAAGATCGAGGTACTGGCCTCTTTCAATTTGGTGCGGCTGACTTCCACGAAGCGAATATCGGTCTGCACCTGACTCGGCAACAGCGGATCTTCCGAAGGCAGCACTGATGAGCCTGCCACGGCCGTAACGGCTTTGCCGCGCACGAACACCATGCTCTGGCGAGGCGCGCTGGAACATCCCGTCCAGATCATCAGGCTGGTCGCACCGGGCGCCATGCCGGTCAGCAGGAACGCATCATTGCCGTTGAGATGCACATCGGCGACTTTGGGGTCGCCCACCGCCAGCCGCGTGATTGCCACGGGGGAGCGCATGGCTTGCTGCATGCCTTCGCCCACTTCGACCACTGCCGGCATCTGCTCCAATCCCGTACAGCCGCTCGGCGCCGCCAGCGCCGCCCCCGAAGGCAAGCCTGCGATCATCAAAGCCCACGTCACTCGCTTGAACACCTGCACGGAATTACTGTTCATTCACGACTTCCTTGCTGAATGGGAAAGTTCACTCGCAGACCTGGCTGTCACAGATCACTTGGGCAACCGTTCTGGTCAGCGCGTTCGCCCGAGTTTGTCATCTGTATCATCCCTCGATCTTTCCTGGTGTGGGATGACCCCGTACCGGCCCCAAGTAGCTATTTCTCTATTTCGCTGTTTCGTTATCTGACGGTAGCGCATAAAGCCCTAAATGCCATTACTCAGGAAAAAACCTTCAACGACTGACACCCCATCAGCAATCCGCGAACGCGGGCTGCCGCAAAAAAGTTTTAGTGATCGGCAAAAAAGTCCTAACCCCCTCTGTTGCCCGTTGGCTAGGGTTCAGACAAGCAGTTCATGAAGCAAACGCCCTGATTAGGGAGTCGTTGATGAACAATGATTCCGTGCAGATGTTCAGGCGAATAGCGTGGGCGAGTGAAGTTTTTCACGGCGGACAGTGACGCCGGGGAGGGGACATGATGAGTGCCAAGCGCGAAACCGGTACGACGATTGTGGAGTTCACACTTGTACTCCCGTTGCTGCTGATGCTCCTCTTTGGGATTTTCCAGTTTGGCTGGCTGTTCTTCAACTACGCCGTGCTAACAAGTGCCGCGTCGACGGGGGCACGTCTATTGGCCACCCAGCGTGGTTATGCCACCCCGTACTCGGACACTAAAAACGCGGTACTGGCGGCGGCGGGAATCATCGCGCCTTTAGCAAGCCTGAATAAGACGTTGACGATCAACGTGTCCGTGAATGGAGCGTCGTGCCAGAGCGACGCCACCTGCGCCACCGCTCTGGGCACGGCCAGTCAGGCCCCGGCTACCGGCACACAAGCCAGTATTACTCTTACTTACCTGTTCGCTCCGATACTGGGTGGCTCATTAGGCAGCCTCGCGTTAGTCGTGCCCTCGAGCTTGAATGCGACAATGTCGGAGCTTGTGCAATAGCCGGCAATCCTTGAGTCGCCACACGGGGCCACACCTGGCAAAAACGGTGTGACGTTTGTGCCATGAAGGCATCGGTGACGAACACCATGCCACGTTGGGGACGATCATGATGCGAAAAATGCAAAAAGGCGTAGCGGCCGTCGAGTTCTCCCTCGTGGCCCCATTGCTCGTTCTATTGCTCTTCTGTCTGGCGGAGTTTGGCTGGTTGCTCGTTAACACCGTGATGGTCATGAATGTCGCGTCGTCAGGCGCGCGCTTCTTCGCCAGCCAGCGCGGGACAACCACCCCCTACACGGACACCAGAACGCAGATCCAGAAATCGGCGGCCTACTTGACCGTAGCGAATCTGTCGTACTCGACTTCCGTGGGAAACGCCTCATGCAGCGCTGACGCTACTTGCGCGACCGGCCTGAACAATGCAGTGCTGAATGGGGCGGTCACTAATGCCACGGTCACGGTGACGTACTCCCCTTATAAGCCCCTATTCGTAGGGTCTTTTCCCGGTGTTACGAACCTGCTCCCTTCATCGCTGAGCTTCACAGTCGTAGAGCGAACGCAGTGAACACTCCTTATCAAATTCCTCAACTCAAGGAGTACACCATCATGTCAAGAATGTCTGACCGGCAGCAGACCATGGGCCACCAACGTGGCTCCGTTGTTATCCTGGTCGCTATCTCGATGGCCGTCCTGCTGGGATTTGTCGCCCTGAGCGTTGATGCGGGCTACGTTCTCTACAATCAGAAGCGCCTGCAGGCCGCTACTGATGCCGCCGCGCTGGCCGGAGCCGCCGACCTTTGGAACTTTCCGTTTGCAACGGCGCAAACGAATGCCAAAACGTACTCCGCGCACCTCGCCGCACAGGGGAACAACCCGTTTCCTTCCGGCGTCACGGTGTCGCCGGCCACCATCACAGGTCTGCAATTGGTAAATGCCCAGTTGCCCGCAGCCGGAGCAGTGTCGAAATTCAATGGTATCCAGGTAGTCCAGCAAGCGACGGTGCCGCTCTACTTTTCTCAGGTATTTGGTATCGCTTCAATGCAAATTACCGCTTCCTCGAAGGCTGCAGCCGGCGGCGGAGCCGTGCCCACCAAATACAATGTCATTATTTTGCTCGACACCACAGGATCGATGAATACCACCGACACTAATTGCCTGGGGGCCAATGGAAAGGCAATGACTCGACTCCAATGTGCCCAGCAGGCGGCACTCACACTCATAAGCAACTTGACCAACGCTGGTGACAACGTTGGCTTGATGACCTACCCGCCGCTCGCAGCAAGTACCAACTTTTCATGCGGCTCGAAGCAATCTATAGCCAGCAGTTACTCGGCGGTGGCGCCGGGATTTGTTACGAGCGGCGCCACCTATCAAGTCTCCGGGCTCAGTTCCGGCTTTCTCAAAAACGGCCAGGTCAACACGACTTCAAGCATCGCGCAGGCGCTAGGGGTAGGTGGCTGCGGCGGCATCCAGGCCATTGGCGGTTTAGGCACGTATTTCACCCAGGCGATTTCTTCCGCGCAGGCAGCCTTGCTGAACATGTCACAAGGGCAGTCGCCGCCCGGGCAAGACGTGATCGTCCTGATGAGCGACGGCGATGCATCTTCATCACAAGCTCAACTCGGCAACACCTACAAAAGCCAATATGGAACGGAATGCAAGGCGGCCGTTACGGCAGCCAATACCGTCAAGCAGACCAGTACGCTGATCTATAGCGTGGCCTATATCGGTGGCGGTTCCACTTCGGCGCCGTGCAGCGACGGTAGTAGCGATTTGACGCCTTGCAACACGATGCAGCAGATCGCCTCAGGCCCCTCCTATTTTTTCTCTGACACTTGCCCGAACGCAGCCGGGGGGAGCGTCAACCTGAATACAGCCTTCAAAACCATCTCATACGCGCTGACGAAACCGCGGCTGATCCCGCCCAATGCGCTGTAACGTTTGAAGACGGCATTGCCTGCACTCAACCCGCGAGGCTGTCCCACTGCGGGTTGTTTCCACACGAAATATGCCTTCTAAGATTGTTACCGGATGCACCGACACGACGCAAAATGTGGCCCCGGTAACATTCATGAGCGCGGCTCGATAATCCTCGAGCATTTTCTAGTCATTCCAAAAGCCCCGTTCCAGAGGCTTTCCTGTCGCTTCTAAAAGCTTTCTTCATCTGCCGTTCAGCGAGTTGGCTGGTTGATTGCATATGCTTGTATGTACAAGTAAATGTGTGTGCGTAGAAGTCCTCGGTTACAACACCCATGCGCCACAAGCGCCCGTAATGGTTTTAGGAATTGATAATAATGAAAAGAACATTGCTGACCCTTTCTGCTTTGACCTTGTGCATGGCCGCAGGCGTAGCCACGGCCAAAGAGTACAAAGAGCTGCGTTTTGGCGTTGATCCTTCTTACGCACCGTTCGAGTCCAAAGCGGCTGACGGCAGCCTGGTGGGCTTCGATATCGATGTGGGCAACGCGATCTGCGCCGAGCTGAAGGTCAAGTGCAAATGGGTCGAGAGCGATTTTGACGGCACGATTCCAGGCCTGAAGGCCAACAAGTTCGACGGCGTGATCTCTTCCATGACCGTGACTCCGGCCCGTGAGAAAGTCATCGACTTCTCCAGCGAGCTGTTCTCCGGCCCGACCGCTCTGGTCTACAAGAAAGGCTCCAGCGTTTCTGACGTAGCCTCGCTCAAGGGTAAAAAAGTCGGCTACGAGCAAGGCACCATTCAGGAAGCCTACGCCAAGGCCGTACTGGACAAAGCCGGGGTAGAAACCAAGGCCTACGCCAACCAGGACCAGGTTTACGCGGACTTGATGTCCGGTCGCCTCGACGCCACGATCCAGGACATGCTGCAAGCCAAGCTGAGCTTTTTGAAGTCGCCGCAAGGGGCTGATTACGAGGTCAGCCAGCCGATCGACAGCGAGTTGTTGCCCGCTAAAACAGCGGTGGGTATCGCCAAAGGCAACACCGAGCTCAAGGCCCTTCTCGATAAAGGCATCAAGGCGATCCACGATGACGGCACCTACGACTCGATCCAGAAGAAACACTTCGGTGATCTGAGTCTCTACAGCGGCAAGTAAGGCCCCGGTGCCCGTCCTCGGGACGGGCGCTTTTTTATCGCGATAGGTTCCTGAATTATGTTCGAAGCACTTTTGCAGACACTCGGGCTCTCCGCATTCAGCTTGAAGGGGTTCGGCCCTCTGTTGCTGGAAGGCTCCTGGATGACCGTCAAGTTATCGATACTGTCGCTGCTGTTGAGCGTTCTGCTCGGCCTGATCGGCGCCAGTGCCAAACTGTCCAGCGTCAAACTGTTGCGGATTCCGGCCCAGCTCTACACCACGCTGATTCGCGGCGTGCCGGACCTGGTGCTGATGCTGCTGATTTTCTACAGCCTGCAAACCTGGTTGACCAGTTTCACCGAGGCGCTGGGCTGGGAATACATCGAGATCAATCCGTTCGCCGCCGGGATCATCACTCTGGGTTTCATCTACGGCGCGTACTTCACCGAGACCTTTCGCGGCGCGATCCTCGCTGTGCCCCGCGGACAGATGGAAGCCGCCACGGCCTACGGCTTGAGCCGTGCCCAGCGCTTTCGCTTCGTGGTGTTCCCGCAAATGATGCGCTTCGCCCTGCCGGGCATCGGCAATAACTGGATGGTGATCCTCAAGGCCACCGCACTGGTGTCGATCATCGGCCTGGCGGACCTGGTCAAGGCCGCTCAGGACGCCGGTAAAAGCTCCTATCAACTGTTCTTTTTTCTGGTGTTGGCAGCGCTGATCTATCTGGTGATTACCAGCGCGTCGAACTATGTCCTGCGCTGGCTCGAACGGCATTACGCGGCAGGTTCCCGGGAGGCGGTACGATGATCGAATTACTGCAGGATTACTGGAAGCCTTTCCTCTACAGCGACGGTTACCACATCACCGGCCTGGCCATGACGCTGTGGCTGCTCAGCGCCTCGATCTTCATCGGTTTCCTGGTGTCGGTTCCACTGTCCATTGCCCGGGTTTCCAACAAACTTTACGTACGCTGGCCGGTGCAGTTCTACACCTACCTGTTTCGCGGCACGCCGCTGTATATCCAGTTGCTGATTTGCTACACCGGGATCTACAGCCTGGCCGCGGTCCGCGCGCAACCGGTGCTCGACGCGTTCTTTCGCGATGCGATGAACTGCACCATCCTCGCCTTTGCCCTGAACACTTGCGCCTACACCACGGAGATTTTTGCCGGGGCGATTCGCAGCATGAACCACGGTGAAGTCGAAGCCGCCAAAGCCTACGGTCTGACGGGCTGGAAGCTCTATGCCTACGTGATCATGCCGTCGGCCCTGCGTCGCTCGTTGCCGTACTACAGCAACGAAGTGATCCTGATGCTGCACTCGACCACCGTGGCCTTCACCGCCACCGTCCCGGACATTTTGAAAGTGGCGCGGGATGCCAACTCGGCGACCTTTTTGACCTTTCAGTCGTTCGGTATTACCGCGCTGATCTACCTGTTGGTGACCTTTGCGCTGGTCGGACTGTTCCGCATTGCCGAACGTCGCTGGCTGGCTTTTCTGGGCCCGGCTCACTAGGACTTAGCGCTCTGTACGGCCGCTCATCAGGCCACGGGCTTTGTCGCCGCTTGCGACGTCTACGCAGCGGCGACCCATTTTCCCTTAGAGGATGCTTGCGCACATGTACAAATTGACTGTTGAAGAACTACACAAGAGTTACGGTAGCCACGAAGTGCTCAAGGGCGTTTCCCTGAAAGCCAAAACCGGTGACGTGATCAGCCTGATCGGTGCCAGCGGCTCGGGCAAAAGCACCTTTTTGCGCTGCATCAACTTTCTCGAAACGCCCAACGACGGCGCAATGAGCCTGGACGGCAAGCAGATCCGGATGGTCAAAGACCACCATGGCATGCACGTGGCCGACGATGCCGAGCTGCAACGACTGCGCACCCGGCTGGCGATGGTGTTCCAGCACTTCAACCTGTGGGGCCACATGACTGTGCTGGAAAACATCACCATGGCCCCGCGCCGGGTGCTGGGTGTCAACAAGAAAGACGCGGAAGATCGCGCCCGGCGTTATCTGGACAAGGTCGGCCTGCCGGCTCGTGTGGCGGATCAGTACCCGGCGTTCCTCTCGGGCGGTCAGCAGCAGCGGGTGGCGATTGCCCGCGCACTGGCGATGGAGCCGGAAGTCATGCTGTTTGACGAACCGACCTCGGCGCTGGACCCGGAACTGGTGGGCGAAGTGCTCAAAGTGATCCAGGGCCTGGCCGAAGAAGGTCGGACCATGATTATGGTGACCCACGAAATGAGCTTTGCCCGCAAAGTCTCGAATCAGGTGCTGTTCCTGCATCAGGGGCGGGTAGAGGAAGAGGGCGCGCCTGAAGACGTGCTGGGCAATCCGAAGAGCGAACGGCTGAAGCAGTTCCTCAGCGGCAACCTGAAGTAACCCCCAAAACCCTGTAGGAGCTCGCGAAGCCTGCGATCTTTTGATCTTTCCGACAAAAAAAGGCCCGCATGTTTAACCATGCGGGCCTTTTGTATTTCTGATCCAGGATCAGTGCTTGCTGTCCTGGTTCGACAGGGCCAGTAGTTGTTTTTCCTGATTCCAGTCGAACGGTTCGTCGTTCTGTTCGGCTTCGTAACGACGTTCTTCCAGCGCCTGATACAGGGCGATTTCATCATCAGGCATGTAATGCAGGCAGTCGCCGGCGAAATACCACAACAGGTCGCGAGGGACCAGGTGGGCAATTTGCGGATAACGGGTGATGACCTGACAAATAATGTCCTGACCCAGGTATTGGCTTTCGATCGGATCGATTGGCAGCGACGCACGCAATTCGTCGAAGCGCTCCAGGAACAAGGCATGACTTTCGTCTGGAACCTGCTCGGCTTCACCGACAGCGACCAGGATACTGCGCAGGAGGTCGAGCTGGACGAGAATTTGGTCGAGCATAACGGGAGTCCTCTAGATCAAAAGCAAAACGGGCGCCGGAGTATATAGCTCCAGCGCCCGCTTTTCATCATTGACCCGCCGGACGAGCCACCGCGTTAGCGGGTCTTGCCCTTCGCCAGTTCAAGTTGCTCCTTGGAAAAGTCATCGACGTCGATCACTTTGCGCCGCGCGGCTTCGGCCTCATGCAAGGTATGTGCTTCTGCGGCTTGCAGCACGCCGACCTCCAGGGCGGCATCGATGACGTGCTCCCCGGCACCCGGTTTGAACTGCCCGTTCTTGAGCGCAAAGTGCATTTTTTTCTGTAGCGGTTGTGCGGCGCTCAGCAAGTTGCAGGCATGTTGGAGGGCACCAACCGGGTCATCGACCGATTGCGGCCGGTAACATCCCCCCAGCAGCTCTTCGAGCGTCGGATCGCCTTTGGCCCGGCCAATCACCGCTGCCACTTCGGCACCGAGTTTGTCCGACGGCCCTTTGTGACGGCGACCGAACGGGAACACGATGACTCGCATCAGGCAACCCAGGACCTTGCTCGGGAAGTTGCTCAGCAGTTCATCCAGCGCCCGTTCCGACTGGCCGAGACTCTCTTCCATGGCCCAGGTAAACAGCGGGGCCATGTGCTCGGGTGAATCGAGGTCGTGGTAACGCTTGAGGGCGGCGGAGGCCAGGTACAGGTTGCTCAGTACATCGCCGAGCCGGGCCGACAGACGCTCGCGACGTTTCAGTTCACCGCCCAGCAACATCATGCTCAGGTCTGCGAGCAGGGCGAATGCCGCGGCCTGACGGTTGAGGGCGCGGAAGTAGCGCTGGCTGAGTTTGTCTCCAGGTACCTGTTCGAAATGTCCGAACCCGAGGTTCAGTACCAACGTGCTGGCGGCGTTGCTCACAGCGAAACCGATGTGCTTGAGCAGCAGGCCGTCGAACTCCTTCAGTGCCTGGTCCTTGTCTTCACGGCCGGCGAGGGCCATTTCCTTGAGCACGAACGGATGGCAACGGATCGCGCCTTGACCAAATATCATCAGGTTGCGCGAAAGGATGTTCGCGCCTTCCACCGTGATGAAGATCGGCGCGCCTTGCCAACTGCGCCCGAGGTAATTATTGGGCCCCATGATGATCGCCTTGCCACCGTGCACATCCATCGCGTGGCTGATGCACTCACGACCGCGTTCGGTGAGGTGATACTTGAGAATCGCCGAGAGCACCGAAGGTTTCTCGCCGAGATCCACCGCGTTGGCGGTGAGCATCCGCGCGGCGTCCATCATCCAGGCGTTGCCGCCGATGCGTGCCAGCGCTTCCTGAATTCCTTCGAAGGCCGACAGCGGCACGTTGAACTGCTCGCGAACCTGAGCGTATTGACCGGTCACCAGGCTGGTGAACTTGGCGGCGCCGGTGCCGACTGCCGGCAGCGAAATCGAACGCCCGACCGATAGGCAATTCATCAGCATCATCCAGCCTTTGCCGAGCATCTCCTGGCCGCCGATGAGGAAGTCCAACGGCACGAACACGTCCTTGCCGCAGTTTGGGCCATTCATGAACGCGGCGCCGAGGGGCAAGTGGCGTCGACCGATGTCCACACCGGCGGTGTCGGTCGGGATCAACGCGAGGCTGATGCCAAGGTCTTCCTCGTCCCCCAGCAGATGATCCGGGTCATAGGCCTTGAACGCCAGGCCGAGCAGGGTGGCGACCGGGCCCAGGGTGATGTAGCGTTTTTCCCAGTTCAGCCGCAGACCCAGGACTTCCTGACCTTCCCATTCACCTTTGCAAATCACCCCGGTGTCGGGCATAGCGCCCGCATCGGAGCCGGCCAGCGGGCCGGTCAACGCGAAACACGGGATGTCGTCGCCACGCGCCAGGCGGGGCAGGTAATGGTTGCGTTGTTCATCGGTGCCGTAATGCAGCAACAGTTCGGCCGGGCCGAGGGAATTGGGCACCATCACCGTCGATGCCAGGTCGCCGCTGCGGGTGGCCAGTTTCATCGCCACTTGTGAGTGGGCGTAGGCGGAAAACCCCTTGCCGCCGAACTCCTTGGGGATGATCAGGGCAAAAAAACCATTCTGCTTGATGTGCGTCCAGGCCTCGGCCGGCAGGTCCATCGCCTGGCCGATCTGCCAGTCGCTGACCATGGCGCAGAGCTCTTCGGTCGGGCCGTCGATGAACGCCTGTTCTTCTTCGCTCAACTGCGCTTTGGGATAGGACAGCAGTTTGTTCCAGTCCGGACGCCCGCTGAACAGCTCGCCATCCCACCAGACGGTGCCGGCATCGATGGCGTCGCGTTCGGTTTGCGACATCGGCGGCAAGGTTTTCTGGAACCAGTTGAACAACGGGGCACTGAAATATTTGCGCCGCAGCTCGGGCAGCAGCAGTGGCGCCGCGACGACGGCCAGCACGATCCAGAAAATCAGCAGCAGCCAGCCTCGAGCGTGGCTGAAGATTCCCATCGCCAGCAGATAGACCGCCACGATACCCAGGGCGGGCAGGGGCGCGATGCGGCGGTGAGCCAGCCAGGCAATCCCGACCACCAGAACCAGTATCCACAACAACAGCATATTCAATCCTCCGTGAAGCCAGGGTCAAAACCACCTTCAGAGCTTAGACGGCATCTGCAAAACAGGGTGGTCAGAGCGATGTGTTTGAAATCGTGGGAAACAGCGGTGAATTTCGTGAGTGATAGCGCTGGCGGACGCTGTAAAAAAAGCTCCGCTGAGCGTGCGACAAGCTCTGATGTTTGGCCGAAACGTCGTTATCTCTGTGCTGGGTCAGCCGATAAACTCGTGGCTTCCCCAGGAGATTGTTCTCATGCACGAATACCTGAGCCCCGGTCGCTTCATCGATAGTGACCACCCGGCGGTGGTGGAGTTCGCTGAACAGCATCGCGGCAACAGCCGTGATCCGGTCAAGCAGGCGGTGAGTCTGTATTACGCCGTGCGTGAAGCGGTGCGCTACAACCCCTACACCTTCAGTCGTGATCCCGCGACCTTGCGCGGCAGTTATGCACTGGCCACCGGCGAGAGCTACTGCGTACCCAAAGCCACCTTGCTGGCGGGTTGCGCGCGGCACTGTGGAATAGCGGCGCGGATCGGGTTGGCGGATGTGCGCAATCACCTGTCGACCCCGCGCTTGATCGAGTTGCTCAAGAGTGACGTGTTCGCCATGCACGGTTACACCGAGTTGTATTTGCAGGGGCGCTGGGTCAAGGCCACACCGGCGTTCAACCAGAAACTCTGTGAGCTGTTCGATGTGCCGGCGCTGGAATTCGACGGGATCAATGACAGTGTGTTTCACCCGTTCAATCGCCAGGGGCAGCAGTCGATGGAGTACCTGGTGGATCACGGCCAGTTCGCCGATGTACCCGATGCGTTCTTCTTCGAGTACCTGGAAAAACTCTACCCACACTTATTCAACGATCAGTCGCCGGCAGTGCTCGGTGACATGCAGAGCGATTTGAGTCGCACCTGATCCGGCGTAGACTGCCTCGGCATTCATCCATCGAGGAGCGGTCATGCTGAAGATCTGGGGTCGGAAAAATTCGTCGAATGTCAGAAAGGCACTGTGGTGCGCCGAAGAACTCGGGCTGACCTACGAAACGCAGGATGCGGGCGGGGCTTTTGGTGGGGTCGACACACCGGAATACCGGGCGATGAACCCCAATGGCCGCATCCCGGTGATCGAAGACGACGGTTTTGTGCTGTGGGAATCCAATACCATCGTGCGTTACCTGGCCGCCCGTCACGCTGCTGATTCAAACTGGTACCCGGCCGATGTGCAGGCCCGGGCGAATGCGGAAAAGTGGATGGACTGGACCACTTCGTCGTTTGCCGAACCTTTTCGCCAGGTGTTCTGGGGCGTATTGCGCACCCCGGTAGATCAGCAGGATTGGGTGGCGATCAACGCGGCGCAGAAAACCTGCGAGAAATTGCTGTCGATGGTCGATCAGGCATTGGCGCAGCAGCCTTATTTGTCCGGCGACGAGATCGGCGCGGGTGATATTCCGTTGGGCAGTTTTATCTATGCCTGGTTCGAGATGCCCATCGAGCGAGCGCCAATGCCCCATCTGCAAGCCTGGTATGCGCGACTGAAGCAACGTCCGGCTTATCAAAAAGCCGTCATGACCGCGTTGACTTAATACTGACTATCAACACACTTGACTGTACTTGTGCGGCGTCGCCAAGCACCATTGCGTTCATGCGCCGCGGTTGCATGGCTCGCCGCCCGCTCTTATTTATTCCTGACTTCCCTTCTTGGTGCGTAAATCCGATATGAGTTCTGCTCTGTCCATCCGGCAGCTAACCAAAACCTACGGCAACGGTTTCCAGGCCTTGAGTGGTATCGATCTGGATGTCGCCGAAGGTGACTTTTTCGCCTTGCTCGGCCCCAACGGCGCCGGCAAATCCACGACCATCGGCATCCTCTCGACCCTGGTGAACAAGACCAGCGGAACGGTGAATATCTTTGGCCACGACCTGGACCGCGACCCGGCGGGGCTCAAGCGCTGCATCGGCGTGGTGCCGCAGGAATTCAATTTCAACCAGTTCGAAAAGACCTTCGACATAGTCGTGACTCAGGCCGGTTACTACGGTATCCCGCCCAAAATCGCCAAGGAACGCGCTGAGCAATACCTGACTCAGCTCGGCCTGTGGGACAAGCGCGATGTGCCGTCACGCTCACTGTCGGGCGGCATGAAGCGGCGGCTGATGATCGCGCGCGCATTGGTGCATGAACCGCGCCTGCTGATCCTCGACGAACCGACTGCCGGCGTGGACATCGAACTGCGTCGCTCGATGTGGACCTTCCTCACCGAGCTGAACCAGAAAGGCATCACCATCATCCTCACCACGCATTACCTGGAAGAGGCTGAGCAGCTGTGCCGCAACATCGGCATCATCGACCACGGCACCATCGTCGAAAACACCAGCATGCGTAACCTGCTCAGCCAGCTGCATGTCGAGACGTTCCTGCTGGATCTGAAGAACGACATGACGGTGGCGCCGCAGTTGATCGGCTATCCGACTCGTCTGGTCGATAGCCACACCCTGGAAGTCCAGGTCGACAAGGCCGTCGGCATCACCGCGTTGTTCGGTCAGTTGGCCGCGCAGCACATCGAAGTGCTGAGCCTGCGCAACAAAACCAATCGCCTCGAGGAGTTGTTCGTGTCTCTGGTGGAGAAAAATCTGGCGAAGGTGGCCGTATGAGTTCCGAACTGAAACCCAACCTCGTTGCGCTCAATACCATTGTTTATCGTGAGGTCCGGCGTTTTACCCGGATCTGGCCGCAGACCCTGCTGCCGCCGGCCATCACCATGGTTCTGTACTTTGTGATCTTCGGTAATCTGATTGGCCGGCAAATCGGTGATATGGGTGGCTTCACCTATATGGAATACATCGTGCCGGGTCTGATCATGATGTCGGTGATCACCAACGCCTACGGCAACGTGGTCTCGAGCTTCTTCGGCAGCAAATTCCAGCGCTCCATCGAGGAGCTGATGGTTTCACCGGTTTCGCCGCACACCATTCTGATCGGCTACACCGTGGGCGGGGTACTGCGTGGCCTGGCGGTGGGGGTGATCGTGACGCTGCTTTCGCTGTTCTTCACTCACCTGCAAGTGCACCATTTGGGGATTACCCTGCTGGTGGTGCTGCTGACGGCAACGATCTTTTCGCTGCTGGGTTTCATCAACGCGGTGTTTGCGCGCAACTTCGACGACATTTCGATTATCCCGACGTTCGTGCTGACACCGTTGACCTACCTGGGCGGGGTGTTCTATTCGATCACCTTGCTGCCACCGTTCTGGCAGACCGTGTCGCTGGCCAACCCGGTGCTGCACATGGTCAACGCTTTCCGCTACGGTATCCTCGGCGTTTCGGACATCAAGATCAGTATCGCCATTACCTTCATGCTGGTGGCAACCGTGGTGCTGTACATCGGTTGCGCGCGGTTGCTGGTTAGCGGACGCGGAATGCGCACCTAACCTGCGGCAAGCTCGATCCTTGTGGGAGCGAGCTTGCTCGCGAAGGCGTCATTGCTGGCACTGCAAAAAATGCGTACTACATAAAAAAACGGCCTCCCGAGTGGAGGCCTTTTTTTTGATCGTTCCCATGCTCTGCGTGGGAATGCCTCTAGGGACGCTACGCGTCCAGTGACGCGGAGCGTCACGGGCTGCATTCCCACGCGGGAGCGTGGGAACGATCAGCGTGTTGGCGTGCTACTGCGGTGAGTCCGGTGGATCGAGGTGATCAAGCGCCCGATTCACCGCCAACTCGGCCAGAGAAATCATCTGCTGAATCGCCAGCGCGGTATTGCGCTTGGGGCCTTCAAGCTCAAACGCCAGATCGCTGGCCATGACATTGACCGAGGCCAGGGTCTCGCAGGCATGGGCCAGCAGGGTTTCGCTGTCGACGTCGGGGGCAATGACGAAAATACAGCCGGGGCGTCGGTCGGCTAACAATTGCTTGGTCTCGGGTAGCACCAGGTAATGATCGAGCGCACGGTGTGCGGCGGCGTGGAGTTCTTTTGAGTCGAGGGAGGCGTAGGGGGAAACCGGATCGGTTTCGGGCGGATTCGGTGTGGCTTTGAACATTGTCGTAATTTCCTCTTTGGAGCTACCACCGATTCGCTGCTAAACGAGAGGGTGGCGGCTGTACGCAGGTTAGCAGACCGGGAGGAATCACGAAAAACCGGCGCGCCCGAGGGCGCCCTGCGCACAGCCACCATAGCGTTCAGGGATAGGGAATACCTGAATTTCTGGAGTGCAGTGCACCTACGTGAAACCTCCGAGCTGCTAAACCCGATCACTGATTGGCAGTGACACGGAAACAATAGAGGCGAGGACCAAAGCGCACAAGCCGGCGGATTCTGGCGCAGGTGTAGTCCGTGACGCAAGGCACTGTAGCCTCCGATGGGCACAGCGTAGGCAAGCTTAAACACCCGTCGTAGCAGCTGCCGAGCCCGCGAGGCTGCGTTAGAGGCGGGCCGCGTTCGGACGAAGTCCTCGCCAACCCTGCGTATGCGGTTTACCTGAAAGAACGTGTTGCATGATTTTACGACCGCTGCGTCCGGATGCGGCCCAGACCGAACGCAGCCTCGCAAGCTCGACAGCTGCTACAGGGGGCGGCACTGTAATTGGCTATTTAATCGTTCCCACGCGCCCAAAGGAATGCCTCTAGGAATGCTCCGCGTCCAGTGACGCGGAGCGTCACGGGCAGCAACCGTGGTGTTGTACATCGGTTGCGCGTGGTTGTTGGTGAGCGGGCGTGGGATGCGTACTTAAATGATGATGCCCGCTCCGTTGGAAGCGGGCAGTTTTGCATCGTTTCAGGATTTGTTGGATGAAACCAGTGACAAATCAACGTCATCTAATTGAAATGAGCCGCGAGTCGTAAAAGTGATTGCCAGGGTCGTAGTATCCGACTCAAGCGTAAAAACATAGTCAAATGTCTCATTTTCCTGGAAATAGATTAAGGAGGGGGTGGTGTTGGAGATTTTCACAGCTGCAGGCGTTTGGTAAAAATCCTTGGCGGTGAACTTCAAATTCAGCTTTACACCCTTTTTTAAACTCAGGCCTGTGATTTGTTGGGTCAATTCAGCGTGTTCATTGGGAACAGTGGTAACGATTTCTGCAAGGTCATCGAAGAATCTGACCGTTGGCTTATATTCCCAGTCCTTGGACCCGGCCGTGAAGTCACCATTTTTGATCAAGTTTTCAGTTGTCTGTTGCACCGTGTTCATGTCGTATTCCCTGTAGTGTTTGCCAAGTGATTTGACTTGTGGGATCGCGACCTTAGTGGTGGCAGATGTGAATGCCTTGCGAGTTCCACAAAGGCGCGGCTGCCGGATGATTGGGCGCTGAAGACGGTTCGGTTGGCTACTGTCAGAAATTACAGGTTGGGGCATAAGCCGACGGGTGGTAATGCGAGAGCGTGTGGCGGCGGGAGGTAGTTCTGCCCATTTGCTTGAAAATACAAACGGCACTTGAAAGTGCCGTTTTTGCATTTCTAAATCCGACTTTGCCTGCGCCGCTTCCATTGTCGACCCACCCACCAGCGCCAGTAGGTCATGGTCAGGCAGTAGGCCAACGCGCCGAGCACCAGGCCAGTCACCACCGAGCCCAGCAGAAACGGTTGCCAAAGAGTCGACAGCTCACCGCTGATCCATTCCCAGGTCAGCTCGTTCGGCAGGCTGCGGGCGGGGACATCCATCAGCCAGGCGCCGGTCTGATAGGTGCAGTAAAACACCACGGGCATGGTGATCGGGTTGGTCAGCCAGACCAGGCTCACCGCGATCGGAATATTGCCTCGCAGCCAAATGGCGAGCATTGCCGCCACCAGCATTTGCAACGGAATCGGTAGAAATGCGGCGAACACCCCGATGGCCATGGCGCGCGCAACCGAATGCCGATTGAGGTGCCAGAGGTTCGGGTCATGCAGCAGCGTGCCGAGAAAGCGTAAGGATTTGTGTTCCCGGATGCGGGTCGGGTCTGGCATGTAACGTTTGAATAAGCGCCGGGGCATAAGGCTTCTCGGTCGGTTCAAGCGGCAAGTATGCCCGGATTCTACGGAGTGCCAGTTCAGACTTTGTGACAATTAATAAATGCGGACTTTGGTAACTCGGCTAATCCAAGAGGAGGGACTCTCAAGGACAGGCTAATGCGCACAGGGATGTTGGCGCTTGCGCTCGGTCTGTTGGCCTTGCGTTTTTTACCGGTGTTGCCACCGGTCTGGTTACTGCTGTTGCTGCCCATACTGGCATTGATGCTGTTGCCATTTCGCACGTATCCACTGGCGTTTTTTCTGTTCGGTTTCAGCTGGGCGTGTGCCAGTGCGCACTGGGCTTTGGCAGATCGTTTGGCGCCGGACCTCGACGGGCAAACCCGCTGGGTCGAAGGACGAGTCGTCGGCTTGCCGCAGAACGCGCAAGGCGTGGTGCGTTTCGAGTTGGCCGATAGCGAGTCGCGGCGCACCCGATTGCCGGGTTTGATGCGGTTGGCCTGGTACGACGGTCCGACCGTCAACAGCGGCGAGCGCTGGCGACTGGCGGTGAAATTGAAGCGCCCCACAGGCCTGCTCAATCCGCAGGCCTTTGATTACGACGCCTGGCTGTTGGCGCAACGCATCGGCGCCACGGGAAGCGTCAAGGACGGGCAGTTGCTCCGGCCTGCACAAGGGGCCTGGCGTGATGCTGTTCGCCAGCGTTTGCTGGCGGTCGATGCGCAAGGGCGAGAGGGGGCATTGGCGGCGCTGGTGCTCGGCGACGGCTCTGGATTGAGCAGCGAAGACTGGCGCGTGTTGCAAGACACCGGCACCGTGCATTTGCTGGTGATTTCCGGGCAGCACATCGGTTTGCTGGCCGGAATGGTTTATCTACTGATTGCCGGATTGGCGCGTTATGGGTTGTGGCCACGGAGATTGCCCTGGCTGCCGTGGGCCTGCGGCATGGCATTCGCGGCGGGGCTCGGTTATGGGCTGCTGGCCGGTTTCGAGGTGCCGGTGCGCCGGGCCTGCGTGATGATTGGTCTGGTGCTGTTATGGCGCCTGCGGTTTCGTCATCTGGGTGCCTGGTGGCCTTTGCTGCTGGCGTTGAATACGGTGTTGTTGCTTGAGCCACTGGCCAGTTTGCAGGTGGGGTTCTGGTTGTCATTTGCAGCCGTGGCGGTGCTGATTTTTACCTTCGGCGGCCGCCTGGGCGCCTGGCGCTGGTGGCAAACCTGGACGCGGGCGCAATGGCTGATCGCGATTGGCTTGTGTCCGTTGCTGCTGATACTCGGTTTGCCCATCAGCCTCAGTGGCCCTTTGACTAATCTGCTGGCCGTGCCCTGGATCAGCCTGGTGGTGTTGCCCCCGGCTTTGCTCGGGACGTTGCTGTTGCCGCTGCCTTATATCGGCGAGGGGCTGTTGTGGCTCGCCGGCGGCTTGCTCGACGTGCTGTTCAACGGTCTGGCATTGGTGGCCGGGCGGATACCGGCATGGGTTGCCCCGGTGATTCCCCTTTGGGTCTGGGGGATAAGTGCGTTTGGCGCTTTTCTGCTGTTGTTGCCCAAGGGCCTGCCCATGCGGTTGTTGGGTTGGCCGATGTTGCTGTTGATGGTGTTCCCTCCACTCAGTTCCGTACCTGACGGCATGGCTGAAATCTGGCAACTGGACGTCGGCCAGGGCCTGGCCATCGTGGTCCGCACGCGTCATCACGCGTTGCTCTACGACGCCGGTCCGCGTTTCGGTGATTTCGATCTGGGCGAGCGGGTGGTGTTGCCGTCGTTGCGCAAGCTCGGTGTGCGCAAGCTGGAGGTGATGTTGATCAGTCATGCCGATGCCGATCACGCCGGCGGTGCGCGCTCGGTCGCACGCGGATTGCCGGTGGCGCAGGTGCTCAGTGGTGATCCCGAAGCGCTGCCGGCCGAGTTGCACGCGCAGGCCTGCAAGAGCGGTCAGCACTGGGAGTGGGACGGGGTGAGTTTTGCGCTCTGGCAATGGTCCGGAGCGAGTGAGAGCAACCAGAAATCCTGCGTCCTGCAGATCGAAGCCAACGGCGAGCGTCTGTTGTTGACTGGCGACATTGACGCCCGGGCCGAGCAGGCGTTGCTGGAAAGTCCGCTGGCGGTCGCGACCGACTGGCTACAGGCGCCGCATCACGGCAGTCGCAGCTCATCGTCGATGGCCTTCCTCACGGCGTTGGCACCCAAGGCCGTGTTGATTTCTCGTGGGCACGACAATTCGTTCGGTCATCCTCATCCGCAAGTGCTGGCGCGTTATCGCAAGCTGGGCATGCAGGTTTATGACAGCGCCGAGCAGGGCGCCTTGCGTTTGCGTCTGGGGGCGTTCGAGGTGCCCGAGTCACTGCGCCAGCAACCACGTTTCTGGCGTGCGCCGCCGTCTGTCAGCCAATAACCACCGGTCATCAGCGCGGCGCGCCATGCGACACACGGTCTGTGGCGTGTCGGGTCTCTCTGTCGAGTCTGTATGTTAAAGTGGCGGACTTTTTCGAGGGGACTGTCACTGTGTGGGAATTGGTCAAATCCGGCGGCTGGATGATGCTGCCGATCATTCTGAGTTCCATCGCGGCAATGGCGATCGTTGCCGAGCGTCTCTGGACCTTGCGCGCCAGCCGTGTGACCCCGGAGCATTTGCTCGGGCAGGTCTGGGTCTGGATCAAGGACAAGCAACTCAACAAGGAAAAACTCAAGGAGCTGCGCGCCAACTCACCGTTGGGCGAGATCCTCGCCGCGGGCCTGGCCAACTCCAAGCATGGTCGCGAGATCATGAAAGAGTGCATCGAAGAGGCCGCTGCCCGGGTGATCCACGAGTTGGAACGCTACATCAACGCGCTCGGCACCATCGCCGCCATGGCGCCGTTGCTCGGCCTGCTCGGCACGGTGTTGGGCATGATCGATATCTTCAGTTCGTTCATGAGCACCGGCATGACCACCAACGCAGCGGTGCTGGCCGGGGGTATTTCCAAAGCCTTGATTACCACGGCTTCGGGCCTGATCGTCGGTATCCCGTCGGTGTTCTTCCACCGGTTCCTGCAACGGCGCATCGATGAACTCGTCGTAGGCATGGAGCAGGAAGCCATCAAGCTGGTTGAAGTGGTGCAGGGCGACCGAGACGTCGATCTGGCTGAGGGCAAAGCGTGAAATTCCGCCGCAAGCAACGGGAGAACGTGGACATCAACCTCGTGTCGCTGATCGACGTGGTGTTTGTCCTGCTGTTGTTCTTCGTCGTGACCACCACCTTTACCCGGGAAACCCAGCTGCGCGTCGACCTGCCGGAAGCCGTCAGCGGGTCGCCTGCCGAAGACCAGCAGACCAAGCAAGTGGACATCGCCATCAGCGCCGACGGAGTGTTTTCGGTCAACAACCAATTGTTGCCGAAGAACGATCTGGCCAGCCTGATCGACGCCTTGAAGAAGGAGTCGAATGGTGACACCAACTCGCCGTTGTCCATTAGTGCCGATGGCAAAACCCAGCATCAGGCCGTGATCACGGCGATGGATGCCGCGGGCAAGCTGGGTTTCACCCACTTGCGCATGACCACCGTCGAGGCGGCGCCGGCACCCTGATGGCCATGTCCGATCGTTTGCTCGCCGCCTGGTACGCCGGTCATCCGGCGCTGAAACTGTTGCAGCCACTGGAGTGGTTGTACCGGCGCGTGGTCACGGCCAAGCGCGAACGGTTTCTGGCAGGCCAAGGCGAGATCTACCAGCCACCGGTGCCGCTGATCGTGGTCGGCAACATTACGGTTGGCGGAACCGGCAAGACGCCGTTGATCCTGTGGATGATCGACCACTGCCAGCGCAGCGGTCTGCGGGTTGGCGTGGTCAGTCGCGGTTATGGCGCCAAACCGCCACAACTGCCCTGGCGGGTCGAAGCCGATCAGAGCGCAGCCGTCGCTGGTGATGAACCGCTGTTGATCGTCCAGCGCACCGGCGTGCCGTTGATGATCGATCCGTATCGCAGTCGCGCCGTGCAGGCACTGCTGGCCGCCGAGCCGCTGGATCTGATTCTGTCTGACGATGGCATGCAACATTACCGTCTGGCACGCGATCTTGAGCTGGTGCTGATCGATGCCGCACGCGGGTTGGGCAATAAACGCTGCCTGCCGGCGGGGCCTCTGCGTGAGCCGGTCGAACGCCTGCAAAGCGTCGACGCGCTGCTCTACAACGGTGCCACGGCAGATCGAGACGACGGCTTTGCCTTCCAGCTGCAACCGACCGCGCTGGTCAACCTGCTGACGGGCGAGCGTCGTTCGCTTGAGCATTTCCCCGCTGGCCAGGCCTTGCACGCGGTGGCCGGAATCGGTAATCCGCAACGTTTCTTCAACACCCTTGAAACGCTACACTGGCAGCCTGTTCCACATGCTTTTGCCGACCACGCCGAATACAGCGCGGCGGGCTTGAATTTCACACCGTCGCTACCGTTGGTGATGACCGAGAAGGATGCGGTGAAATGCCGAGCCTTCGCGGCCGCCGACTGGTGGTATCTGACGGTCGATGCTGCGCCATCACCGGCCTTCGTGGCCTGGTTCGATACGCAGTTGATGCGGCTGTTGCCCGCGCGGCTTTTGCCTTAAAACGTTTTTATCCAGGGAATGCTCATGGACACCAAATTGCTCGACATCCTCGCTTGCCCGATCTGCAAAGGTCCGCTCAAGCTCAGCGCTGATAAAACCGAGCTGATCAGTAAAGGCGCCGGTCTGGCTTATCCGATTCGTGATGGCATTCCGGTGATGCTCGAAAGTGAAGCACGCACCCTGACAACAGACGAGCGTCTGGATAAATGAGCACAGCCTTCACCGTCGTGATTCCGTCGCGTTTTGCTTCTACCCGTCTGCCAGGTAAACCCCTGCAAATGATTGCCGGCAAGCCGATGATCCAGCACGTTTGGGAACAGGCGAGCAAAAGCAGCGCGCAACGGGTAGTCGTTGCTACTGACGATGCGCGCATCGTCGAGGCCTGCAAGGCGTTTGGCGCTGAAGTGGTGATGACTCGCGAGGATCACAACTCCGGCACCGATCGTCTGGCTGAAGTCGCTGCCCAACTGGGCCTGGCGCCGGACGCTATCGTGGTCAACGTGCAGGGCGATGAGCCATTGATTCCGCCAAGCGTGATCGATCAGGTCGCGGCCAACCTGGCGGCTCACACCGAAGCGCGCATGGCGACTCTGGCCGAGCCGATCGAAGACGTTGAAACCCTGTTCAACCCCAACGTGGTCAAGGTCGTCAGCGATCTGAATGGCCTGGCGCTGACGTTCAGTCGCGCAACCTTGCCGTGGGCGCGTGACGACTTCGCCAAGAGCCGCGAGCAATTGCCGGCTGGCGTTCCTTACCGTCGGCACATTGGCATTTATGCCTATCGCGCCGGTTTCCTGCATGACTTTGTCAGTTGGGGCCCGTGCTGGCTGGAAAACACCGAGTGCCTGGAGCAACTGCGCGCCCTTTGGCACGGTGTGCGGATTCACGTTGCCGATGCACTGATTGCACCGCCACCGGGTGTCGACACGGCGGAAGACCTCGAGCGCGTTCGTCGCCTGCTGGAGGCCTGATGCGGGTTCTGTTCGTCTGCCTGGGCAACATCTGCCGTTCACCCACGGCTGAAGGTGTGCTGCGACACAAACTGCGTGAAGCCGGTTTGGCCGATCAGGTCGAAGTGGCTTCTGCGGGCACCGGTGACTGGCACATCGGCAAGGCGCCGGACAAGCGCAGCCAGGCTGCTGCGCTGCGCCGTGGTTATGACCTGTCTGCGCAACGCGCCCAACAGGTCACGCGCGCCGACTTTTCCAGCTATGACCTGATCCTCGCCATGGACCACAGCAACTTGCGCAACCTCAAGGCGATGCAACCGGCCAAGGGCAGGGCGGAGCTGGATTTGTTCCTGCGTCGCTATGAGTCGAGCGTGGATGAAGTGCCGGATCCTTATTATGACGGCGATCAAGGCTTCGAGCAGGTGCTGGACCTGATCGAGCGCGCCAGCGATTTGCTGGTGATTGAATTGAAGGGACGCTTATGACTTTGCACCTGCAATCGCAGGTTTCGCTGAAGCCGTACAACAGCTTTGGCGTGGACGTGCGCGCGCAATTGTTTGCCGAAGCCCGCAGTGATGCCGATGTGCGCGAGGCGCTGGCGTATTCGGCTGCGCAGGCTGTGCCGCTGTTGGTGATTGGCGGTGGCAGCAACCTGTTATTGACCGCAGACATTGCCGCGCTGGTGCTGCGCATGGCCACCCATGGCATTCGGGTGTTGAGCGACAACGGCAGTCAGGTGGTGATCGAAGCCGAGGCTGGCGAAAGCTGGCACCCGTTTGTGCAATGGACACTGGCGCAGGGCCTGTCTGGCCTTGAGAACCTTAGCCTGATCCCTGGCACCGTCGGTGCCGCGCCGATGCAGAACATCGGGGCCTATGGGGTCGAGATCAAAGATGTGTTCGCCGGTCTGACCGCGCTGGACCGCCAGACCGGCGAGCTGCGCGATTTCACGCTGGCCGAGTGCAACTTTGCCTACCGCGACAGCCTGTTCAAGCAGCAGGTCGGTCGCTGGCTGATCCTGCGGGTACGTTTTGCCCTGAACCGCGTCGAGCATTTGCATCTGGAATACGGCCCGGTTCGTCAGCGCCTGACCGAGCAAGGCATCGATCATCCCACCGCGACCGATGTCAGCCAGGCGATTTGCAGCATTCGCAATGAGAAACTCCCTGACCCGGCGGTGCTCGGTAATGCCGGCAGCTTTTTCAAGAACCCGCAGGTATCGGCAGCTCTGGCGGCACAAATTCGCCTTGAGCATCCGGGCCTGGTCGGTTATCCACAAGCGGATGGCCGAGTGAAGCTGGCGGCCGGCTGGTTGATTGAGCAGGCGGGCTGGAAAGGCTTCCGTGATGGCGACGCCGGTGTGCATCGTTTGCAGTCGTTGGTGCTGGTCAACTACGGCACCGCCACCGGGCTTGAGCTGCTTAACCTGGCACAGCGGATCCAGAGAGACATCGCCGAGCGCTTCAATGTCGAGCTGGAAATGGAGCCGAATCAGTATTGAGCTACGCTTGATCGCTGAATCCAGAGCCCTGCACACCTACCTTGGTTGCAGGGCTTTTTTGTTAATGCTGAGTTAACTTAGCCTGCTAACGATGCAATCATTTGCTCCATAACTCTACCCATATGCGGGCGTGCCCATGATTACCCTGAAGCTCAATGGTCAAGATCATCAACTCGACGTCACCGAGGACATGCCGCTGCTCTGGGCAATCCGTGATGTGGCCGGTTACAACGGCACCAAATTCGGTTGCGGCATGGGCTTGTGTGGCGCTTGCACGATTCATATCGACGGCGCCCCGGCGCGCAGTTGCATCACGCCTATCGGATCGGTGATCGGGCAGGACGTCAGCACCATCGACAATCTGCACAGCGATCCGGTCGGTCAGGTCGTCCAGCAAGCCTGGCTCGACACGGCAGTCGCCCAGTGCGGCTTTTGCCAGAGCGGGCAGATCATGTCGGCCACTGCGTTGCTCAAGACCAACCCCAATCCCAGCGATGAACAGATCGAGCAGGCGATGGTCGGCAATATCTGCCGCTGCGGCACGTATAACCGCATCAAGACCGCGATCCGCCAGGCCTCCACTCATCTGCAGGAGCGCAAGGCATGAGCCAGCTACCGAATGATTTCGCCCTGAGCAATCTCAGTCGTCGCGGTTTTCTCAAAGGCGTGAGTGCGACCGGTGCGCTGGTGCTCGCTGCCAGTTGGGGTTGGCAGGATGCGTTCGCCGAAGAGAAGAAATTCGGTGCCGAGGGCATGCCCAACGGCTGGATCGATGATCCCAAGGTCTACGTGAGCATTGCCGCCGATGGCAGCGTGACGGTGGTCTGCAACCGTTCGGAAATGGGCCAGGGCGTGCGCACCAGCTTGAGCATGGTGGTCGCCGATGAACTGGACGCCGATTGGGCGCGGGTCTTGGTCCGGCAGGCGCCGGGAGATGAGGTGCGCTTCGGTAACCAGGACACCGACGGCTCGCGCAGCATGCGCCATTGGTACGAGCCGATGCGCCGTTGCGGTGCCGCTGCACGAACCATGCTGGAGCAAGCGGCGGCTGATCAGTGGAAGGTCCCGGTTGGCGAATGCCGCGCGCAATTACACAAAGTTATCCACCAGCCGACCGGGCGTGAACTCGGTTACGGTGCGCTCGCCGTCGCTGCGAGGGCGCTGGCCGTGCCGGCTCGTGAAAGCTTGCGGCTGAAGCAGCCTTCGGAGTTTCGCTACATCGGCAAAGAGTCGACCCGGGCGATCGATGGTGCGGACATCGTCAATGGTCGTGCGGTCTACGGTGCCGACGTGCACTTTGACGGCATGCTCTTCGCCACCGTGGCGCGGCCGGCGGTGTATGGCGGCAAGGTCAAGTCCTTCGATGCCAGCGCGGCGCTGAAGGTCCCGGGAGTGGTCAAGGTCATCCAGATTGAAAGTCGCCCATTGCCCTCGGAATTCCAGCCGTTGGGCGGGGTGGCGGTGATTGCCAGCAATACCTGGGCGGCGATCAAGGGGCGTGAAGCGCTGAAGATCGAGTGGGATGACGGTGCCAATGCCGGTTACGACTCGATTGCCTACCGCAAGGAGCTGGAAGCCGCCGCCCTGAAACCGGGCAAAGTGGTGCGCAGCACCGGCAATATCGAAGAGGCCATGAACAGCGCCGACAGCAGTCTGGAGGCGGCCTACTACTTGCCGCATCTGGCACAGTCGCCAATGGAACCGATGGTTGCCGTTGCACGTTTCAAGGATGGCCATTGCGAAGCCTGGGCGCCGAGTCAGGCCCCGCAAGTGACCCGCGAGCGCATCGCCGAGCGCTTGGGCATTGCATTCGACAAGGTCACGGTCAACGTCACCTTGTTGGGCGGTGGTTTCGGTCGCAAGTCCAAGCCGGATTTCATTCTGGAAGCAGCAATCCTGGCCAAGGAGTTTCCGGGCAAGGCTGTGCGCGTGCAATGGACCCGTGAAGACGACATCCACTGTTCGTACTTCCATACCGTCTCGGCGGAATACCTCAAGGCCAGCCTGAACAAGGACGGTATGCCGTCCGGTTGGCTGCACCGCACCGTGGCGCCCAGCATCACCGCGTTGTTCGCACCTGGCATGAATCACGAAGCGGCCTTCGAGTTGGGCATGGGCTTTACCAACATGGCCTACGCGATTCCCAATGTGCGCCTGGAAAACCCTGATGCGGCGGCGCATACCCGGGTTGGTTGGTATCGCTCGGTGTCGAACATTCCTCACGGTTTCGCGATTCAGAGTTTTGTCGACGAGTTGGCGCACAAGGCCGGACAAGACCCGCTGAAGTACCAGATCAAGCTCTTGGGGCCGGACCGTCAGATCGATCCGCGAACCTTGAGCGAAGAGTGGAACTACGGCGAATCCCCTGAGCGCTATCCAATCGATACGGCGCGCCTGCGTGGCGTTCTGGAAACGGCGGCCAAGGGTGCCGGTTGGGGGCGAAAACTGCCCAAGGGCCGTGGTTTGGGCCTGGCGGTGCATTACAGCTTCGTCACCTATGTGGCGGCGGTCATCGAGGTTGAAGTCAAGGATGACGGTACGCTGATCGTGCACAAGGCCGACATCGCGGTCGATTGCGGCCCTCAGATCAACCCGGAGCGGATTCGCTCGCAGTTCGAAGGTGCCTGCGTGATGGGCCTGGGTAACGCGGTGCTGGGTGAAATCAGCTTCAAGGACGGCAAGGTCCAGCAGGACAACTTCCATATGTACGAAGTGGCGCGCATGTCCCTGGCGCCGAAAGAGGTGGCTGTGCATTTGGTCACACCGGCGGGCAACGTGCCGCTGGGCGGTGTCGGTGAGCCGGGTGTGCCGCCCATCGCTCCGGCGTTGTGCAATGCGATCTTCGCCGCCACCGGCAAGCGTATTCGCAGCTTGCCGGTGCGCTATCAGTTGCAAGGCTGGCAGCAGACCAAAGCCTGATGCGTAGCGTCGAACAGGGTATGAAGCTGGGCGCGATCATTCTTGCGGCGGGGCAGGGCAGTCGTTATCGACAAGTGGCAGGTACCGATCAGGACAAGTTGCTGGCGATGTGCGAAGGGCGCGACGGTATTGTGCGACCGGTGATCGAGCAGGTGCTGCGCAATCTGCCGATGGGCATGGACACCCGGTTGTTGGTGACGACGCCGGATCGTCCAGAGGTTGCGCGGCTGGCTCGGGCTTATGGTTGCCAGGTGCTGCAGCTGGCATCGGCAGGCATGGGCGACAGCATTGCGGCGGCGGTCGCTGCGTGTCCGGCGCTGGATGGCTGGCTGGTGGTGTTGGGGGATATGCCGTTTATCTTGCCGTCGAGTATCGAGCGGATTGTCGAGGGGATTGCGCTCGATACCATCAGTGTGCCCGTGCAGGGTGGCGAGTTTGGGCATCCGGTAGGATTTGGGCGTTCGTTGGGTGCAGCGCTGATGGCGTTGTCCGGCGACCGCGGGGCCAAGCCGCTGTTTGCCTCGGCGAAAGTGGTAGAGGTGGCGGTGGAGGATCCGGGCGTGTTGTGGGACGTGGATGTGCCTGAAGCGTTGGTCTTTCAGTAGTTTGAGGGCTTGTTCCCACGCTCTGCGTGGGAATACATCCAGTGACGCTCTGCGTCACAGCCTTGGACGCAGAGCGTCCGGGGCGGCATTCCTTTGCTGCGCGTGGGAACGATCTTCATCACAACGGACATAAAAAAGCCCCGCCTGGGTTACCAGGCGGGGCTTTTTAGTGGCTGATGGAATCAGGCGAGAGGTTTAGGCTCGTGCTCTTTTTCCAGGGCCTCAGGTTTGTGCTCTACCACCTCTTCGACGGAACGCAGGTTTTCGTCGATGGCTGGGGCAGCAGGTTCGGCAGTCACTTCGGCGGCCGGGGCAGGGGCTGCCTCGACGACTTCGGCGACAACCGGAGCAGGCTCGGCAGCAACAGCCGGTGCAGCAGCGGCAGCCAGTTCGGCTTCCTTCTGCAGGCGCTCGGCTTCACGCTTGCGGCGACGCACTTCACGTGGGTCGTTTGGCGCGCGGCCACTTGGCGTCAGGGCGCTGACCGGAGCGGCTTCGACAACCGGTGCAGCCACTTCGGCAACAACCGGAGCTTCAACCACCGGAGCAGGCTCGGCAACAACAGCCGGGGCTTCAGCGACTGGCGCTGGAGCTTCGACAGCTGCAGTTTCTGCAACCCAGTTGAACGCAGTTTGCTCTTCGCGAACCTCAGGCGCCTTCTCAGCGACCGGGGCTTCAACCACAGGCTCTGCAGCGACTACTGGCTGTTCGGCAACTACGGCTGGTTCAACAGCAGCGTGAGCTTCAAGCTGCGCTTCACGAACTGGAGCTACTTCTACAGCTGGAGCGGCTGGCGCTTCGACTGGGGTAGTGGCTTCCACGACTGGCGCTTCAACCTGAGCAACTTCCTGAGCAACTTCTTCAGTCACGGCAGCAGTAGCGCGTTCAGCTTGCTGGTGAGCCTGGGCTTCAGCTGGAGCGCTGATCACAGTGCTGGCAACAGCTGCGGTAACGGCCAGGCCGGCAGCCAGTTCAGCGCCGGTTGGCTCTTCGCTGGTTTCGGACTCTTCCGAGCCTTCGATTACGTTGCCGTTGGCATCGCGTTGACGCTCGCGACGGTTGCTGCGACGACGCTGACCACGGGAGCGGCGGCGTGGACGATCGCCTTCGGCGTTGTCCTGACCGTCTTCCTGCAGTTGCTCTTCGTTGGTCGGCAACTCTTCTTCGGCAACCGCAGCAGCGGCTTGCTCGGCACGTGGTTGACGTTCTTCACGCGGTGGGCGTGGAGCGCGCTCTTCACGTGGCTGACGAGCCGGACGCTCTTCGGCAACAGCCGTTACAGCCGTTACAGCGGCGGCAGCGGCTGGCGCGGCATCCAGAGGTTCACGCAATTCACGAACCGGGCGCTCTTCACGCTCGCCACGTGGCTTGCGGTCTTCACGAGGGGCGCGTGGTGCGCGCTCTTCACGCGGTGGGCGCGGTGCGCGTTCTTCGCGAGCGACTGCTGGAGTCTCTTCGCGGGCTTCGCGTGGTTGACGCTCTTCACGAGGCTCGCGCGGTGCGCGTTCTTCACGAGGGGCGCGTTCTTCGCGCGGCTTGCGCTCTTCATCGCGGCGACCGTTACGGTTGCGGCTCTGCTGACGACCGTTACGACGCTCTTCGTTGCGTGCCGGACGCTCGGCGGCTGGTTTTTCAACCACAACCGGAGCAGCAGGCTCTTCCTTGGTGGCGAACAGGCTGACCAGCGACTTCACCAGGCCTTTGAACAGGCTTGGCTCAGGTGCGGCGACCGGAGCGGCAACCGGGGCAGCAACGACTTCGGTCGGAACCGGAGCGTTGGCGCGGGCTGGAGCGGTTTTCACGGCGGCTTCCTGGCGAACCAGGGTGCGGGTGGCGGCAGCCGGTTGAACTTCTTCCACTTCAGCAGCGGCAGCAGCGATTTCGTAGCTGGACTGGTTGATGTGGGCTTCCGGGCTGTCATCGCGCAGACGCTGAACTTCGAAGTGCGGCGTTTCGAGGTGATCGTTCGGCAGGATGACGATGCGGGCACGGGTGCGCAGTTCGATCTTGGTGATCGAGTTACGTTTTTCGTTCAGCAGGAACGCAGCGACCGGGATCGGCACTTGTGCGCGAACTTCGGCAGTACGGTCTTTCAGGGCTTCTTCTTCGATCAGGCGCAGGATCGCCAGCGACAGCGATTCAACGTCACGGATGATGCCGGTGCCGTTGCAGCGAGGGCAGACGATGCCGCTGCTTTCGCCCAGCGATGGGCGCAGGCGCTGACGGGACATTTCCAGCAGGCCGAAGCGCGAGATGCGACCGACTTGCACGCGAGCGCGGTCGGCTTCCAGGCATTCGCGGACTTTCTCTTCCACGGCGCGCTGGTTCTTGGCAGGGGTCATGTCGATGAAGTCGATGACGATCAGGCCGCCGATGTCGCGCAGGCGCAACTGACGGGCGATTTCTTCGGCGGCTTCAAGGTTGGTCTGCAGGGCGGTTTCTTCGATGTCGCTGCCTTTGGTGGCGCGCGCCGAGTTGATGTCGATGGACACCAGGGCTTCGGTCGGATCGATAACGATGGAGCCGCCGGAAGGCAGTTCAACGACGCGCTGGAAAGCGGTCTCGATCTGGCTTTCGATCTGGAAACGGTTGAACAGCGGAACGCTGTCTTCGTACAGCTTGATCTTGCTGGCGTACTGCGGCATCACCTGGCGGATGAAGGTCAGGGCTTCGTCCTGGGCTTCAACGCTGTCGATCAGCACTTCGCCGATGTCCTGGCGCAGATAGTCGCGGATCGCACGGATGATCACGTTGCTTTCCTGATAGATCAGGAATGGCGCGGAACGATCCAGCGAGGCTTCTTTGATGGCGGTCCACAGTTGCAGCAGGTAGTCGAGGTCCCACTGCATTTCTTCGCTGCTGCGGCCAAGACCGGCAGTGCGCACGATCAGACCCATGTCGGCCGGGGCAACCAGGCCGTTCAGGGCTTCACGCAGTTCGTTGCGCTCTTCACCTTCGATGCGACGGGAGATGCCGCCGGCACGCGGGTTGTTTGGCATCAATACCAGGTAACGACCGGCCAGGCTGATGAAGGTGGTCAGGGCGGCGCCCTTGTTGCCACGTTCTTCTTTTTCGACCTGAACGATGACTTCCTGGCCTTCGCTCAGGACGTCCTTGATGTTGACGCGGCCTTCAGGGGCTTTCTTGAAGTATTCGCGGGAGATTTCTTTGAGGGGCAGGAAGCCGTGGCGCTCAGAGCCGAAGTCGACAAAGGCAGCCTCAAGGCTTGGTTCGATGCGAGTAATCCGGCCTTTATAGATGTTGGCCTTCTTCTGCTCGCGTGCACCGGACTCGATGTCCAGGTCGTAGAGGCGCTGGCCGTCTACCAGTGCAACACGCAACTCTTCGGGTTGAGTTGCGTTAATCAGCATTCTTTTCATGTAGTACCGTCGGTTTCCGGGCTGCCGGAAACGGCGTTCGGCACACACGACTTCTCACGGTCGGTGTCAGGTGCGTCAGGAGTGGTTGGCCACTCCAGTGTCTAGCGAGGTTCGACCAATTGGGCCGGAGTCGCGACGTACGCGTCCTGCTTGCTGTGGCTACTTAAGCACTCAGTCAGGAGGAGGAATCAACCGGCGACTGTGGACGAGATGAAGCGTCTAAATATAAGCCTAGTGCTACACAGTCCGACGGTTGTGCATCTCCACCCTACACGTATCCCTGATAATTCGGGTGCTGCCGCGCGCAGAATCCGCAGCGGGTTGGCATTTACCGTGTTCTCCAATGGGGAGTTCACGCTCATGGCTACACAAGACTGGGTGACAGCTGTTTTGCTGGTACTCAGCTTGTAACAGGCGTTGTTTCCGAAGCACTCGCTCAAGGGCTGGTTCGGGACTGACTGCACTTTGTGAACTGGCCGTAAATATCGGCGCATCAGACGAGTGGTTACTCTGTTGCTGCGCTCGCTTCAGGCCTCATGTCACCTGCGCTTGTTACAATCACGAACCTTCCAATCGTTGCGAAAGCCCCGTAGGACGGCCTCGCGTCCTGATGAATTGCGTTGGTCAGGGCCGGCAATTTGCCGTTTGTCCTCTGTCCAGGCCGCTTTTGGCGGCGTTCGCGACTATAGCAGCAATGATTAAGTGCTTCAATTCCATAAAAAATTGTTATCATTCGCGGCATGACGACTACTGCCCCCTCGACCCCAAGCGTACAACTGCTGGAGGTCTCGCCGGAATATGCCGGCCAACGTATTGATAACTTCCTTCTTGCTCGGCTCAAAGGCGTGCCCAAGACCTTGATTTACCGCATTTTGCGTAAAGGCGAAGTGCGTGTGAACAAAGGTCGGATCAAGCCCGAATACAAGCTGCAGGCGGGCGACATCGTGCGCGTGCCGCCGGTGCGTGTGCCGGAACGCGACGAGCCGGTGCCATTGGCGCAAGGTTTGTTGCAACGCCTCGAGGCCTCGATTGTCTTCGAAGACAAGGCGCTGATCGTGATCAACAAGCCTTGCGGCATCGCTGTTCACGGTGGCAGCGGCTTGAATTACGGCGTGATCGAAGCCTTTCGTCAGTTGCGTCCGGATTGCAAGGAGCTTGAGCTGGTTCACCGTCTCGATCGTGACACCTCCGGCCTGCTGATGATCGCCAAAAAACGCAGCATGCTGCGTCACTTGCACACGGCATTGCGCGGCGATGGCGTCGATAAGCGCTATATGGCGCTGGTCCGCGGTAACTGGGCTGCCTCGATCAAGCAAGTCCGTGCGCCGCTGGGCAAGAGCAATCTGCGCTCCGGCGAGCGCATGGTCGAGGTCGACGAGGAGGAGGGCAAGGAGTCCGTGACCGTGTTCAAGGTCCTGCGTCGCTTTGGCGACTTTGCCACCCTGATCGAAGCCAAACCGATCACCGGTCGGACTCACCAGATTCGCGTCCACACCTTGCACGCCGGGCACTGCATCGCTGGCGACACCAAGTACGGTGATGATGATTTCAGCAAGGAAATTCGTGACCTGGGCGGCAAGCGTCTGTTTCTCCATGCCTACATGCTGACCGTGCCGCTGCCTGATGGCGCTGAGCTCAAGCTTCAGGCACCCGTGGATGAAATGTGGGCCAAGACCGTGGAGCGCCTGAGTGCACCCTGATTACAAGTTGCTGATTTTCGATTGGGACGGCACGTTGGCCGACTCCATTGGTCGGATTGTCGAGGCGATGCATGTGGCGTCGCAGCGATCCGGTTTTCAGTTACGTGATGATCTTGCTGTCAAAGGCATCATTGGCCTGGGGCTGCCCGAAGCGATTCGCACGCTGTATCCGGAGATTGGCGATGCTGAGCTGGTGGCATTCCGTCAGCACTATGCGGATCACTACATCGCATCGGAGGCTGTGCCTTCGCCGTTGTTTGACGGTGTCGTCGAGTCGCTTGAGGCGTTTCGTGCCGAGGGTTATCACCTGGCGGTGGCTACCGGCAAGGCGCGTCGCGGGCTGGATCGGGTGTTGAAATCCCACGGTTGGGAGGATTATTTCGATATCACTCGCGCCGCCGATGAAACCGCCAGCAAGCCGCATCCGCTGATGCTCGAACAGATTCTCGCCCATTGCGACGTCCGCCCTGAGCAGGCGTTGATGGTGGGGGATTCGTCGTTCGATCTGCAGATGGCGCGCAACGCCGGGATGGATTCGGTTGCCGTCAGCTATGGTGCTCAATCGATGGATGCCTTGCGCGTGTTCGAACCGCGCCTGGCCATTGATCATTTTTCGCAATTGCATGCCTGGCTGGGTCAGCGGGCCAATTAGGTTTTTGTTGGGGTGGATGGAATGACCGACGAATGGAAGGCGCCAGCCAAGGCCAGTGCCGAAGAGGGCGAAGACAAAAGCTGGAAGCTGCTTGAGAAAACCCTGCTTGCGGGAGTGCAGGAGCAGCGTCGCTCACGGCGTTGGGGGATTTTCTTCAAGCTGCTGACCTTTGTTTATCTGCTCATCGCGTTGGTCCTCTTCACGCCGCTGATGGATATTGAAAAAAGCGCGACTCGCGGGTCGAGCTACACCGCGTTGATCGAAGTGACCGGGGTGATTGCCGACAAGGAATCGGCCAGTGCCGACAACATTGTCGGCGGTTTGCGCGCCGCGTTTGAAGATCCGAAGGTCAAGGGCATCGTGCTGCGAATCAACAGCCCGGGCGGCAGTCCGGTGCAGTCGGGTTATGTCTACGATGAGATTGGTCGTCTGCGTGCCCTGCATCCGGCGATCAAGGTGTATGCGGTGATTTCCGATCTGGGGGCTTCGGGGGCGTACTACATCGCCAGCGCGGCGGACCAGATCTACGCCGACAAGGCGAGCCTGGTGGGGTCGATTGGCGTGACGGCGGCCGGTTACGGGTTTGTCGGGACCATGGAAAAGCTTGGTGTCGAGCGTCGGACCTATACGTCCGGCGAGCATAAGTCGTTCCTCGATCCGTTCCAGCCGGAAAAGCCGGATGAGATCAAGTTCTGGCAGGGTGTGCTGGATACCACTCACCAGCAGTTTATCGCCAGTGTCAAAAAGGGCCGCGGCGACCGCTTGAAAGACAAAGAACATCCGGAGTTGTTCTCCGGGCTGGTCTGGTCGGGCGAGCAGGCGCTGCCATTGGGCTTGATCGATGGTTTGGGCAGTGCCAGTTCGGTGGCGCGTGACGTAATCGGCGAGAAAGAACTGGTCGACTTCGCGATTCAAGAGTCGGCGTTCGACCGCTTCTCGAAAAAACTCGGCGCCAGCGTGGCTGAGCAGTTGGCGATGTGGATGGGCTTTCATGGGCCGGCATTGCGCTGATCATCACGTAGTATAAAAAACCGGCCTGCGAGGCCGGTTTTTTTTGACCAGATGATCGCAGCCTCAAGGAATCTGCACGCCTTCAGCCAGCAGCATGTCCACCAGGCGAATCAGCGGCAGGCCGACCAGGCTGGTGGCGTCCGGGCCTTCGGTGCTTTGAAACAGGCTCACGCCCAATCCTTCGGCCTTGAAGCTGCCAGCGCAGTCGTAGGGCTGTTCGGCGCGCAGGTAGCGTTCAATGCGTGCCTGGTCCAGTGTGCGCATGTGTACGGTGAAGGGGATGCAGTCGAGCTGGCAATGGCCGGTCTGGCTGTTGAGCACTGCCAGGCCGGTCAGGAAGGTCACGCTGGCGCCGCTGGCGGCCAATAATTGATCGCGAGCCTTCTCGAACGTGTGGGGTTTGCCAATAATCCGCCCGTCGAGCACGGCGACCTGGTCCGAGCCGATAATCAAATGAGCGGGATGACTGCCGGCCAGCGCCTGGGCTTTTTCGCGGGCCAGGCGTTTCACCAGTTCGATGGCTGACTCTTCCGGTTGATGGCTTTCGTCGATATCCGGTGAGCTGCAGGTAAATGGCAGTTGCAAGCGCGTCAGTAATTCGCGGCGATAGACCGAGCTTGAAGCAAGTAATAAAGGCAGCATACGGCTCTCCAAAAGTCAGTCGCAAATTCTAGCGGGGCTTCCAAGTGACGGACAGGACTGAATTTCCTTTGACATGGCTGGGGGCATCCCTATAATGCTGCGCCTATGTTGAATGACCCGATTCCACCTCACGTTGACCCGCGCAAATTGGCTGATCGTGGCACCACCCTTCAAGGTGAAATGCTGCTGGCCGATTTGGAGAGACTCTGCGACCCGCTTTCCGACACTGTCGGTACGGTGCAGGCTAAATTCGTTTTTGAACGAGATGAACGTAAATCTGTGGTTATCCACAGCTTTATCGACACCGAAGTCAAAATGGTTTGCCAGCGTTGTCTTGAGCTGGTCACCCTGCCGATTCACAGCGAATGCAGTTATGCTGTGGTGAAGGAGGGTGCGAATACCCAGTCGTTGCCGAAAGGTTATGACGTGCTGGAACTGGGCGAAGATCCTTTGGATCTGCAGTCACTGATCGAGGAGGAGCTTCTGCTCGCCTTGCCCATTGTGCCTGCTCATCATCCGGAAGAATGCCAGCAGCCGGCGGGTCTCGATGAGCCCGAACCGAGCGAGGACGAGGTAACGCGGTCCAACCCGTTCAGTGTATTGGCGCAGTTAAAGCGTGACCCAAACGTTTAGGAGTTAATCAATTATGGCTGTTCAGCAGAACAAAAAATCCCGCTCCGCCCGTGACATGCGTCGTTCGCACGATGCTCTCGAGGCAAGCACCCTGTCCGTAGAAAAGACCACTGGTGAAGTTCACCTGCGTCACCACGTATCGCCAGAAGGCGTATACCGTGGCCGTAAAGTGATCGACAAGGGCGCTGACGAGTAATCCTTGTCCGCTCAAGTCATCGCGATTGACGCAATGGGCGGGGACTTCGGTCCCCGCAGCATTGTTCAGGCCAGCCTTGCTTGTCTGTCTGCTACGCCCTCGCTGCACCTGACCCTCGTCGGTCAACCCTCCCTTTTAGAAGAATTGATCGCCAGCCAGTCGGCTGTGGATCGCGCGCGCCTGACGATTGTGCCGGCCAGTGACGTGATTGGCATGGATGAGAAACCTTCCCAGGCCCTGCGTGGCAAGCCGGACTCCTCGATGCGGGTTGCGCTTGAGTTGTTGCGTGATGGCAAGGTTCAGGCCTGTGTCAGTGCCGGCAATACCGGTGCGCTGATGGCGTTGTCGCGTTATGTGCTCAAGACCTTGCCGGGTATCGATCGACCGGCGATGGTGGCGGCGATCCCGACGCAACGTGGTTATTGCCAGTTGCTCGATCTGGGGGCGAATGTCGATTGCAGTGCCGAGCACCTGTTCCAGTTCGCGGTGATGGGCTCTGTGGCGGCTGAAACCTTGGGCATTGCTCGGCCGAAGGTCGCATTGCTGAATATCGGCACGGAAGACATCAAGGGTAATCAACAGGTCAAGCTGGCGGCGACGCTGCTGCAAAACGCTCGCGGGCTGAATTACATCGGCTTCGTCGAAGGTGATGGCTTGTACCGTGGCGAGGCTGACGTGGTGGTTTGCGACGGTTTTGTCGGCAATATCCTGCTCAAATCCAGCGAAGGGCTGGCGACCATGATCGCCGGGCGGATCGAGGCGTTGTTCAAGCAAAACCTGGCATCGAGAATGGTCGGGGCTCTGGCGTTGCCGCTTATGAGGCGTTTACAGGCTGATCTGGCGCCTGCGCGACATAATGGTGCAAGCTTCCTCGGTTTACAGGGGATCGTCGTTAAAAGTCACGGTTCGGCCGGTGTGCAGGGTTTCCAGAGTGCCATTCAGCGCGCCTTGATCGAGATTCAGGAGAACCTCCCGCAGCGGCTTCACGGTCGCCTCGAGGATTTGTTGCTTTAGGCATTTTCGCTCGACAATGCTTAAATGTGACCGCTCAGTTCAATTAGCCATCCAACTGTCAGTTTCTTGCGTCCAGCAGTACAGGACGTCAATTCTCCGACGACAAGATCATTAGGGGCTTGTTACATGTCTGCTTCCCTCGCATTCGTCTTTCCAGGACAGGGTTCGCAGTCCCTCGGCATGCTGGCCGAGTTGGGCGCGCAACATCCGTTGATCCTCGAAACTTTCAAAGAAGCTTCCGATGCCTTGGGTTACGACCTGTGGGCACTGACCCAGCAAGGGCCGGAAGAGCAGCTCAATCAAACCGACAAAACCCAACCGGCGATTCTCACCGCTTCGATTGCCTTGTGGCGTCTGTGGCTGGCTGAGGGCGGTGCACGTCCGGCTTACGTTGCCGGTCATAGCCTGGGTGAGTACAGCGCGCTGGTCGCGGCCGGTAGCCTGAGTCTGGGTGACGCCGTGAAGTTGGTGGAGCGTCGCGGTCAGCTGATGCAGGAAGCGGTGCCGGCCGGGCAGGGCGGTATGGCCGCCATTCTCGGTCTGGACGACGCTGATGTGCTGGCTGCCTGTGCCGAAGCGGCGCAAGGCGAAGTCGTCAGCGCGGTCAACTTCAACTCGCCGGGCCAGGTGGTAATCGCCGGTGCCAAGGCGGCTGTCGAGCGCGCCATCGAAGGCTGCAAGGCGCGTGGTGCCAAGCGCGCCATGCCGCTGCCGGTCAGCGTGCCGTCGCACTGCGAACTGATGCGCCCGGCTGCCGAGCGCTTTGCCGAGTCGATCGCTGCGATCAACTGGCAGGCTCCGCAAATCCCGTTGGTGCAGAACGTCAGCGCTGATGTGGCGCCGGATCTGGAAACGCTTACGCGCGATCTGCTCGAGCAACTTTACAAGCCGGTTCGCTGGGTTGAGTCGGTCCAGGCGCTGGCCGCCAAAGGCGCTACTCAACTGGTTGAATGCGGTCCGGGCAAAGTCCTGGCTGGCCTGAACAAGCGCTGCGCCGAAGGCGTGTCGACCTCTAACCTGAACACCCCGGATGCTTTCGCTGCTGCTCGTGCAGCGTTGGCCTGAACTTAGGAGAAGCCTGCATGAGTCTGCAAGGTAAAGTTGCACTGGTTACCGGCGCGAGCCGTGGTATTGGCCAGGCTATCGCACTGGAACTGGGTCGTCAGGGCGCTATCGTGGTGGGTACTGCGACTTCTGCTTCGGGCGCTGAGCGCATCGCGGCAACCCTGAAAGAAAACGGCATTCAAGGCACTGGCCTTGAGCTCAATGTCACCAGCGACGAGTCCGTAGCGGCCGTGCTGGCGAGCATTCAGGAGCAATTCGGTGCGCCGGCGATTCTGGTGAATAATGCCGGTATCACCCGCGATAACCTGATGATGCGCATGAAAGATGACGAGTGGCATGACGTTATCGACACCAACCTGAACAGTCTGTTTCGCCTGTCCAAGGGTGTTTTGCGTGGCATGACCAAGGCGCGTTGGGGACGAATTATCAGTATTGGTTCGGTTGTGGGTGCCATGGGCAACGCAGGCCAAGTAAACTATGCAGCCGCCAAGGCAGGTCTGGAAGGTTTCAGCCGCGCTCTGGCGCGTGAAGTAGGTTCGCGCTCGATTACGGTCAACTCGGTGGCCCCTGGGTTCATCGATACCGATATGACCCGCGAACTGCCAGAGGCGCAGCGTGAAGCCTTGCAGGCGCAAATTCCGCTGGGCCGTCTGGGGCAAGCTCAAGAGATCGCGTCCGTGGTCGCTTTTCTTGCGTCGGACGGTGCGGCTTACGTTACTGGGGCTACAATCCCGGTGAACGGCGGGATGTACATGTAATTCAAATGTGACGGATTGCTTCAAAAAAATGTCATACGAGCTGTCTAAAATCCGTTATAAAGCTGCAATCTATTTATAGGCAGAGGGTCGTCAGGGTTTGAGGAGTGAAGCTTTCAGTTGAAAAACTGAAAAGCCTTTCTATACACTTACCCACTGGCCAGCTGCCTGAATTTGTCCATTAGGAGTGAAAACAAGGTATGAGCACCATCGAAGAGCGCGTCAAGAAAATCGTTGCTGAGCAACTGGGCGTTAAAGAAGAAGAAGTTGTGAACACTGCTTCCTTCGTTGAAGACCTGGGTGCCGACTCCCTTGACACCGTTGAGCTGGTGATGGCTCTGGAAGAGGAATTCGAGACCGAAATTCCTGACGAAGAAGCTGAGAAGATCACTACTGTACAAGCTGCCATCGACTACGTTACTAGCCATCAGGCGTAATAGTTTGTAGCCGTTGTTAGCTGTCATGGAAAAACCGCACTGCCATCACGGCGTGCGGTTTTTTCCTTTAGGCCTGATGCAAAGTCGTCATTTGAAAAAAGGAGAGTGCTGTGTCGCGTAGACGCGTCGTAGTCACCGGTATGGGTATGTTGTCGCCACTGGGCACGGATGTGCCGAGCAGCTGGCAGGGCATTCTGGCTGGCCGCAGTGGCATTGGTCTGATCGAACACACCGACCTTTCTGCCTATTCCACCCGTTTTGGCGGCTCGGTAAAGGGCTTCAATGTCGAGGAATACCTGTCGGTCAAGGAAGCTCGCAAACTCGACCTGTTCATTCAATACGGTCTGGCAGCAGGTTTTCAGGCAGTGCGTAACGCCGGCCTGGAAGTCACCGACGCCAATCGTGAACGCATCGGCGTGGCCATGGGCTCGGGTATTGGCGGTCTGACCAATATCGAAGAAACCAGCCGCACGCTGCATGATTCGGGGCCACGGCGGATTTCTCCGTTTTTCGTGCCGGGCTCGATCATCAATATGATTTCCGGTTTCCTGTCCATCCATCTGGGTACGCAGGGGCCTAACTATGCCATTTCGACAGCCTGTACCACCGGTACGCACTGTATCGGTATGGCGGCGCGCAACATTGCCTACGGCGAAGCCGATGTGATGATTGCCGGTGGTGCCGAGATGGCCGCTTGCGGCCTTGGTATGGGTGGCTTTGGTGCTGCTCGTGCGTTGTCGACCCGCAATGACGAGCCGACCCGCGCCAGCCGTCCATGGGACAAGGGCCGTGATGGCTTCGTGTTGTCCGACGGTGCCGGTGCGTTGGTGCTTGAAGAGCTGGAGCACGCCAAGGCACGTGGTGCGACCATTTACGCCGAGCTGATCGGCTTTGGCATGAGTGGCGATGCGTACCACATGACTTCGCCGCCGGCCGATGGCGCAGGCGCTGCACGTTGCATTGTCAACGCGCTGCGTGACGCCAAGCTGAACGTCGACCAGGTCCAGTACATCAACGCCCATGGTACGTCGACGTCGGCCGGCGACCTCGCCGAAGTCTGCGCGATCAAGTCGGTGTTTGGCGATCACGCCTACAAGCTGGCGGTGAGCTCGACCAAGTCCATGACCGGTCACCTGCTGGGTGCGGCGGGCGCGGTCGAAGCGATTTTCAGTGTGCTGGCAATCAACGGCCAGGTTGCACCACCGACCATCAACCTCGATGAGCCGGATGAAGGTTGCGACCTCGACTTCGTGCCACACGCGGCGCGTGATACGAAGATCGATGTGGTGCTGTCCAACTCGTTCGGTTTTGGCGGTACCAACGGCTCGCTGGTGTTCCGTCGGTTTGCCGATTGATGGAAAGCTGGGTCGACGGTCAGCCGGCTGACGCACTGTCGCTAAAAGACCGCGGCCTGGCGTACGGCGATGGTCTGTTCGAGACCATCGCCGTCAAGGGTGGGCAGCCATTGTTGCTGGATCGACATTTGAGTCGTCTGGCCAATGGCTGCTCGCGCTTGGCGATTAACGCGGATCCTGCATTGATTCGCAGTGAGCTACTGTTGTACGCCGCCGCCCTTGGCGAAGGCGTGCTCAAGCTGATGCTGACCCGTGGCGACAGCCAGCGGGGTTACGCGGCCGATCCATCGGTGTCGCCGCGACGTATTCTTCTAGGCAATCCTCCTGCGGCTTATCCTGCTGTGCACGCGCAGCAAGGTATTCGGCTGTTTCCCTGCGCTACCCGACTTTCCGAGCAGCCGCTGCTTGCCGGCCTCAAGCACCTGAATCGTCTTGAGCAAGTCATTGCTCGTGCGGAATGGCAGGATAGCGAGCACGCCGAAGGTTTGATGCTGGATCTTCAGGGCAGGGTGATCGAAGGTGTTTTCAGCAATCTGTTCCTGGTGCGCGATGGCGCGTTGCTGACGGCTGATCTGAGTCGTTGCGGCGTGGCCGGAGTGATGCGCGCCGAACTCTTGTCCCAGGCCGAGAGGTTGGGGATTGTCACGCATGTCACTGACATCAGCCTTGATCAGCTGCAACAGGCTGATGAAGTTTTCGTCTGCAACAGCGTGTACGGCATCTGGCCGGTACGCGCTTATGCTGCGCTGAGCTGGCCGGTTGGGCCACTCACCCGTAAACTGCAAGACATTGCCCGCGCGCTACTGGATGCTTGATTCGTGAGACGTAAATTCTTGCTGCTGCTGGAAACCGGACTGGTTCTGGCAGGGCTACTGCTGGGCGCTTCGGCCTGGAAGATAAACTCGGCGCTGGAGCAGCCACTCAACATTTCTCAGGAAGAGTTACTGGATGTACCGAACGGTGCGACACCGTCCGGGACCTTCAATCGCCTCGAAACCGATGGTGTGCTCCAGGACGCCTTTTGGCTGCGCCTGTACTGGCGCTTGAACCTTGCCGCGCAGCCGCTGCACAGCGGTGAATACCGTATGCTGCCGGGGATGAATGCACAGGGCTTGATCGGTCTTTGGCAGCGCGGTGAAGTGGTTCAGTACAGCCTGACGCTGGTCGAGGGCTGGAACTTCCATCAGGTCCGTGCGGCGCTGGCAAAAAATGACAAACTCCAACAAACCCTTGCCGGGCTGAGCGACATCGATGTGATGGACAAGCTCGGTCACGCCGGAGTCTTTCCGGAGGGCCGGTTTTTCCCGGACACCTATCGTTTTGTGCGGGGCATGACCGATGCCGAGCTGCTGGAAAAAGCGTATGAGCGCCTCGACGACGTCCTCGCAAAAGAGTGGAACAAGCGCTCCCCTGACGCACCCTATACCGAACCCTATCAGGCGCTGATCATGGCCTCGCTGGTCGAGAAGGAAACCGGTGTGCCGCAAGAGCGAGGGCAGATTGCCGGAGTGTTCGTGCGGCGCATGCAGATCGGCATGTTGCTGCAAACCGATCCGACCGTGATCTATGGCCTGGGTGATCGTTACAACGGCAAATTGACCCGCGCTCACCTGAAAGAACCGACGCCCTACAATACTTATATGATTGCTGGGTTGCCGCCGACGCCGATTGCCATGGTCGGTCGTGAAGCGATTCACGCGGCGCTGAATCCGGTGTCCGGCACCAGTTTATATTTCGTGGCGCGCGGTGATGGCAGTCACGTGTTCTCCGACGACCTGGATGCCCACAACAGTGCTGTGCGCGAGTTCCAGATCAAGCGACGCGCCGATTACCGTTCCAGCCCTGCGCCGGTCAACGGGGTCGCGACGCCTGATGCGCAGGCACCAACTCCTCCGGTGTCGCCCGACACGGCTTCAGAGGCGGTACCGCAACCGGCTCCCGTTCCGGCTCCAGCTGCCGCTCCGGTACCGAGTGCCGATGAGCCGCAAAGCCCGCAATGACTCTGACTAAGGACTGCCTGTGACTGGCTTGTTTATTACCCTGGAAGGCCCGGAAGGCGCGGGCAAGAGCACCAATCGTGAATACCTGGCCGAGCGTCTGCGCGCCAAGGGTATCGAAGTCGTGTTGACTCGCGAGCCTGGCGGCACGCCTTTGGCCGAGCGAATCCGCGACGTGCTGCTGGCTCCGGTCGATGAGGTCATGAATCCCGATACCGAGCTGTTGCTGGTGTTCGCGGCGCGCGCGCAGCATCTGTCCGAGGTCATCCGCCCGGCGCTGGCGCGGGGCGCGGTGGTGTTGTGCGACCGCTTTACCGATTCGACTTACGCCTATCAGGGCGGTGGTCGCGGATTGTCGCTTGAGCGTATCGCGACCCTGGAAACCTTCGTTCAAGGCGATCTGCGCCCGGACCTGACGCTGGTGTTCGACTTGCCGATTGAAATCGGCATGGCGCGTGCCAGTGCTCGCGGTCGACTGGACCGGTTCGAGCTTGAGGGGCGAGTGTTTTTCGAGGCGGTGCGCAGCGCGTTCCTGAAGCGTGCCGAGGCAGATCCGGCGCGTTACCTGCTGGTGGACGCCTCGCAGCCGTTGGCACAGGTTCAGCAGTCGCTGGATGCCTTGCTGCCGCGTCTGTTGGAGCGGGCCCGTGGCTGAAGCCTATCCGTGGCAAGACAGCCTTTGGCAGCAGCTGGCCGGTCGCGCCCAGCACGCCCACGCCTATTTGCTGCATGGTCCGGCCGGGATCGGCAAGCGTGCGCTGGCCGAGCGGCTGATGGCCAGTTTGCTCTGCCAGCGTCCAACCGCAGAGGGAGCCTGCGGCGAGTGCAAATCCTGCCTGCTGCTCAAGGCCGGTAGCCACCCCGATAACTACATCCTGGAACCTGAAGAAGCCGATAAGGCAATCAAGGTCGATCAGGTGCGTGATCTGGTCAGCTTCGTGGTCCAGACCGCGCAGATGGGCGGGCGCAAAGTCGTGCTGATCGAGCCCACCGAGTCGATGAACATCAACGCCGCCAACGCCTTGCTGAAAAGTCTCGAAGAACCCTCGGGCGATACGGTGTTGCTGCTGGTCAGTCACCAGACCAGCCGTCTGCTGCCGACCATCAAGAGTCGCTGCGTGCAACAGGCCTGTCCGTTGCCGAGCGAAGCCATGAGCCTGCAATGGCTGGCCAAGGCCTTGCCCGATTGCACTGAAGAGGAGCGTGTCGAACTGTTGACCCTGGCAGCAGGTTCGCCGCTGGCGGCGGTCAAGCTGCAAGGGCAGGGCGTGCGTGAGCAGCGTGCGCTGGTCGTCGAGGGCGTGAAGAAGTTGCTCAAGCAGCAACAGTCACCAACGCAGCTGGCCGAAGAGTGGAAATCCATTCCGATGTTGCAGCTGTTCGACTGGTTCTGCGACTGGTCGAGCCTGATTCTGCGTTATCAGCTGACTCAGGACGAAGCCGGGCTTGGCCTGGCGGACATGCGCAAAGTGATTCAGTACCTGGCGCAGAAAACCGCCCAGGAAAAAGTCTTGAATATTCAGGACTGGATTCTCGCCCAGCGGCAGAAAGTGATGAGCAAGGCCAACCTCAATCCGGCGTTGTTGCTGGAAGCGCTGTTGGTGCAATGGGTGTCCTTGCCTGCCCCGAAGTGAGCGTCTGCGCCTAGACTCTGATCATCAGCCATGGAGGTCAGCATGAATGAACTTGTCAGCCCGGGCCCGCGTAACGGCATCCTGTCCCTGACCATCAAGGACAAATCCGTGCTTTATGCGGCCTATATGCCGTTCATCAAGAACGGCGGTCTGTTTATCCCGACCAACAAAAGCTACAAGTTGGGCGACGAGGTATTCATGCTGCTGCACTTGATGGATGAACCGGAAAAAATTCCGGTAGCCGGTACAGTGACCTGGATTACCCCCAAAGGTGCTCAGGGCAATCGCGCCGCCGGTGTCGGCGTGCAGTTCAATGAAGGCGATGACACCGCCCGAAGCCGAATCGAAACCTACCTGGTCGGAGCCCTGAAGTCCGACCGTCCCACTCATACGATGTAGTTGCCGTCTTTTATGCTCGTAGATTCCCATTGTCACCTTGACCGTCTCGACCTCGCCGCACACGACGGCTCGCTGGATGCTGCACTTGCCGCCGCTCGTCAGCGCGGGGTAGGGCACTTTCTTTGTATCGGCGTCAGTGTCGACAACGCCAAGGACGTCAAGGCCCTCGCCGAGCGTTACGACGATGTCGATTGTTCGGTGGGTGTGCATCCACTGGATGTTCAGCCGGGCGCCGCGCCGGCGCTGGACTGGCTGCTGCAGGAACTCAATCATCCGCGGGTGGTGGCAATCGGTGAAACCGGTCTGGATTACCACTACGAGCCAGAAGCGGCCGAGTTGCAGCAGGAGTCCTTCCGTTTGCACCTGCAAGCGGCCCAGCAGACCGGCAAACCGGTGATTGTCCACACCCGTGGCGCCCGCGCCGATACGCTGGCGTTATTGCGTGAGGCAGCATTGCCGCAGGCGGGGGTGTTGCATTGCTTCACCGAAGATTGGGACATGGCCAAGGCCGCGCTGGATCTGGGTTTTTATATTTCGTTGTCGGGGATCGTGACGTTCCGCAATGCCGATGCCTTGCGCGATGTGGCCCGGCAAGTACCGGCGGACCGCCTGCTGGTGGAAACCGATTCGCCGTACCTGGCACCGATCCCTCATCGCGGCAAGCCGAACCTTCCGCAGTACGTGCGGGATGTCGCGGAGTTTCTGGCCATGTTGCGCGGCGAATCCTACGAACGCTTTGCCGGGCAGACTACGGAGAACTTCAGGCGGTTGTTTCCGTTGGCGCATGTCAAGTCGATTTGACAGGGTTGAGCCGCGGGCTCAAATCGCAGGCAAAAAAAACCCGGGTTCTGGGGGGTGAATCCGGGTTAAGACCATTAGGAGTAAAACAAAGGTACGCGGTCCTTTGGTACCTTCATCGGCGCAACACTTGGGGGAGATGCCACGCCGACAGTTCAAGTATTGATCACTATTGCGCCGAGTCCAGTTTGCTCCTCCTGTTTCTTAAACAGATTTGGAATACAGGCGCTTCGCTTGAGTTCTCACTGCCTGGCGATCGATGCGACAATGGCGACAGCTTCGTCGATCACGCGCTTTTCGGTGTAGAAGTGCGGTGAAAAACGAATGCCTGGGCCACGTGGGATACAGACCACCTGTTCGGCTTTCAGGGCCTCGTAAACGGTCTGAGTATCGATGCCATCGATACTGAACGAAAGAATCCCTGCGCGCCGGGCTGGATTCAGCGGGCTATGCAGTATGACGCCGGGGATTGCGCTCAGGCCGTCCTGCAGCCATTTCACGCGCTCGGCGATCAGCGCGGCGACGTTCTCCATGCCGACTTCTTCCAATAACGACAGGCTGGCTTCCAGCGCCATCGCCCCGAGCATGTTCGGGCTACCGCATTCAAAGCGTCGTGCACTCTTGGCGGGTTCCCATCCGGTGCGAGTGTAATCGCCCATGTGTTCGAGCATGTGCCAGCCGAATTCGTGCAGTTTCAGTTGTTCACGCAATTCGCTGCGCACATAGAACACCCCCAGGCCTTCTGGCCCGAGCAGCCATTTGTGGCCGTCGGCCATGGCAAAGTCGCATTGATAGCTCTGGACGTCGAAGGGCAGTGCGCCCAGTTGCTGGATGGCGTCGATGCAAAACAGCACGTTCTGTTGTTTGCAGCCGGCACCCAGGCGTTGCAGGTCAAGGCGCAGACCGCTGGCGAATTGCACCGCGCTCACCGACATCAAGCGGGTGCGCGGTCCGCAGGCTGCCAGCAGGGCGCCTTCCGGGTCATCGCCGGTGAGACTGGCCTGCACCACTTCCACGCCTTGTGCCGCCAATGCTTCCCAGACGATGCGATTGGAAGGGAATTCTTCATCGCTGATGACGATCTGGTCGCCGCTTTGCCATGGCAGTCCGAAGGCGACAAAAGACAATGCTTCAGAAGTATTTTTGACCAGCGCGACGTCATCCGTCGACGGTGCATTAAGCAGGCGCATCAGCCGTTCACGCAGGCGTTGTTCAAGGTCCATCCAGTCCGAATAGTCCCGTGCACCCAGTAAAACGTTCTCTTGAGCGAAGCGTGTCACCGCCATGGCGGCGCGATTTGGCCAGGGTGCAACGGCTGCATGATTCAAATAACGCAGGCCTGGAGCCTGTACAAATTCATCAAGAAACATAGTCATGGTCGGATGATCCGTGCAATTTGGCGCAAGTTAGGCATAATACGCGGCTTCGTATTTTGACCCCTACAGACCTTTTCTTATGCATAAAGAACCTCGTAAGGTCCGTGAGTTTCGTCGCCGCGAGCAAGAAATTCTCGACACCGCGCTCAAGCTGTTCCTCGAACAAGGTGAAGACAGTGTCACCGTCGAGATGATCGCTGATGCCGTGGGTATCGGCAAAGGCACCATCTACAAGCACTTCAAGTCCAAGGCGGAGATCTATCTGCGCCTGATGCTCGATTACGAGCGTGACCTGAACGAGCTGCTGCACTCTGCCGATGTCGATAAGGATAAGGAAGCCCTGTCCCGGGCCTACTTCGAATTCCGCATGCGCGATCCACAACGTTACCGGTTGTTCGATCGCCTGGAAGAGAAAGTGGTCAAGGGCAATCAGGTGCCGGAGATGGTCGAGGAGTTGCACAAGATTCGCGCCTCCAACTTCGAACGCCTGACCTTGTTGATCAAGGGCCGCATCAGCGAAGGCAAGCTTGAAGACGTGCCGCCGTACTTCCACTACTGCGCTTCCTGGGCGCTGGTGCACGGCGCTGTCGCGCTGTATCACTCGCCGTTCTGGAGCAACGTGCTGGAAGATCAGGAAGGTTTCTTCCAGTTCCTGATGGACATCGGCGTGCGCATGGGCAACAAGCGCAAGCGCGATACCGACACGCCGAGCAGCTGAACCATTCAGATGCCTTATTGCGCCATGTTTTCTCTGTATGGCGCAGTGCCCCAGGAATATACTCAGGCTTAGGTATTGCTAAAACTTGATTTGTGAGTCAAGTTTTAGCGCTTCCGAATCTACTTTCGCCGGAGTGATCCATGATCGTTGACCGACAAGGCAGGCAGTTCCGCAATTTGCGGGTCAGTCTGACCTCCGCCTGCAACTACGCCTGTACCTATTGCGTGCCCAATGGCAAGCGACTGGTGGCTGCGCAGGATGAACTGTCGGCCGAGGCCATGGCGCGCGGCGTTGCCTACCTGATCGAAGCCGCGGGCATCGAGCGATTGCGCATCACCGGTGGCGAGCCGCTGGTGAGCCCGAAGCTGGAAACCTTCATGACGGCTGTCGGGCAGATGGGCCTTGCCGACATCAGCCTGACCACCAATGGTCAGTTGCTGGCGAAGAAACTGCCCTTGCTGGTGGACGCCGGCATTCGGCGGATCAACGTTTCCCTCGATACCCTGGACGCCGATGCATTCCGCAGCATTGCACGCGGTGGCGATCTGGCGACGGTGCTCAACGGCATGGACCAGGCTCGCGCAGCGGGCATCAAGATCAAGGTCAATATGGTGCCGTTGCGCGGGCAGAACCTCGATCAAGTGATGCCGCTGCTCGATTATTGCCTGGAGCGCGGTTATGAATTGCGCTTCATCGAGCTGATGCGCATGGGCCATCTGGCCAGCGATTCAAACGCATTCCTGCAGCAGTTTGTCAGTCTCAAGCAGTTGCTGGGCCTGATCGGTGAGCGCTATGAGTACCTGCAGGCCGACGCGCCGGTGGATGCCACGGCGGTGCGTTACGAAGTTCCGGGGCGCGGCTATTTCGGCGTGATCGCCAATGAAAGCGTGCCGTTCTGCCGCACGTGCTCACGCTTGCGGCTATCGTCCACTGGCTGGCTGCATGGCTGCCTGTCGTCGAGTAACCGCCACTATGTCGGTGACCTGCTGGACAAGCCCCGTCATCAAGCATTGCCGGCGCTTCAGCGTCTGTTGGTTAAAGCTCTGGGCGACAAGCAGGAAGTGGCATTCTCTGGTGGTGCAACAATCATGAAGATTATCGGCGGCTGATAAATCTCTGTGGCGAGGGAGCTTGCTCCCGCTGGGTCGCGAAGCGGCCCTGAAAACATATCCCCGCGACCTGTCGGGCATACCGCATTTACCCGTTTTACGACGGCTGCGCCACCGAGTGGGAGCAAGCTCCCTCGCCACAGGTCCTCATTTCAATCTGGAAATGTTCAAGTCCTCAAGGACTGGCGCGGAAGCTGCATCCTGCCGACATTCGCCGGTTTTCCGTCACCGGCCTCTGGAGGATAGGATGCGTAGCCTGGTTTTGCTGCTGGCCTTTTTGGCGCTTGGCGGCTGCATGAATGTCAGCGACATGGGCGAAGGGGTTCGCTACCACATGAGCGACTCTGGTCTGCTTGATCACAGCGACAGCCATCGCGTGAATAATCTGCGCATTCAGCCGGACTCGTTTATCTACATCGCCCAAGGCGCTTTTGCGCCGCCGGGTAGTGCCTACCCGCGGCCGAACGTGGTCGCTGAAGAAGCCTTCAACGGCTTTATCGAATATTTCCCGATGGTCCGTCGTGCTCGCGCCCCCGAAGGCCTCGACACTGCGATGGGTGAGGCGCGTGCGGCTGGCGCGCATTACCTGCTCTACACTCGTTTTGCCAAGGCCGACGACCGTATCGGCAACTCGGATGAGTTGCTCGATCAGGGCGCCGTGGATCGCCTGGGGCTCGACAGTGGAGTGATTCAGATCATGCTGATCGAGACCAGCACCCAGTATTTGATCGATACTGCGCGAATCAAGAGTCGTGGCGGTTTACTGACGTTCCACGACAACAAGCCAGAAGACTTGATCGCTCAGCCGCTGGCGCAATACGCTCGCAGCCTGCTGGGCATGAGCGATCAGTAATTCACCAGGAGAGCAGCATGAGTGGTCCGCAGAAAGCTAACGATCTGTTGGGGCAAATCCCCAAATCCAAAGGCTTGCCGCCGGTCCATTTGTGGAACCCCGACTTCTGCGGCGATATCGACATGCGCATCGCCCGCGACGGTACCTGGTATTACCTGGGCACGCCGATCGGGCGCAAGCCGATGGTCAAGCTGTTCTCCACCATCATTCGCCGCGACGGCGATGATTACTTCCTGATTACTCCGGTCGAGAAGGTCGGGATCAAGGTCGATGACGCGCCTTTCATTGCTGTGATGCTGGAGGTCGAGGGCGAGGGCGAAGCCCAGCTGTTGCGCTTCACCACCAATGTTGATGAGCAGACCGAGGCGGGTGCCGAGCATCCGTTGCGGGTAGTGATCGATCCAGTTACCCAGGAGCCTGCGCCTTACGTGCATGTACGCACCAACCTTGAAGCGCTGATCCATCGCAACGTGTTTTATCAACTGGTCGAACTGGCCGTGACCCGCGAAATCGACGGGCAACGCTGGTTGGGTGTCTGGAGTGGCGGAGAGTTTTTCCCTATCGGTCTTGAGCCGTAACCTGGAAAACGGCCCAGTGTTTAAACCGGGCCATGGCCGATGGGCTTACAAGCCTTTGCTCTTGAGCCTGGCAGCATGTTCCAGATAGAGACTGACCGGGCTCACGTTCCAGCTGGTGATCCCGGCCATTTGATTGACGGCGTCAAAGTGGTCCATGGGGTAATCCGAGCGAATCACTTTCCCCAGGTGCGAGCTGTATCGTCCGACCAACCCATCGTTGGCGTTTTTCTCTTTATAAAATAACTTCGACAGCACAATGCAGTTGATGTGGGTCGGATCGAGTATTTGCGGGGTTTGGAAATTCTGCAGGATCCCGCTCCAGGAGTAGTAATACACGCCGTTTTCAATTTCGTTGCCTTCACCGCCCCAGACTTTCGGCACCCCTTGCGGGTACTTGCGATTGAATTCAGCCAACCCTGCGCTGGTCAGCGATTCGAAAGCTGCTTGAGGGTCCTGAGGGTTTTGCGGGTGGCCGCTGATCAGCGAAATGAACGTGCCGACTGCGCTGAACAAGGCCAGCACGAACGTTTCGGGCAACTCTCCGGGTGTCAGCGCCTTATGCAATTGGTCGGCAATCTCCGAGCCGTGGTTGGGACAACTGACAGAGGTGACCGACGCGACCTTTTCCGGGTGCAGCGCTGCTACGTAGCGTGCCGCCAGGGGACCTTGGCTATGGCCGATCAGATTGACCTTGGCGGCGCCTGTTTCCTGCAAAATGCGGTTGACCTGTTCGAGCAGTTTTTCACCGCGTTCTTCATTGCCGTTGACGGCTGGAATATTGACCGTAAACACCCGAGCGCCCGCGTGTTCCAGAGCTTCCTTGATATCGAAGAAGTAGGGGTAACCGGCAATCGTATCGAAACCGAAAAGGCCGTGAACCAAAACAATCGGGTATTGCGTAGACGCATCCATGTTCATGCTTATACCTGTCGATAGCGGATTCAAGTGGAACAGATGCTATTGACTGCTTGATCTGTCGCGGCTAACCGTAGTTTACAAAGCGCGATGGTACAAATTGCTCCGGACATGTCGCACCGGTTCTATCTACGCCTCTTGCAGTGCCTTCCTGGTGGTTGCCCAGCGCCACAGCAGGCGGCCAATGGTGATCGACCAGTTCAGCAGCGCCAGTGCCAATACCGTGAGCAACAACGTCGGCAGACCCTGCTCGACGATGATCTGGCCGGCCAGCAAGGGGAAGCCAAACACGCCCACGAAGTACCCGAGACTGAACAGCAACAAGGCTTGGGAAGTGCTGCCCGCCGGTGCTTCATTGGCGGCCAGGCCGTTGATGACCGAATAGGTCAACCCGTAACCGATACCCAGCACAACGGCAGCTATCAGGTAAGTGAAGGCATCGTCGACTACGAAGCCGAACATCAGAATCGACACCACCATCAACCCTGACAACCAGCAGGATGCCCAATAGGGATCGCGCTTGACCACGAAACTGGCGATCAGCATGCGGCTGGTAATCGCAGCACTCATAAAGCCGAGAAAGAACAGCGAGTAGTCCAGCGAGCGGGAGGCGGCGTAGCTGGTCTGGAAACTCGACAGGCCGCCAAACACGCAGCCACCGAGGCCGACCATGACAATGGGAAACAGTGCTTTGGATGACATCACCTGCGCGGCCGCTGCCCAGGAAATCCGTGAAACTGCCGCTTCGCCCAACTGATTCGGGCGTTGTTTGAGTGCGACGCTCAAACGCCAGAACAGCACCGCACCGATCAGGCTTGCCAGTGCGGTGAGATAAAATGCGCTGGTCAACGGATAACCCAGGGCGCTGGCCGCACGCCCGAGCAATGGTCCCGAGCCGATGCCAGTCATCATGCTGCCCGAGAGCAGCGCGAAGTACCTGGCGCGTTGTGCGGGCGCGACCAGCATCGCCACGATAATCGGCCCCAGGGTGTAAAACACGCCCCAACCCAGCCCCAGCGTCAGGCCGAAAAACAGCAGGGCATTGCCGAAACCCGGGGTCAGGGCAAAGCCCAGGCTGGCAAGCACCAGCAAGCCGCCGAACACGGCAATCGAACGCGCAGCGCCGAGCAGGTCCGACAAGTGTCCCGACAGGATCACCGCCGCGAACGTGCTGAGCATCGCCGCCGAGATCACGCTGCCGGCATCATGCTCATTACCTCCACGTGAACTGATCAGCAGCGAGAGCAAAAAGGTCGAGCCGTAGGACAGTGAAAGCAGGTAACTGGCGAGGCAGAACAGACCAAACAGTTTTCCTGAAACGGCGGTGTCCGGGGTATTGCGACTGGGCATGGACAAGTCTCTTTACCTATAGGTTTTATCGGTGACTTATCTAACACAGGCAGTCGTGGCGTATGTTCTGTGGTTAGCGATTTCAGGGTTAGCTGAAGGCGGAGTAATGGCTTCAGACGGCGCTGGGCAGTAAACCGATCTCCTCGATGAACTCGTCCATGAAGCGCTTCAGACGCTCGTGGCGTCGTTGGGCCAAGCGCTTGCCAGTCGGCGTCTGGAAGCCGTTGGCCAAGTGCAAAAGCTTGGTCTGGAAGTGGTCGAGGCAAAAACGTTTGTCGTCGTACTCGCGGGATGTTGCCGTGGGATCTTGCGCGTCGTAGAGCGTGCTGCCCATCCGTCCGGCGATGTAAAACGTGCGCGCAACGCCGAGCATGCCAAGGGAGTCGAGGCGGTCGGCGTCCTGGAGGATTTGCGCTTCCAGGGTCGTCGGCGTGATGCTCGCCGAAAAGCTATGGGCCTCGATGGCGTGAGCGACTGCTGCGCTTTTGTGCTCGGGCCAATTCAACTGGCTGAGGATTGCCGAGGCTTTTTCCGCGGCCAGTTGCGATGCCCGAGAACGCAGCGGCGAGTTCTTTTCCACCGCCACGCAGTCGTGCAGCAACACTGCCGCCAGCAGTACCTCAAGGTCTCCACCTTCCTCGGTTTGAATCTGCTGAACGTTGCGCCACACCCGTTGCAAGTGCGACAGATCATGGGCGCCATCCTCGGACGGCCCCAGCGCATGGGGCAGCAAGGTTGAGGCGAGATTTTGCAGTGGGGCGAAGGCAATGAGGCTCATAACAATCCTTTTGTGGTGACGCCCGTAGATTAAGTTTTGAAGTGACATGTGACGAGCGCTGATCGCCGACATAGTATGGCGGTTTCAACTGTTCACAAGGCACGTCCATGTCGATCGAAATCCGCCCGGCCACCCCCAGTGATGCGCCACAAATTCTCGCGTTCATCACCGAACTCGCCGACTACGAGCGCGCCCGGCATGAAGTCATCGCCAGTGTCGCCGACATCGAGCGCAGCCTGTTCAGCGAAGGCGCTACCGCCCATGGCCTGATCTGTCTGCGCGACGGTTTGCCGATTGGCTTCGCGGTGTTTTTCTTCAGCTACTCGACCTGGCTCGGCAGCAACTGCCTGTACCTGGAAGACCTCTACATTACCCCCGAGCAACGCGGTGGCGGCGCCGGCAAACAACTGCTGCGCCACCTCGCCAAAATCGCCTGCGCCAACGACTGCGGCCGCTTCGAATGGAGCGTGCTGGAATGGAACACCCCGGCCATCGACTTCTACAAGTCCCTCGGCGCCCAGCCGCAGGAAGAGTGGGTGCGCTATCGCATGGATGGGGCGGTGTTGCGGGAGTTTGCCGAGGGCAGATGATTTGTCGCGAGGACCTGTTTGAAGGTCTTCGCGAATAAGTTGTGGAGGTCGTTTTAGTTCGGCATTCTGTTCGCCCTTTGCGCGCTCACGGACGACACCTGCAATGCCTTTGGCACTGTTTTTTTCTGCGCCCGTGAGGCCTTCGCCGTATCAACGAGTGAACGGCGATGAGCGGATTTTGGGTGTCAATGCGTCTGTATGGACTGGTGAAAAACCTTGGCTCCACTGACGTCATCCTTCAGCAGTCTGTAGAAATTCCTTGCACCGTCAGCCGCGCTGGCAGCAAAGCCATTCGCGCGTTAGTGTCGCGTCTGGATGCCGAGTTAGTGGTGCGCAGGGTCGATATTGAGCTATTTCAGGGAGGAATAACGGTGCGCAAGTTTGTTTTTTATATGTTGGTCTCATTGTGTGCTTCGTGTTCTTTTAATCATGGAAGAGCAATAGCGACGTTAAATTATTCGGGTGTTGAACATACTCCTGGCAGCGTGGCTTATCAGATTGGCTTTACAGCGGATACAGATCTTTTAGGACTGTTTGAGTCTGCAATCGGTGAGGGGTTGGTGTGCGCGCTGGAGGATGATATCGATTTTTCGATTGGACACTACGTCAAACGTTCAGGAAGAGGGTCGGTAGAGTATGTGAAAGACCCTGCAGGTGGGCATTATGTCTCAAGAGTGATGTTTCGAGAGACTGGAGAGTCGGAGGGGGAAGAAAGTCTTCTCACAGGTGAAGCGTTGGATGAGGTGTTGAAAAGACGGGAGTTCATCGTTTGCAGTTTCAGGGTTCATACGACTAAATATAAAACCTATTTTTCGAATCCAATGCCTGTACCTACCTCCGATCTGTTGGGGGGTCTTGGTCGGTGAGCCATTTTTTGGTGCGGAAGTTGAGCTTGTGGGGCTTGATCTTGGCGTGCTCTTCTTGCTCGCTTGATCATGGAAGGTCTGTCGCGACGCTGGAGTACTTAAGCGTTGAGGAACTTCGTAATACGGGTATCTATCAGATTTATTTTAATTCGAGTGAGCCTGTTCTTGAGTTGTTTAAGTCTCGAATTGGTGAAGGGCTTGTTTGTTCGCTGGATGATGATCTCGACTTTGCGCAGGCACATCACATTAAGCTCTCGGGCTTCGGATTGGTTGAGTTGGTTAAAGATAAAGAGCAGGCCAGCTACAGGGCAAATATGATTTTCACTGACTCTGAAGAGGGCAAGGGCGGAGAGATCTATCTCGAGGGAGATACCTTGAAGCCGTTGTTGCTCAAGCGGGGTTATATTTCTTGCGTGTTTCGAGTGCATACAACGACCTATAAAACGTACTTTTCAAAAGTCATGCGCGTCCCAACAGCAGATCTGTTGAAGGCGATTAATGGAATGTAAGTGTGTGTTGGTTTTGCAGGCTGTAAGGAAGGACTGTACCCCCCATCTGGAGTTGGAATGACTGGCTTGAAGATAGGGTCATTTTGTCGGGTCTATTTTGAATTGCTTCAGGGGGTAAGAATGCGTGTATAAGTTTTTACTGCTGGGTCTGGTTGTGGTGTGTACTTCCTGCTCCCTGAATCATGGTAAGCCAATTGCGACACTTGAATATTCAGGTGTTGAGAGATTTCAAAATTCGCGGATCTATCAAATTTATTTTACCTCGGATGTTGCCATTCTTGACTTGTTTAAATCTCGAATTGGGCAGGGGCTTGTTTGTGCTCTTGAAGATGATGTTAATTTTTCGATGGCACACCCTATATATCGATCTGGTGTCGGAAGTGTTGAGTTGGCCGGGAATACGGTTGGGGAGGGCTATAGGTCGGAAGTAATGTTTAGCGAGTCAGCAGAGGGAAAGGGGGGCGAGTTTATTCTCGGCGGGAATGACTTGAGTCGTCTGCTGATGAAGCGAGACTACATTTCTTGCGTGTTTCGAGTCCATACCACCTCCTACAAGACCTACTTCTCAACAGTTATGCGCGTTCCTACGGCAGACTTATTGAAAGCAATGAACAAGAAATAAAGGTGTTGGTTCTTTCAGTCAGACTGGCAGGTGAAACGGGCACACCGTCCCTACGTCAGGACGAACGGTTCGAATTTGAGCATCAATGGCTCAGGTGAGGGGATACCGATCGGCTCGGTCTGGGTGAATCTGCTGCGGTGAAATTTTGCTCAGAAAGCATCGGGTTCGGAGCGAAAGATCAAGAATGGTTTTTATTGCATCCCAATATGTGGGAATTAAATTTACATATTGAGATTTTTATTTCGCAAGGTTTATAGTCCAGCTCACTCACTGCCAAACACAAAACAGGTGAAGCGATGCTGGCGCAATTGATCGCGCTCGATTGGGGGACGACGTCCCTTCGTGCGTACAAGCTCGGCCCGAATGGTGGCGTCCTCGATCAGCGGTCACTGGCATCGGGGATCATGCAGTTGCCGAAAGCGCCGCGGGTGATCGCCGGCCAGTTGTGTGCCGATGGTTTTGAACTGGCATTCGACGAGGCCTGCGGTGATTGGCTCGATGCGCAGCCCGGTCTTCCGGTGATCGCCTGTGGCATGGTCGGCAGTGCGCAGGGCTGGCGTGAAGTGGCTTACTGCGATACTCCGGCGAATGTTGCCAATCTTGGTCATTCTCTACAAAGCGTGCGCAGCTTGCGCGGCGTCGATGTGCATATCGTGCCCGGTGTCATCCAGCGTTCGCGGCTGCCGAATGTGATGCGTGGCGAAGAGACCCAGGTCCTCGGCGTGTTGCAGAGTCTGCCTGTCGGCGCGGGGGACAATCTGTTGATCGGCTTGCCGGGTAGCCATTCGAAATGGGTGGAAGTGGCCGACGGCTGTATCGTGCACTTCGACACGTTCATGACCGGCGAGCTGTTCGCTGTGCTCAGTGAGCACAGCATTCTTGGGCGTACCCAACAGCGCGGTGCGCCCTTTGACGGCGCGGCGTTTGATTGCGGTGTGCGGGTGGCGTTGTCCACTGACGGCGACATCGGTCCTCTTTCGACGTTGTTCAGTGCCCGCAGCCTTGGTCTGACAGGCGAGCTGAGCCCGGTCGAGCAAGCCGATTATCTGTCGGGCCTGTTGATCGGCCACGAGCTCTCGGCTCTTGTCGACGTACAGCGTCGTCGACGCCACAGCGATCAACAGCCCTCGATCATCTTGATCGGCAACTCCCAACTCTGTGCCCGCTACAGCCGGGCTCTCGATACCTGCGGTTTTGCTCGGGTGAGCCTGGCCGAACAGACCACCGAGCGCGGTTTATGGCACTTGGCCGAAGCGGCCGGGCTGCTCGGCTGAACCGTCTGGGTTCAACTACCAAGAGGTCTGACATGCTCAAGCAAGCACTGGCGAAAAACGGCCTGATCGCAATCCTTCGCGGCCTGCGCCCGCAAGAGGCGGCGGCCATCGGGGAGGTGTTGTATCAGGCAGGTTTTCGCGTCATTGAAGTGCCACTCAACTCCCCCGAACCGTACGAAAGCATCCGCATCCTGCGCAGCATCTTGCCCGCCGATTGCCTGATCGGCGCCGGTACGGTGCTGACCCCGGAACAGGTCCTGCAGGTGAAAGCGGCCGGCGGCCAGGTGATCGTCATGCCTCACAGTGATCCCAAGGTGTTGCGTGCGGCCAGGGCGGCGGGTTTGTACTTGTCGCCTGGCGTTGCCACGCCGACCGAAGCCTTTGCTGCACTGGCCGAAGGCGCGGATGTCTTGAAGATGTTCCCGGCAGAGCAAATGGGCCCGGCGGTGGTCAAGGCCTGGCTGGCAGTGCTGCCGGCCGGGACCGTGCTGCTGCCGGTAGGCGGGATTACTCCAGACAACATGCAGGCGTTTGTCGAGGCAGGCGTCAAAGGCTTTGGCCTGGGTTCCGGGTTGTTCAAGTCGGGACTCACGCCTGAGGAAGTAGCCGTTCGGGCCAAGGCGTATGTCGCGGCCTGGAACGCGCTGCACTTCGAGTTGTAGTGACGGCACGGGGGCAACCATAATGCCGCCCGTTCACTCGCTTAACGGTAAGGCTGGACTATGCAGGAAGAGCGCTCGAAAAATGCCGCGCCAACCGGCACGCAAACGTTGCTGCGCGGTTTGGCGGTGGTGCATGCCGTGGCTGGCGGTGCTCGTGATCTCAAGGAAATCGCCCGGCTGATCGGCACTACCCGCAGCACCACGCACCGCTTGGCCAGTTGCCTGGTGGACGAGAGATACCTGCGCGTGGTGCCGCAAGTGGGTTACCTGCTCGGGCCCAAGTTGATCGAGTTGGGTTTTCAGGCCCGCGAAGAGCTGCCGCTGGTGACCCTTGCCGGGCCCTATCTGGACGAGTTGTCGGCGTTGACCGGCGACACCATCCATCTGGCGATCCGTGAAGGCGACGAGGTGTTGTACTTGCACAAGATTCCGGGGCGCAATGGCCCGGAAATGCGCTCGCGAGTCGGTCATCGCATGCTGCTGGCGCGCACCGGGATCGGCAAGGCGCTGATGCTCGATGACTCGCAGCAAGAGTGGCAGCGGTTGTATCAGATCAGCTTGCCGGCGGGTGGGAAGAGTCAGTTCTGGCCGCAGCACCCGGAGCAATCCTGGGAGCAGTTTCAGCAGCGCATGCTGGATTATGTGGCGGGTGGTTATGCCTTCGACCTGGAAGACAACGAACCGTCGATCCGCTGTGTGGCGGCGCCGGTTCGCGACGCCAGTCGGCGGATCGTCGCGGGCATCAGCATCGCCAGCACAGTTCCGTACATGCCGCTGGAGAAAATGGCCGAGCTTATTCCCTTGATCAAAGGAGTCACGGCTCGGCTGTCGGCAGAGCTAGGGGCCAAGTTATAAGCCGCTAACGTCTGATCAGACGTGCGGTGGGATGAGCAGGTTTTTGGGGAATGGAGCGTTATCTTGGGAATGAAAATGGTACGGATGCTATGGGTGTTGATGGTTGTTTTGTGTTCATCGTGCATGCAGTTACGCGTACCTGATGCGCGGGTTGAGTTTACCTCGATCAAACACCAAGGCTATGGTCAGTATGAGTTACGTTTCAGGTCCGATCGGGACTTGGCGAACATCTACAAGTCCAACGGTATCAACGATGGTGTCAATGCGTGGATTACGTGCTCACTGGACGGTGATAGGAACTTTTCAAATAATCACAATATGACCTTGTCGATGCGAGGTTTTCTGGAGGATGCTCATCTTGTTGAGGGTGATCGTCGCTACGAGTTCTGGACCTCGGTCAGATTTACCGAGGATAGCGATCATCACAGCACTCAACGTGATATCAGGAAGGAGGTGCTGCTCCCGTTGCTGAAATCCCAGGAGTACATTCCTTGTAAAACCGTGAGTGTTGCGTGGTTTTTCAAGACGTACTATTCAACGATCATGTATATCCCGACGTCACGCATCATTGCCGAGGTGGATAAACAGATCCTTTCACCCGCCTATGTGATTCTGCCGCCAGAAGATCGTCCGTTTTCCTGGTTGTTGTTTGAGCCTGTTTGCATCAACGAATGGGTTTGGTATGGCGGTGAGACCATTGTTCATGGCGGTGTATGCAGCAGTTTGCCTTACAGTGGGCTGTTGAGTTCGTTTGCGCCCTATAAAGACAAGTACCGCGTTGTTAACCAGGAAACCGGCTTGGCGAAACCGGACGCTCCCTACATTATTGTGCGCATGGATGGGCGTCAGGAGGCGGGTGTGACCGACTCCTTGGGCTACACCCATCAAGTGGGGGCCGATGAGCCTGAAACAATAAAGCTCTATGTCCCTGGCGACGGGCTCTGATCCAGGGTGGATTGGCAGGCCCAGATGAAAAAAACCGGGCGGGACTCTTGGGTCGAAGAGCTCACAGCCCGGTGGATTGCTCCGCTGAGCGACAGGGCCTGACTCAGGCTTTAAGCGTTGCCATGTCGATGACGAAGCGGTACTTCACGTCACCTGCGATCATGCGGCTGTAAGCCTCGTTGATCTGTCGGATGTCGAGCATTTCGATGTCGCAGGTGATGTTGTGCTCGGCGCAGAAATCCAGCACTTCCTGGGTTTCTGCGATACCCCCGATCAACGAGCCGGCCAGCACCCGACGACCCAGCACCAGTTTGGCGGCGTGGACGGGCGGGTCGATCGGCTCGATCAGGCCGACCAGGATGTGCACGCCGTCGAAGCGCAGCGTATCGAGGTACGGGTTGAGATCGTGCTGCACCGGAATGGTGTCGAGCAAAAAGTTGAACTGGCCCGCAGCCGCCTTCATCTGCTCGGCATCGGTGGAGACGATCACGTGGTCTGCGCCCTGGCGGCGACCTTCTTCGGCCTTGCTCGCCGAGCGGGTGAACAGTGTCACTTCAGCGCCCATGGCCTTGGCAAACTTGATGCCCATGTGACCGAGGCCGCCCATGCCGAGAATGCCGACTTTGTCGCCAGCTTTGACGCCATAGTGTTTGAGTGGCGAGTAGGTGGTGATGCCCGCGCAGAGAATCGGCGCAGCGCTGGCCGGGTCGAGTGTCTCGGGGATACGTACGACGAAGTGCTCGCTGACTACGATGCAGTCGGAGTAACCGCCCATGGTGTTGCTGCCGTCGACCCGGTCCGGGGTCGCGTAGGTCATGGTCGGACCTTCGAGGCAATATTGCTCAAGATCGGCATGACAGGCTTCGCAGTGGCGGCATGAGTCGATCATGCAGCCGACGCCAACCAGATCACCGATCTTGTGGGCGGTGACATTGGCGCCGATGGCGGTGACTTTGCCGACAATTTCGTGGCCTGGCATCAACGGGTAAACCGCGATGCCCCATTCGTTGCGGGCCTGGTGGATGTCGGAATGGCAGACGCCGCAGTAGAGAATCTCGATCGCTACGTCGTCGGCACGCGGGCTGCGACGTTCGAAGGTCATCGGGGCGAGGGGAGTGGTGGCCGACTGGGCGGCGTAACCGATGGCGGTGTACATGGTGAACCTCGCAAAATCAGTGACGGGTGAGGTCGGCCATTTTCCGCGCCGTCCGCTGGGGCGGCCATGACGATTCCTCCGCGTCTTATGCCTATTCCTCCGGCATCCTCGGTGGATCGGTCGCATTGGCGCTCAGACCTGCGATGATGTTTTCATCCCTTTTTTCGCGAAGTTTTTGCCATGTTGTTGACCCGTCATCTCGATGCCAATGCCGCACTGGTTGCGCTGATACAGCCGCTGGCGACCGGCGATGGTTTCGTGCCGACGCGCTTGCCCGGCGTGCACGTACTCAGAGCCAGCTGCGATGTGGCGCGTGGTCCGCAGATCTATGAGCCAAGCCTGATGATCATTGCCCAGGGCAGCAAAGTCGCCTATCTGGGCGCGCGTACGCTGGAATACGGTGCCGGGCATTACCTGATTCAGGCGCTGCCGGTGCCGTTCGAATGCGAAACCTTTGCCATGGCTGATGCACCATTGCTCGGGGTTTCGATTGCCATCGACCGCGCGATTTTGGGCGAACTGGTGTTGGCCATGGGGTTGGTGCATGGGCGCAATACGCCTGCGCAAACACCCGAATCCATGGCCTCGGCGGTACTCGATGACGGCATGCGTGGCTGTGTCGAGCGCTTGTTGCACTGCCTGCACGATCCGCTGGAATGTCAGGTCATGGGGCAGGCGCGGTTGCGTGAGTTGTTGTTCGTGGCGTTACGCGGTCCGCAGGCTGATGTGCTGCGGGCGTTGGTCGAGCAACAGGGACAATTTGCCCGGGTTGCGGCGTCCTTGAGTCATTTGCACGCGCACTTTACGGAGCCGCTGAACGTCGAGACGCTGGCCAGTTGCGCGAACATGAGTACGTCGACCTTTCACGAGCATTTCAAGCGCAGCACCTTGTTGTCGCCGGTGCAGTATTTGAAGCGCTTGCGATTGCTCAAGGCGCAGCAGTTGTTGCTGTCGGAAGGGCTGGGGGTGGCGCAGGTTGCGCATCGGGTGGGTTATCAGAGCACGTCGCAGTTCAGTCGCGAGTATAAGCGCTACTTCGAGCGTAATCCGGGAGATGAGCGGGTCGCTTGATGTCAGCACTCTTTTCATCAGCTAACAAAAAGGCCCCCGTTCGGGAGCCTTGATGTTCAAGTCTACGACTTACATGTTCGGGTAAGTCGGGCCGCCAGCACCTTCCGGCGTTACCCAAGTGATGTTCTGCGCAGGGTCCTTGATGTCGCAGGTCTTGCAGTGCACGCAGTTCTGGGCGTTGATCTGGAAGCGCTTCTCGCCGTCTTCCTTGGTGATCACTTCATACACGCCAGCCGGGCAGTAGCGTTGAGCGGGCTCATCGTACAGCGGCAGGTTCTTGCTGATCGGGATGCTCGCGTCGGCCAGCTTCAGGTGGCAAGGCTGTTCTTCTTCGTGGTTGGTACCGGAGATGAACACCGAGCTGAGTTTGTCGAAACTGAGTTTGCCGTCTGGTTTCGGGTAGTCGATCTTCTTGCTGTCGGCAGCCAGCTTGAGGCATGCGTAGTCAGGCTTGGTGTCGTGCAAGGTGAACGGCAGTTTGCCGCCGAAGATGTTCTGGTCGAGCCAGTTGAAACCACCGCCGACGATAGCGCCGTACTTGTGGATCGCCGGGCCGAAGTTGCGGCTGGCAAACAGTTCTTCGTAGAGCCAGCTGGCTTTGAACGATTCAACGTAGCTGTTCAGTTCATCAGCGCCTTCGGAACCTGCGAACAGGGCGTCGGCCACGGCGTCAGCGGCGAGCATGCCGGACTTCATCGCGGTGTGGCTGCCTTTGATCTTGGCGAAGTTCAGGGTGCCGAGGTCGCAACCGATCAGTGCGCCGCCCTTGAAGACCATCTTCGGCAGCGAGTTCAGGCCTCCTTTGCAGATCGCGCGCGCACCGTAGCTGATGCGCTTGCCGCCTTCCAGGTACTGCTTGAGCACCGGGTGATGCTTGAGGCGCTGGAACTCGTCGAACGGCGACAGGTAAGTGTTGCTGTAGGACAGGTCAACGATGAGGCCGACTACAACCTGGTTGTTTTCCAGGTGATAGAGGAACGAGCCACCGGTGTTTTCGGTGCCCATGATGTCCAGCGGCCAACCGGCGGTGTGTACCACCAGGCCTGGCTGATGCTTGGCCGGATCGATTTCCCAGATTTCTTTCAGGCCAATGCCGTAGTGCTGGGCGTCGGCATCGGTGTCGAGGTTGAAACGCTTGATCAGTTGCTTGCCGATGTGGCCACGGCAGCCTTCGGCGAACAGCGTGTACTTGCCACGCAGCTCCATGCCTGGGGTGTACAGGCCTTCTTTCGGATTGCCTTCACGGTCAACGCCGAGGTCGCCGGTGATGATCCCGCGTACCACGCCGTTTTCGTCGAACAGTGCTTCCTGAGCAGCGAAGCCTGGGTAGATCTCTACGCCCAGGTTCTCGGCCTGCTGAGCCAGCCAGCGGCACAGGTTGCCCAGGGAGATGATGTAGTTGCCTTCGTTGTGCATGGTCTTGGGCACAAAGAGGTCTGGAATCTTGATCGCGCCATCGGCGTTCTTGAGAACGAAGATGTCATCGCGAGTGACCGGAGTGTTCAGCGGTGCGCCGAGTTCTTTCCAGTCAGGGAACAATTCATTCAGGGCCCGAGGTTCGAACACCGCGCCAGACAGAATGTGAGCGCCGACTTCGGAGCCTTTTTCGACCACGCAGACGCTAATTTCCTTACCGGCTTCGGCGGCCTTCTGCTTCAATCGGCAGGCGGCGGAAAGACCAGCGGGGCCGGCACCGACGATGACCACGTCGAATTCCATGTATTCGCGTTCCACAGGTTATCTCCTACTCAAGGCTCAACAGTTTTTTTTCTAATTGGAGGTTTGGTGTCGCATCCATGAATCCCTGCACAACGCTGGGAGAGGACAATCGATGAGCCACCTTTCTCTCTAGGCGGCGCATTATATCTACACCACTCTTAGCGTCCAATACAAACGTTTGTTTGAATTTGCTCCAGCCCAGAGAAATCAAAGAAGCGCGGCTTATGACTGGCCATTTTGGCGTATTGACCGGAATAGGTGTTCCGGTCAAGATACGGGCGGTTTTGCGCTCGCCGTAGGCTGACTGTTGGTTTCAAGAGCACCTCTAAAGACAGGGCGAAGGCAGTACAAGGTGACGCGCAGCGCAGGTTTGGCGCGAAGTTTACACGTCGCGACAAAGAATGACTCGTTAGTCACGACTGACGAACGGTCATTACGCTTCGTGAGCAGGGTCACCCATTACAAATGCCGGCGTTTTTAGAGGTGCCCTTGTACCCGATGAGCATCAACCGCCAGGTTCGCCTAGGCGACTTTCTTTTCACCGGAGAGTAACGAGGAATCCATGAAGGTTCTTGTAGCTGTCAAACGAGTGGTCGACTATAACGTCAAGGTTCGCGTCAAAGCGGACAACTCCGGCGTCGATCTCGCTAACGTCAAGATGTCGATGAACCCTTTCTGCGAAATCGCAGTGGAAGAAGCCGTACGCCTGAAAGAGAAAGGTGTTGCGACTGAAATCGTCGTCGTCTCCATCGGCCCGTCCACCGCTCAAGAGCAACTGCGCACCGCGCTGGCTCTGGGTGCCGACCGCGCCATCCTCGTCGAATCCACCGAAGACCTGACTTCCCTGGCCGTTGCCAAGCTGCTCAAGGCTGTTGTCGACAAGGAACAGCCTCAGCTGGTGATCCTTGGCAAACAAGCCATCGACAGCGACAACAACCAGACTGGCCAGATGCTCGCTGCACTGAGCGGATACGGTCAGGGCACTTTCGCTTCGAAAGTCGAAGTCACTGGCGACAAAGTTGCCGTGACCCGCGAAATCGACGGCGGTGCACAGACGGTTTCGCTGAAACTGCCGGCCATCGTCACCACCGACCTGCGTTTGAACGAGCCGCGCTATGCGTCCCTGCCAAACATCATGAAAGCCAAGAAGAAGCCGCTTGAAGTGCTGACTCCTGACGCTTTGGGCGTTTCCACCGCCTCTACCAACAAAACCCTGAAAGTCGAAGCGCCGGCTGCACGCAGCGCAGGCATCAAGGTCAAGTCGGTGGCTGAACTGGTCGAGAAACTGAAAAACGAAGCGAAGGTAATCTGATCATGACTATCTTGGTAATCGCCGAACACGACAACAAAGTAGTGGCCCCAGCCACGCTGAACACCGTGGCCGCTGCCGCCAAAATCGGTGGTGACATCCACGTACTGGTTGCCGGTCAGGGCGTTGGCGCTGTAGCTGAAGCTGCCGCGAAAATCGCTGGCGTGGCCAAAGTGCTGGTAGCCGACAACGCTGCCTACGCACACCAACTGCCAGAAAACGTTGCTCCGCTGGTAGCTGAGCTGGGCAAGGGCTACAGCCATATCCTGGCGGCCGCGACTTCCAACGGCAAAAACATCCTGCCGCGCGTTGCCGCTCAGCTGGACGTTGACCAGATATCCGAGATCATCTCGGTTGAAAGCGCTGACACCTTCAAGCGCCCAATCTATGCCGGCAACGCCATCGCTACCGTTCAGTCCAACGCTTCGGTAAAAGTCATCACCGTGCGTGCTACCGGTTTCGACCCGGTTGCAGCTGTTGGTGGTTCGGCTGCCGTTGAAGCGGTTGCGGCGGCTCACGACGCTGGCACTTCCAGCTTCGTCGGCGAAGAACTGGCCAAGTCCGATCGTCCGGAACTGACCGCTGCCAAGATCGTCGTTTCCGGCGGCCGCGGCATGCAGAACGGCGACAACTTCAAGCACCTGTACGCCCTGGCCGACAAGCTGGGCGCTGCTGTTGGCGCTTCCCGCGCTGCGGTCGACGCAGGTTTCGTACCGAACGACATGCAGGTCGGTCAGACCGGCAAGATCGTTGCGCCACAGCTGTACATCGCGGTCGGTATCTCCGGCGCGATCCAGCACCTGGCCGGCATGAAAGACTCCAAAGTGATCGTTGCGATCAACAAGGACGAAGAAGCGCCGATCTTCCAGGTGGCTGATTACGGCCTGGTGGCGGACTTGTTCGAAGCTATCCCCGAGTTTGAGAAGCTGGTCTAATCCAGCAGCTTGACTTATAAAGAGCCCGGCCTTTTGGCCGGGTTTTTTATTGTCTGCGATTTGAGTGTGGGGAAATACGCCATGGATTTGCGTTGCTGGAGCGGCTTGTGGGTGTTGCTGAGCCTGTCGGCTTTGCCCTTGCTGTCAGTCGCTGCGGGCAAATGCGAGCGTCTGGTGGTGACCGGCAGTCCGGATGCACCACCGTATCTGTGGCAAGACCCGCAAGACCCGGTGCACTTGATCGGTACCAGCGCCGACTTGTTGCAGCAGATGGCGGGGGAGTTGGGGATCAAGGTCGAGTTGCTGTACGCCGGCAATCGATCTCAAGCGTTGGATGAAGTGCGTAGCGGGCGTATCGACATGCTGGCCGACGCGCCTCTGATGGACAATCAGCTCGAATCACTGGACTACATCCAGCCGCCGTTGCTGGAAAACGACTACCTGGTCTGGACCCGCAAGGGCTCGGCATTGGTCTACAACGAGGCGCAGGATTTGCGTGGGCATGTTGGCGCAGTCTCGGCAAAGGCTCGTTTGACACAACCTTTCGAGGCCTACGCACAAGAACAATTGACCTTGATGAGTCTACCAAACCTGACACAGGCTTTTCAGAAGTTGCTATTGGGTGACGCGGACTATGTGCTCGCCGGGCGTTATACCGGGATGGCCATGGCGCAGACATTGGGCATGGCCAATGATGTGCAAGCGTACCCACAACCGATCGATCGACCGGGGCTGTTCCTCGCCATTTCCCGCAACTCTGCCTGCAACGATCCATGGTTACGCGGACAGTTGTCGAAAAAGATGACAGAATTGCCCGCGTCCGGCCTGACGCAGGCCCTGCTGCAGCGCAATCTGGAGCGCTGGAAAGCACACTTGCAGCAACCCGTCAGCACCCCAAAACAGTAGGGATTTTTAGTGACTCTTCGACCTCTTTTCGCTGCCATGGCCGTTATGGCCCTGGCGGGTTGTGCTGCCGATCCGGCGCCGAATGAACAATTGCGTTTGACCGAACGGGCCCTGGAGCAGGCCGCCGCTGTTGGGGCAACGACTGAAGACGTGCCAGAGCTGAAACTCGCTGAAGGCAAGTTCGCTCAGGCTCAGGCCGACATGACCACTCAAGCCTTCAAGGATGCGCGGATGCAGGCCGAACAGGCAGAACTGGACGCGCGTCTGGCCGAGGCCAAGGTTCTGACAGTGAAAAGTCAGGAAAAGCTGAACGTGCTCAACACCCGCATCACTCGCCTGCGCAAGCAACTGGGAGATGCCCAATGAGCCTGAAAAACACCATTCTGGGCGGTTTGCTGCTGGTGGGTTGTGCAGGGCTTGCTGGCTGCGCAGGTCAACACAGCGCGGCGGCATTGCAACAAGCCAGCGCTGACTTTCAGAAGGTCAAGGAAGATTCGAATGTGCTGCGCATCGCGCCCAAGGATGTGATTCGGGCGGGTGAGTCGCTTGCCCGGGCTGATCGCCTGTCGACCTACTGGGGCAGCGGCGCGGATGTTAAGCATTACGCTTACCTGAGTCAGCGTTACAGCGAAATTGCTCGTCAGCACACCGAGCAAGCGCTGAATGACGAACGTGGGGCCAAGCTTGAGCTGGAGCGTCAGCGCCTGCAGTTGGCGTTGCGCGAGAACAAACTGCTCAGCGTGCAACAACAGGGTAAATGGCTGGAAGAGCAAATCATCAACCTGGCTACGACCCAGACTGATCGCGGTCTGGTCATGACCCTGGGGGATGTGCTGTTCGACACCGGTGAAGCCGAGCTGAAAAACTCGGCAAACCGCACCGTACTGAAAATCGTCCAGTTCCTTCAGCTCAACCCCAAGCGTGTGGTGCGTATCGAAGGCTATACCGACAGCACGGGCGGCAAGCAGGACAATCTCCAATTGTCTCGCGACCGTGCCCAGTCAGTGGCTGACATGCTGATCGATCTGGGGATCGACGATAAACGTATTCAGGTCGAAGGTTACGGCGATGAGTATCCGGTAGAGGCCAACGCTTCCGAGCGGGGGCGCGCGCAGAATCGCCGGGTCGAAATTGTGTTCTCCGACGAAAAAGGCCAGCTCGGCGCTGCCCGCTAAGGTCAGCGTTACTGGAAAACCCGGCCCCCTCAGCGGTGCCGGGTTTTTTTTGCCTGCGAATTGGATCGCGCCATATCCATAAAAGCAGTACAGTTTTTGCTGTCACTGCACTGTATGGTCGACTATTGTGGCAACTGTCCCAGTACACTTCTAAACTGTTCCGGTAAAGTTTCACACAAGAATAAAATGCCCGTGAAATCGAGTGCTGCGTCATGACCAATCTCTTGCTCTATCAACGAATCGCTCAGCAATTGGCTGAGGATATCCGGCGTGGTGTCTATCAGCCCGGCGAGCGCGTGCCTTCTGTGCGCAAAATGAGCTCGCAGCTCAATGTCAGCCACGCGACGGTGCTTCAGGCATATGCCAACCTCGAAGATCAGGGGCTGATTCGCGCACGCCCGCAGTCGGGTTACTACGTCCACCAGACCCCGGCACTGACCGCGCCGACACCGGATATCGCGCGTGTCGAGCGTCCCGGCCTGGTCACGCGCAGCAGTATCATTCAGCAAGTGTTGGTCGAGTCGCGTCGCGAAGGGGTGTTCCCGCTAGGCGCGGCGGTGCCCAGTGTCGACTATCTGCCGGTACGGGCACTGCACCAGCAATTGGCCAAGGTCACGCGGTTCCACAGCCCGCGGGCGTTCAGTTACATGTTCAGTCCGGGTTTTGAACCGTTGCGTCGCCAGGTGGCGATCCGCATGCGTGATGCCGGTGTAGTGGTCGACCCATCGGAAGTGGTCATCACCCATGGTTGCGTCGATGCGCTGCAAATGTCGTTGCGCGTCCTGACGCGTCCTGGCGATCTGATCGCGGCTGAGTCGCCGACCTACTACGGCTTGTTGCAGCTTGCCGATTTGTTGGGTTTGAAAGTCATCGAGATCCCCAGTGACCCGGCGACGGGCATGAGTCTGGAAGCCTTGCAACTGGCCGCCAACCAGTGGTCGATCAAGGCGTTGGTGCTGACCACGCGCCTGAGCAACCCGCTGGGCGGCACCATGCCGGAAGAGCGGCAAAAACAGCTGCTGCGTCTGGCTTCGGACTTCGATATCCAGGTGGTCGAAGACGATATTTACGGCGAACTGATGTTCGAGCAAGGCCGCACCAAATCGCTGAAAGCCTATGATCGGCTGGATCGGGTCATCTATTGCTCAAGTTTCTCCAAGACCCTGTCACCCGGTGTGCGCATCGGCTGGATGATTGCCGGCAAGTACCAGCAGGAAATCCAGCGGCTGCAGACCTTCAGCACCCATTCGGCGTGCAGCGTGACGCAGATGGGGATCGCAGCCTATCTGGAGAACGGCGGCTACGATCGTCATTTGCGCTACATTCGCCAGGAATACCGCAAGAACCTCAGCGCCTTCCAGTTGGCGGTACAGCAGTATTTCCCTGAGGGAACTCAGATAACCCGGCCCACGGGTGGCTTCATTCTATGGGTCAGCCTGCCGGGGCGGGTCAATACGCAGGAACTGCATGTCCGTGCGTTGCAGCAGGGCATCAGTATCGCGCCGGGGCTTATTTTCAGTAACACCGAGCAGTTCAATCACTGCATTCGCTTGAACTGCGGCACGCCGTGGAATCGTGAGGCCGAGCGGGCGCTGATGACACTCGGGATGCTGGCCACTCAGCTTTGTCAGGAGACGGCTGGCGGTTTTTGACGTGCACCAGGGGCTGGATTGCTATGCGAGCTTGTCAGGCGCCTTGCAACAAGCGAGCATATGGCCCTCTGCCGTTAGCGCTGTAGTGTTCATGAAAGCGATTTTTCCTGCTGGTTTGATGTTGGCGTGCCTCTTGAGTGTCTTCATGCCGGGTAGCGCAATGGTTGCGGCCGCCCCGGATAAAGGGGGCATCAGCACTTCTGAGGTGAAGGCGAAGCCCGTTGTGCCGACAAAAAAACACACACCAGCCAAAAAGACCGAAGCAGTAAAGAAGCCGACGTCACAAAAGAAACGCCCACCCATTGCCTCAAAATCAAAATCCGCTAGCGAGGTGGTCAGAACCACGTACTTGCCTCCGGCCAAGCTGGATTTGAGCCTGCCGCCGGACATGGTTAAGCAGTTACAACCTGTTGGCACTGTTCCGCTAGTCAAACATGCCCCTTTGCTGCCGCCCATGTTTGGTGAAAAAACCAAGGATGACAGCCCGTTCCAGCTTAACGGTCGCCTGCTCAGTAACGAAATGCAGTTGCAAATGCGCAAGGAAGAGCACCGAGAGGTCGACGGTGCGGCGCTGGAATTCCAGTTCAAGCAGTAAAATCGCACATTGCTCTGTGACCCGCGCACCTGACGCTTGGTCGGAGACTGGTCAGTCACGCGTGTTTGAGCGAAAAACCTCTATCCGGCCAATTTCAAACGGCTGTTTTAGCGGGTACTCTAGTCCACGTTATCCAACACATTACCCGTCGCGAGGAGCGTGTCGTCATGAACTGCCGTGAAGGCTGTGGCGCCTGTTGCATTGCCCCTTCCATCAGCACACCCATCCCTGGCATGCCAAACGGCAAAGCGGCGGGAGAACGTTGTGTGCAACTGTCTGTCGATAATCTGTGCCGTATTTTCGGCAAGCCTGAACGGCCGGCGGTCTGTGGCGCGTTTCAGGCGGATGTCGAGGTGTGTGGCAACAGCCGGGAAGAAGCCATCAAGCTGATCGGTTGGTGGGAGCAAATGACCGCGGCGTAGTGTGTTCAACGAACGGAACTTCAACAATAAGGAATAAGACTATGGGTTCGCTGCATCGTATCGCTGTGTTGTGTGGTTTGACGGTTCTGCTGGCCACGACCGCCCAGGCCGAAGACTGGAAAACTGCCAAGGATGAGGACGGAATCAAGGTTTCCCTGAGTGAAGTCGCCGGGTCTCAGTACAAGGCCTACCGCGGTGTGACCGTGATGAAGACCTCCGTGGCCAAGTTGCGCGCGCTTCAGGAGGATGTGCCTGGCGCGTGTGCCTGGATTCATGAGTGCAAGGCACAGAAGTTGCTCAAGCACGAAGGCGATCAAAGCTGGACCTACACGCAGTTCAGCACCCCATGGCCGGTGACGGCGCGTGATTCGGTATTGCACGTGACCACTGTCGAGGGCGCCGATGGCAGCCTGACGCGTAAGCTTGAAGGTGTGCCAACCTACCTGCCTGAAGAAAAAGGTTTTGTTCGTGTGACCCAGGTTCAAGGCTTCTGGAAATTTGTTCCAAAAGGTGCAGACCAGGTCGAAGTGACCTATCAGGTTCATACCGAGCCAGGTGGTAGCGTGCCGTCGTGGCTGGCCAACAAGTTTGTGGTCGACGCGCCATTCAATACCTTGAAAGCCCTGAAAGCACGCGCCGAAAAGTAATTCCGTGCTTTTCGCAAAGAGGCTGCCAACCGGCGGCCTTTTTCATATCAAACCGATGGATTCAGGAGGAACGATTTTCCGGTATTCGGGGTCGAGATGTTGTAAGCCCATCTGTGGGTTTTACCAAGGAGGCACCGATGCAAAAGTGGGAAGTCACCTTCGTAGATAATCACGGCGTGCAGACCGTGGAGCAATTCGATTGCGAACAAAAACCCACGATGGAGCGGGCCGCGCAATTGATTCGGGCAAAACTCCTCCCTGTCCCGGCCGAGCTCGATCTCAATGATCTGGAGGGGCGAACGGATGATCCGACAGTCAAAAGCCTGAAAGATCAGAACAGTATTGAAATTCTCAGTATCACTCCACTTGCATAACCACTTGATGCGACTCGCAAACAGGCCTTGGCAGCAGCTCTGACTTGGGGCTACTCTGCAAACGAGATCAGCGAATGGATCGCTAAGGTCTGGTCTTGTCAGCTACATGCTTGTTTCCCGGCGGCAATCTGATTGCCGTATCGCCCTCACCATTCGGTTGCGGGCGCAGGGAGTACGGAAAGTCTATCCATCAGTTTGAGGAGGACGTTTCATGAGCACAGCCTATCAAGAAGACATCAGCAGCAGTGTGCTGCGCCGCATGAAAGAAGGCGGTTTTGACTTTTCACGGTTCCATCCCATCGAGTTCTACGCCATTTTTCCGGATGAGGAGCGGGCACGCAGGGCGGCAGGGCATTTTCGCGGTGAATCCTTGAATGCGCAGGTCAGCGTGCGTGATGACGGTGCCTGGCATCTGGAGTTGAGCAAAGTGATGTACGCCACTTACGGCGGCATCGGCGACTTCGAACAGGACTTTGAGGCGGTGGTCGAGCCTTTGGGGGGGATTATCGAAGGATGGGGCGTCAAGCAGGAGGTACGAGGGCTACTCGCATAACACTATGAACAGCGACAACATTCAGCAACGGCTGACCTCAGGGTTGGCCGTTTTCGTTTTCGGACATTGAGAAGTCAAAGGATCGCAACCGCACACAGGCCGTGAAATCAACTCTGGCTAGGCGGGTATTGACCATGAGCATTGTTTCGCAATGAAGCGGGGGACGAACGGGTTGGGGCATTTGCTGCACAGGATTGGTGCGGCGTGTCTTCGGTGATTATCCAACCGATTGATAGTAAAGCGTTTATGCCGCTGGCACGGGCCTTGCGAAGTCTGGGTGCCCGGGTGACAAGGAGTACGGCATGATCCGCACCTATTTTGATGAAATGTACGACGCTGGCGGCCTGGTCCGCCCGCACTATCGGGAGTTCGCCCGTTGGTTAGCTGAAACGCCTGACGAGCTTTTGGCACAACGGCGACGCGAGGCCGATCTGTTATTTCATCGTGCCGGGATAACCTTCACGCTCTATGGCGATGAGCAGGGGACAGAGCGCCTGATTCCCTTCGACACCATTCCCCGCAGCATCCCCGCCAGCGAATGGCGGATCGTTGAGCGCGGCTGTATTCAGCGGGTCAAGGCATTGAACATGTTCCTCGCCGACCTGTATCACGAGCAGCGCATCATCAAGGCCGGCATCATCCCGGCCGAACAAGTGCTGGCCAACGAGCAATACCAGCTCGCCATGCAAGGGCTGGATCTGCATCGCGATATCTATTCGCATATCTCCGGCGTCGATCTGGTACGCGATGGCGACGGCACGTACTACGTGCTCGAAGACAATTTGCGCACGCCCAGCGGCGTCAGCTACATGCTCGAAGACCGCAAGATGATGATGCGGCTCTTCCCCGAGTTGTTCGCCGCCCAGCGCATTGCGCCCATCGATCATTACCCGAACCTGTTGCTCGACACGCTGAAAAGCTCCAGCCCGCTGGACAATCCGAGTGTCGTGGTACTGACTCCCGGGCGCTTCAACAGTGCGTTTTTCGAGCACGCGTTTCTGGCGCGGGAGATGGGCGTGGAGCTGGTGGAAGGCGCGGACCTGTTCGTGCGCGACGACAAGGTGTTCATGCGCACCACCGACGGGCCGAAAGCCGTCGACGTGATCTACCGTCGTCTCGACGATGCTTTCCTCGATCCGTTAGCGTTCAACCCGGATTCGATGCTCGGCGTTCCAGGACTGCTGTCGTCCTATCGCTCCGGCAATGTGGTGCTGGCAAATGCCATCGGCACGGGGGGCGCGGACGACAAGTCGGTTTATCCGTTCGTGACCGAGATGATTCGTTTCTACCTGGACGAAGAACCGATCCTGAAAAACGTGCCGACCTGGCAGTGTCGCAACCCATCAGAACTTTCTCACGTGCTGGCGAACCTGCCTGAGCTGGTGGTCAAGGAAACCCAGGGTTCCGGTGGTTACGGAATGCTGGTCGGGCCCGCAGCCACCGCCGCCGAGATCGAAGCGTTTCGCGCACGCATCAAGGCCAAGCCCCACGCGTATATCGCCCAACCGACGTTGTCCCTGTCGACCTGCCCGACGTTTGTCGAAAACGGCATTGCCCCGCGGCACATCGACTTGCGTCCGTTTGTCCTGTCTGGCCGCGAAACCCGGGTCGTACCCGGTGGCCTTACCCGTGTAGCCCTGCGCGAAGGATCCCTGGTGGTCAATTCGTCCCAGGGTGGCGGAACCAAGGACACCTGGGTGGTCGAGGATTGAAGGAAACCTGCCATGTTAAGTAGAACCGCCTCGGATTTGTACTGGATGTCGCGTTACCTGGAACGGGCGGAAAACCTCGCACGGATGCTCGACATCAGTTATTCGCTGTCATTGATGCCGCAGGATGGGCGCGGCGATGGTCTGCACGAATTGGCGATGCCCTTGCTGATCACCGGCACGCTGGACGATTACCTTGAGCGCCACGGTCAATTGCATGCCGAGCGTTTGCTGCACTTCTTCGCCCTGGATGCAGCGAACCCGGCCAGCATCTACAGTTGCCTCGGAGCCGCGCGGGCCAGTGCTCACGCAGTGCGTGGGCGGATCACCGCCGACATGTGGGAAAACATCAACGCAACCTGGCTGGAGATTCGCGGTATCGCCGAACAGGGCCTCAGTCGCTATGGCATGAGCCGTTTCTGTGAGTGGATCAAAGAACGTTCCCACCTGTTCCGGGGTGCGTGCTACGGCACCATCATGCGCAACGATGCCTTTCGCTTCATTCGCCTGGGGACCTTCATTGAAAGGGCCGACAACACGCTGCGCCTGCTCGATGCCCGCTACGAAATGGCCGGCGATCAGGCCGAGGCGGTCAGCGATGGTACGGCCCACGCGTATTACCAGTGGAGTGCGTTGCTGCGGGCCTTGTCGTCATTCGAGGCGTACACCGAGATCTACCGCGACGCGCCTGGCGCGAGGCACGTCGCCGAGCTGTTGCTGCTACGTGCCGACGTACCGCGTTCGCTGCGTGCCTGCACTGAGGAAATCGACCAGATCCTCGCCAGCCTGCCGGGGACCAATGGCCGTCCTGCGCAACGTCTGGCAGCAGAAGTGGATGCGCGGCTGCGTTACACCGGTATCAACGAAATCCTCGACGAAGGCCTGCACGCCTGGCTGACCGAGTTCATCCCGCTGGTGCGCCAGTTGGGCAACGCCATACACAGTTCCTATCTGGAGGCTGCATGAGACTTTCCATTAGCCACGAGACCACCTATCACTATGAAGATCAGGTGCGGGCAAGCATCCAGTATTTGCGACTGACGCCTCACGACAGCGAGCGTCAGCACGTACTGAGCTGGCAGCTCGACCTGCCACGGCCAGTGCGTGCGCAACTCGATCCGTTTGGCAACATCCTGCATGTGCTGACGATGGACGAGCCTCATGAGGCGATCATCATCGGCGCACGAGGGCTGGTGGACATCGATGAGTTGCGTGAGGCCGAGCATGAGAGCCAGTCAGCGCTGCCGTTCTTGCGTTTCACTCGACTGACCGAGGCGGATGAAGCGTTACGCGCATTCGCCAAGAAGCAATGTCGCCAACGCCGTGATCGCACAGCGTTGATCGACTTGATGCATGGCCTCAACCAGCACATGACCTACACGCCGGGCTCCACCGAAGTCGACACCAGCGCCGCTCAAGCGTTCGCCGGGCGCGCCGGGGTCTGCCAGGATCACGCCCATGCGTTTCTTGCCTGTACGCGTAGCCTGGGGATTCCAGCGCGGTATGTGTCGGGTTATCTGTACAGCGAAAACAGCGAACACCTGGCCAGTCACGCCTGGGCAGAAGCCTGGCTCGACGACGCGTGGTACAGCTTCGATGTCACCAATGAACTGGCCAAACCCGAGCGTCATCTGAAACTGGCGGTGGGCCTCGACTATCTCGATGCCTGCCCGGTACGCGGCATGCGCCGTGGCGGTGGCGGGGAGCAGATGCACGCCAAGGTGTTCGTCGCGCCGACGCCGGTGATCTCAGTGCAACAGCAGTAGCCCGTCCCTGATCGTTCCCACGCTCTGCGTTGCAACGCCGCCACGGACGCTCCGCGTTCGGCTCTGGATGTGACGCAGAGCGTCACGGGATGCATTCCCACGCGGGAGCGTGGGAACGATCGATAAGGGTTGTTTTAGAGTTTGATCAACACCGATTTCAACTCGGTGTAATGCTCGATCGCCGCATACCCCATCTCCCGGCCGACGCCGGACATCTTGTAGCCGCCAAACGGCAACGCCGGGTCGAGGGCGCTGTGACAGTTGACCCACACCGAACCGGATTTGATCCGGGGAATCATCCGGTGCACGGCCGCCAGGTCGTTGGACCAGATACTCGCGCCCAAGCCATACGGACTGTCATTGGCCATGCGCAATGCATCGGCTTCGTCATCGAACGGAATCGCCACCAGCACCGGGCCAAAGATCTCTTCCTGAACCAGCGAATGCTTTTGATCGACGTCGACAATCACCGTCGGTTTGACGAAGAACCCGGGGCCGAATTGCTCACCGCCACAGGCAATGGTCGCGCCGCTTTCACGGCCCGTTTCAATGTAGTTGTACACCCGTTCCTGCTGGCGCGCCGAGATCAGCGGGCCCATGTCAATGCTCGGGTCCAGGCCATTGCCGAGCTTCATCGCGTTGGCGATGCCGGCAATGTCGGCCACCACGTTGTCGAAATGTTTGCGCTGCACATAGAGCCGCGAACCTGCGCAGCAGACCTGGCCCTGGTTGAAGAAAATCGCGCTGGCCGCCCCGGCGGCGGCACTGTTGAGGTTGGCGTCGGCCATGACGATGGTCGGCGATTTTCCGCCCAGTTCCAGGGTAACCCGGGTCATGGAGTCCATGGCGATCTTGCCGATCTGCTTGCCGACGGCGGTTGAGCCGGTGAAGGTCAGTTTGTCCACCAGCGGATTGTGGGTCAGCGCAGAGCCTGCGGTGATGCCGGTGCCGGTGACCACGTTGAACACCCCGCTCGGGTAGCCGGCTTCCAGCACCAGCTCGGCGAGTTTCAAAGCGGTCAGCGGCGTTTCATCCGCCGGTTTCAGTACCACGGTACAACCGGTCGACAGGGCCGGGCCGAGTTTCCAGCAGGCCAGCAGCAGCGGGAAGTTCCAGGCAACGATGGCGCCGACCACACCCACCGCTTCACGGCGGATAAAACTGTGGAACTGATCATCGGGCATCAATGGCAGCGAGACTTCGACGCTGGAGCCTTCGATCTTGGTCGCCCAACCGGCCATGTAGCGCAGGAAGTCGATGGACAGCTGCACGTCCATGACTTGCGCCACGGCCGCGCTTTTACCGTTGTTCAGGCATTCCAGCTGCGCGAGCTGTTCAGCGTCGCGTTCCATCAGGTCAGCGAGTTTCCACAACAGGTTTTGCCGCTCCCGAGGTCGGGTGCGGGTCCAGGCTGAATCATCGAACGCATGACGTGCGGCGAGCACGGCGCGATCAACGTCGTCTGGCGTAGCCTTCGGGACAACGCACAGCACTTCGCCGGTTGCCGGGTTGTGCAAGGGCATGGTCTGGCCGTCGGCGGCCTCGACCCACTCGGCGCCGATCAGCATGCGCGGGGCGCGCTGGATGAACGCCGAAACGGCAGGAAGCAGATAAGGGAGTGGCATGGTAAGACCTCGTCTTGTTCGTGTGACGAGGTCTTTCGCAACGGTTGTGCCAGTTTGCCGAAGGGCCGTATTCAGCGGGGTTCAGGGCCAAAAGCCGCAGAGAGGAACACACCGCGCTGTTGCAAACTGAGACACGGGTGAGACAGCTATAACCCTTGACGGCTCAACATGCGATCAATCACCGCCCACAGCTGCGGATCATCAAAGTCCTCGATCACCAGATGCGCACCCGCCGCCAGCAGCGTCTCGCGGCGTTGGCTGGTCACCAGGCCCACGGTGAAAATCCCGGCGTTCACTGCCGCTGTCAGGCCGGGGATCGAGTCTTCGAACGCCAGGGTCACCTCGGCGCTGGCCTGCAAACGTTCGAGGCCGGTGAGGTAGGGCAGGGGATCGGGTTTGGCGCGGGGCAGTTCCTCGGCGACCACGATATGTTCGAAACGCTCACGCAGGCCCAGTGCTTGCAGCATGTGATCGGCGTTGGCCCTTGGCGCGTTGGTCACCACGGCGATGCCGATGTTTTGTTCCTTGGCGAAATCCAGTAACCGCACCAGCCCGGCAATCGGCGTCAGTTGCGGCGACAGCTCACGGAAGCGCACTTCCTTGCGTTCGGCGAACGCTTCGCGCTCGGCCACCGAGCGGTCGGGGAACAGGTAGCGACACATGTTGGCGTTGGCCTGGCCACTGACGTGGGCTTCGAACTCGGCTTTGCTGAAGACCCGGCCATCCTCCTCCAGCAACAGCTGTTGCAGCGCCAGCAGATGGAGCGCATCGGTGTCGGTCAGGGTGCCGTCGAGGTCTAAGAGCAAAGCATTGAGCATGGCGCAGTTCCCGTAGCTGAAGCGGTTAAGCGGATAGCTGGCCATCGTATACGCAGGGCGTCATCTATGCTCGTCTCAGAGTGCAACAGTTGTCGCGATATTAGACGCCGTTGACCTTTCTCAGCGCTGATAAAAATCCATTATTTCTCGCCAATTATTTGATTTTAAAGACTATTAATAAGCTGGCACGCTCCGTGTATTGCTCCTTCGCAGACGTTTCTCCTGCCTCCGTCAGCGACCGGCTCGCCGACGGCAGAGACCCTGAAAACGATCATTCAAAAAATAAGAAAGCACCGTGCGAGGTTCGACGTTGATGAAGAGAAAACTCCGATCAGGCATGAGCGCCAGTCTGCTGGCGCTTGCCGCGTGTGCCGCCCTGCATGCTCCGCAAAGCATGGCGGCGCGTGACGCCCAAAGCATTCTCAAGGAAACCTGTCAGGGCTGTCATACCCCTGAAGCCGGCAATGCCTTGAGCCGCATCAGCCACCAGCGCAAAACCCCCGAAGGCTGGCTGATGAGCATCGCCCGGATGCAGACCATGCACGGTTTGCAGATCAGTGATGAGGACCGTCGCACGCTGGTCAAATACCTCGCCGATACCCAGGGCCTGGCACCGAGCGAAACCGATGGCGTACGTTATGCGCTGGAGCGTCGGCTCAACACCGTCGAGCATTTCGACGATCAGACCAGTCAGATGTGTGGCCGCTGCCACTCCGGCGCACGGATCGCCCTGCAGCGGCGGCCGGCCCAGGAGTGGGAACGTCTGGTGAACTTCCACCTTGGCCAATGGCCGTCCCTGGAGTACCAGGCGCTGGCCCGCGACCGTGACTGGTTCGACATTGCCCGCAAAGACATGGTGCCGCTGTTGGCCAAGCGCTATCCGCTGGACAACCCGGCCTGGAAGAGCTGGCAGAAAACTGCGCCGAAAGCCGACGCGCTGGTGGGTGACTGGAGCTTCAGCGGCCACTTGCCGGGCAAGGGTGAACTGGCTGGCGTGATGAGCGTCAGCGCCTCGGGCGCCGACCAGTTCAAGGTCGCGGTCAAAGGCCAATACGCCGATGGCAGCCCGTTCAGCGGCGACGGCAGCGCGATTCTCTACAGCGGGTATGAATGGCGCGGCAACGTGACCATCGATGGTGTGGTCATGCGTCAGGTGTTTGCGGCCAAGGGCACTGAGCTGCAAGGCCGGATGTTTGAAGCCGAGCACGATGAACGCGGCCTCGACTTTATCGCCGCCAAGCAAGGCTCCAGCCGTTTGCTGGCGGTGCAGCCGGGTTACCTCAAGGCCGGCAGCGAAACCGAGGTGACCCTGATCGGCAGCGGCCTGCAAGGCACGCCGAACTTCGGCAGCGACGTGCAAGTGGCCCAAGTGCTGGAGCAAAGTCCAGAGCGCATCAAGGTCAAAATCAAAGCGGCCGCCGATGCCAATCCAGGTGCGCGCGAGGTCACGATCGGCAACTTGAAAGGCGCGACGCTGGCGGTCTACAGCCAGATTGCCGAGGTCAAGGTGGTGCCGGAATTCTCGGTGGCGCGGATCGGTGAGGGCGGCGGCTCGACGCCAAAAGTCCAGGGTCGTTTTGACGCCGAAGCCTGGGGCAAAGGCGCCGATGGCAAGCCGTACCGCATCGGTGTGTTCCCGGCGCAGTGGAAGGTTGAAGCCTTTGACGACCGCGCCAAGGAAGACCAGGACGTCAAGTTCGCCGGGACCATGCAGGCCGACAGCGGCGTGTTCACCCCGGGCGATGCCGGGCCGAACCCGGCGCGCAAGATGTCCACCAACAACGCCGGCAACCTCAAGGTGATCGCCGCCGTCGACGACGCAGGGAAATCCCTGACCGGCGAGGGCCACATGATCGTCACCGTGCAACGCTGGAACAATCCACCCATTCCCTGATTTGAAAACGTGAGCTGGCTGACGTAACGGTTTCAGAGACTTTTCAGGAATGACCGCAGGCCCCGCCAAACGGGGTTTGCACAGGAGGCTGTAATGGGCGCCATTTTGAATCTGGTCGAACGCAATCTGCACGAAGTGCACGTCGATGCCGACCGCATGCTGTTCCATATCCCCAGCAGTTCGCTGTTCGCCAGCGATGAGCTGACCGGGACCATCATCGATACCTTGCGTGGCCCCGGCTGTTCGTCGGAGGACTTGATCGAGCGCTTGGCGGCACGCTTCAACGGTGAAGAAATCAGCGAAACCCTGCGCGAGTTGATCTCCCTGGAACTGGTCAGCGACGGTTCGCCGCTGACCCCGGACATCGGTACCAAACGGGTCGAACGCACGGCGATCAACACCGTGGTGCTCAACGTCAACACCGGCTGCAACCTGAGCTGCACCTATTGCTACAAGGAAGACCTCGACAAGCCGTCGGCTGGCAAGAAGATGGACGTCGACACCGCCGTCGCATCAGTGGAAATGCTGCTGCGCGAATCGCCGGACGAAGAGCGTTTCACCGTGGTGTTTTTTGGGGGCGAGCCGCTGAGTAATCGCAAGCTGATCGAGTACATGGTCGATTACTGTGAGAAGCGTTTTGCCGAGGCCGGCAAGTTCGTCGAATTCGTCATGACCACCAACGCCACGCTGCTCACCGAGGAAACGGTCGACTACCTCAATGCCCACCGCTTTGGTTTGTCGGTGAGCATCGACGGACCGAAAACCGTGCACGACCGCAACCGCATCACCGTGGGCGGGCAGGGCACCTATGACGTGGTTCGGCGCAAGGCCGAGATGCTGTTGTCGCGCTACAACAGCCGCCCGGTCGGTGCGCGTGTGACCCTGACCACTGGCGTCACCGACGTTGAAACCATCTGGGATCACCTGTTCAACGAACTGGGTTTCGCCGAAGTCGGTTTTGCCCCGGTGACCTCGGGTGACATCAGCAGCTTCAACCTGTCCAGCGACGAATTGATCGAAGTCTTCGCCAACATGAAGAAGCTCGGCCGGCGTTATCTGGAAGCGGCGCTGGAGCACCGCAACATCGGTTTCTCCAACCTGCACCAGTTGATCACCGACATCCACGAAGGCCACAAGAAAGCCCTGCCGTGCGGTGCCGGGCTGAAGATGCTGGCGGTGGATCACAAGGGCGAACTCAACCTTTGCCACCGTTTCACCGGCTCGTCATTGCCGACCTTTGGCAACGTTCACAGCGGCGTGAAACAGGTCGAGTTGAACGACTTCCTGTCCCAGCGCCTGGACCGGACCAACACCGGCTGCGAAGACTGCCAGATCCGCAACCTGTGTTCCGGCGGCTGCTACCACGAGAGCTATGCCCGTTATGGCGACCCGACTCATCCGACCTATCACTACTGCGAACTGATGCGTGACTGGGTCGACTTCGGCATCGAGGTCTACACCCGGATCATGGCTCACAACCCTGCGTTCATCAGCAGTTACATCACTCCGCGCAAGGCTCACTGATATGAAACATCTCAAGGCAATCAATAACAAAGCGCAGAAGCTCGATCAGGCCGCGGCCGAAAACCGTATCGAAGAAGTGGTGGCCATGAGTTCCGTCGCCGGCTGCGCCTCGACCACCGATCCGGGTTGGGAAATCGACGCCTTTGGCGGTGTGTCGTCGCTGTGCCAGCCGATGGAAGCTGACCTTTATGGCTGTTCCGACCCTTGCTGGTGGCCGGCCCAGGTGCCGGACATGATGAGCACCTACCCGGACTGGAACAAGGACGCCCAAGCTTCCAACGAGAGCTGGCGCAACCTCGGCACCGTGTTCCCTAAAGACAAGTAGCCCGAAAAAAATAGCGGAACAGAAGAAGGATTCCAGCATGCGACACATCAATGCCTGCGGCCTGGCCGCTTCCGCCATCCTGAGTGCCTGTTCACTCAGCGTTCTGGCCGATGAAAACACAGTGCTTCAAAGTGGTCACGAGTACATGCTGACCACCAATTACCCGAACAACCTGAACGTCATCGACCTTAAAACCGATAGCCTGTACAAGACCTGCAAACTGCCGGACGCCTTTGGCCCTGGCACTATTCAGTTGTCGCCGGACCGCAAGACCGCCTACGTGCTGAACAACCACTACGCGGACATCTACGGCGTCGAGCTCGACAACTGCAAACAGGTGTTCCATGCCAGCATCACCCAGCAACCGGGGGAGAAGGCGCGCTCGATGTTCGCGTTCACCCTCAGCCACGACGGCAAGGAGCTGTACACCGTCGCCAACCCGACCTTGATGCTCAACGATCATTACGAAGTGCAGCCACCACGGCTGGATGTCTACGCCACCGATGCCGGCATGAGTGCCAAACCGGTTCGCAGCTTCCCGGCACCGCGTCAGTTGACCATCATGCAAAGCGGTGATGACGGCACGCTGTATGTGGCGGGTGCGGACATCTACAAGGTCAACGTGAAAACCGGCAAGTTCGACGTGCTGATCCCCAGTCGCCACTGGAAACGTCCGAACTACAGCGCACCGGACGTGCTCTATGTGTGGAACCAGCAGACGTACCGGCACGACTTTTCGCTGCTTTATACGACAGCGAAATTCAAGGACAAGAAACAGGACCCGGCCACTGCCGAAAACCTCTACGGCCTGTTCAGCGTCGACCTGAAAACCGGCAAGACCGAAACCACCGATTTCGGCCCGCTGACCGAAATCTACTTCAGCGGCATGCGCTCGCCGAAAGACCCGAACCTGATGTTCGGCGTGCTCAATCGTCTGGCCAAGTACGACATCAAGCAGAAGAAGCTGCTGCAGTCGGCAAACCTGGATCACTCCTACTACTGCATTTCCTTCAACAAGGACGGCAGCAAGATCTACCTGGCTGGGACTTTCAACGACGTGGCGATCTTTGATGCCGACAGCCTGAAACAAATCGGCAGCATCAAAATGCCGGGCGGCGACATGGCGATCACCACGGCGCAGGTGTTTATCCGGTAATCGCGGCGCCTGTGCGGACGCTTTCGCGAGCAAGCCCGCTCCCACATTGGATCTCGGTCGTACACACATTGTGTGTACACCGAAAATCTACTGTGGGAGCAGCCGGTCGACGCTCGATTGCTCGCGAAGAGGCCCTTACAGACGCTCGAGCATCAAGCCCCGAGCACCGTGCAACTCAGGTCTCCCTCCTGGCAATCCCTTCATAAGCCAGCCACGGCACATCGTGAGAGGTCCAGATGTGTGCCTGCGGCGTCATCTGCGGATCATCATCGAGGGTCGCCACCCGCACAATCACATGCGGCTGAGCCAAACGCTCGGCCACCAGGTGCGAGCCACACTGCGAACAGAAGTGCCGCAACTTGCCGGGCGAGGACTCGAAGGATGACAACTTATCCAAACCTTTGACCCAACGAAAATGCTCGCGCATGACCCCGGCCGTTGATGCGAACGCCGCCGCATGCGCCTTGCGACAGGTATGGCAATGGCAGTGGCTGATCGGCATGTCGAGGCTGTCGAGTTCATAGGTGATGGCCTTGCACAGGCAACTGCCGTGGAGTGTTTTCATGCTGATTCATCCTTTGAAAAATGGTGCTTTGCGTAGGGTATTTCTTTTAGGGCGATCGGATAAGTCCGAGACGCGCCGACTAAAAAGTTCCAGTGCCAGGAACAGATGCCGGGTTTGGTCTACGCTGCGAAACAGGAAATCATCATCCAGCACTGCGACAAGGAGGTCTGCATGCGCCCTATGGCATGTGCGCCAATTATTCTGGCGTTCACTTCTACCTTTGCGTTATCGGCGATAGTCGCACAACCCGCCCTCGATCCGATCGAGACCCTGAATCGAATCAACCGCAACTACAACACGCTGAATAACGACTGCAAGGAAATCGATTCCGGGGCCGCGCGCGGTCATTATTATTGCAGCGGCGTGACGCTGCGCATGGTCAATGACGGGCCCTTCAATCCCTGGGATTACAGCCCTTATGCGATCAAGATCGGTGCGACCTCTTACTCCTGGATTCGCAAGGACCTGAGCACCAGCATTCTGATTCATCCCGCCGGTTTCATCATGCGCACCCCAACGGATGCGGCGGCGTTGAACCGGCCGGTCAAGGAGCAGGGTTGGACCTGCATCTATGCTTTCGATGGCGGCACCGGACCGGAGCGCAAGTGGTATGGCTGCGGCTTCTTTGACAGTAAGGAGCCACCGAGAAACGCCCAGGGCACGCTGAACAACAAGAATGCCCAATGGGCTTACGGCACCTGTGCCGAAGCCGGGGTCACCACCGCCGACAAGTGGACCCAGCAATACACCGGGCTGTTCAAGGGCCCCATCCAGTCCAGTCAGTGTTCCTGGAATGCCGAAAAACCCAGTGATTGGAATGCCATGATCCGGGTGCATGAGTCCCGTGCAACCACCACCATGAAGGACCCGTTTTCGATCAAGACCCAAGTCAACGAGTTCATGCTCAAAAACGCTTCCGCCACCAACGATGGCAGCGAGAACATGAAGTACATCGACGCCTTCATCTACAACGTCAACAGCACGCAAAACTTCGCCACCCGAGGCGATCAGGCGCCGCCCAAGCCGGAAGACGGTCTGAAGAGTGCGCGCAACTTCCAGAAAAAATTGAATGACCAGGGCTACCCAGTACCGATTCTGCGCCTGGACTTCACCAAGCCCCCAGAGCAGCGCTTCAGCTACGTGGTCGCCGATCAGGTGATCGCACTGAACGCCAACGCCCCCGTTGACCCGGTCGCCAGCACACTGCCCCGTCAGTACATCGCGTCGGCCAACTGGGTCAAACGCTACGACCCCGGCACCCGCAAGGATGAATGGACCTTGAGCGTCGTCCCCACCGCCGAGGGGCGGGCGCTGCCGAGTAATCAATTGAGCGCGTTGTACGACGAACTGTTCGCCATGAAGGGCAGCGACCAGAACTGGCGTGAAGAAGAAAAGTCTGCCGGCAGCATGCGTCAGCAACTGAACTGTGTGCTGGTCAATTACCGCAGCAAGACGCCGTGGAACCTGGAGCCATTCAGGCCCACCGTCTCAGACAATGAAGCGAAAGCGGCCGGTTGCAACCCGGTCCCGCGATGAGCGAGAAGGACATGACGGCCTGCACTGGCCACTCAGCTTCAACCACCAGGAGGTATTTCCATGAAGGGAATCAGAGCACCCATTGCCAGCGCTGTCGCCATCGCTGGCCTGTCATTCTTTTCCACGGCCCATGCCGATTTGGGCAGCGACACGGTCACCCGTCTCAACCAACTCTATAACGACACCCGGCAAGATTGCGGCGGGCCGTCCAAACCGGCGTTTCTGTGTTCGGGTGTGCTGTTTCGGGCGACCTGGCCTTCGACCGATTACCAGTTCTACAGCATCAGCCCGAAAAGCCAGGCGAGTGGCGGGGTATCCGCCTCGTATCTGCGCAAGGATTCGAAGTTCCGCAAGCTGGCCTATGGGCTCAAAAGCGGCTTCATTTTCGACACTATCTTCGGCAACCCCAAGGACCATCAGGATTACGCCGTGTTGTGTTCGTTCCCGATCGACGCGGCCACCGATGACCGCGGGCAACAAGGTTGCACCGACTCGCGGCGAACCCCCGGCAACGTGGAAAAATTCTGTCACGAACAAGGCGTGAGCACTGCCGAGCAATGGGCTGCCAATTACCAGCAGAACAGGGGTGATCATTCACGCCAATGCTCATTCGACGTACGTGATGAACGCAACAGTGCCTCGGGCCCGGCCTTCTACCAAAGCATCCGCGCGATGAGCAAGATTGCTGCCGAATCGTTCGGCACCCAGAACGAACTGCGCTTGGCCAAGTGGGAAGAGAGTCCGCCGAAATCCCCATCGATCCTTGCACTGTTCTATACCGAAGACAGCGGCCTGGAGGGCGCTCGGCTGAATCAGATCCAATGGTACAAGGCGGTGCAGCAGCACTTGCCGGTCATCAACATGAAGTTGCCGCAAACCCCTCAACAAGACGCTGCCTTTGTCTACGACAGTAAAAAGCAGGTGATCTACCCCACGACTGAAAAGAACGGCTGTGATCGCTACGTACAAAGTGCAAGCTGGGTTGAGCGTGACGACCCGGGCTTTGGCAAGAAAGTCATGACCCTCGAAGTGACGCCGACCGATTGCGGCAGAAAGGTACAGGACGGCCAGACCAACAACTTCTTCAACGAACTGGCTGCCGATCACTACCTGGACGCGAACTGGAAAGACAACCCGGACAACCGTGACAGCAACATCGGCAGCATGCGCCGCCAGTTGGTCTGCCATTTCAATATTGCCCGCAACAAGCCTGAGTGGAACCTGGAGCCTTCCAGACCTTACACCTCCAATGAGGACTCCATCGCCAAGGGCTGCAATAACACCTGATACGCAGACAGGCGGTGAAGATCGACCGCAATGGCGATTGCGCAACCTGAAGGCTGCGCAATCGCCATTGGGGCCTGGTGTTGATCACAGGAGGTGACGCATGAACCCGGCGGCAAAACCTGGTGGCCGGATCAGTTGTGAGTGTGGTGGGTGTTTGATGCCTGTAACAATGCGTCGGCTGTCGCTTCAATCTCATCGTGCATGTGCAGCTTCGCAAGCCAACTCTTGGGGATTCCTTTTACACCGTAAAAAGCTCCGGCCAACTGCCCGACAATGGCAGCGGTTGTGTCAGCATCATCACCCAGGTTGGCGGCTTGCAGAATGGCGTCTTCGAAGCTGTCGGTGTGATGAAAACACCACAGCGCCGCCTCTAACGAGGCAACGCAGTAGCCTGTACCCACGATCTCGGATTTTGGTTTTGCGAGATAGTTGCCACTGGCAATCGCGGCGACTTTGGGTTCTGAAAAGTGTGTGTGGCTCAGGTGCTGCAAATCCGACTTTGTCGCGCCCTGCAATGCTTCGCAAATCAATCCAGCGAACAACTGGCAGCATTCGATGGCTTCAGGCGCAGCGTGAGTGGTTCGAGAGCTATCGCTGGAAAACGTCCTGACATGGCCTATAGCAGGGAAGTAAAACAGCACCACTGGCGCCAATCGCATCAGCGAACCGTTACCTGCGCTGAACGGATCAGTCGATCCGGCGAATGGATTGCCGGTTTCCTGATAATGAGTCAGGGCTTCGCGCACGGTCATGCCGATATCAAAGCAGTCGCCAGTCGAGCTCAGGTAACCCCATTGCCACCAATTAAGATAACGCCCCATCTGGTCGAAGGCGTCAAAACCATTTTTTGTGAGCAGGCTTTCGGCCAGGCACAGCGCCATCGACGTGTCATCGGTCCACTGGCCCGGCTTCAGATTGAACGGGCCGCCACCCACCATGTCGGTGAGCGCCGGGAACGACCCGCGCGGTTTGAACTCTACGCTTGTACCGACTGCGTCGCCGCAAGCCAGCCCCAGCAGGCAGCCGCGATAACGCTCCGAAAGGGTAGGCAACATGAAGCATCCTTGTTTTGGGCCAGTTCACTGGCGACGTTAGCATTTCCAGGCGTCATGACAGAAAGGTAAAGCCTGTCCGAATGTTTTATGCAACCAGAAAGTTGCGCATTCAGCCGTCCGGGCCTAGTGTTCATCAAAGGAGGTGACCTATGCACTCATCAGATCGCATCGAAAGAAAGATCCTGCTCAAGGCTCCACGCTCCACCGTCTGGCGCGCCCTGGCCAATGCCGAATCCTTCGGCAAGTGGTTTGGTGTCGCGCTTGAGGGCAAACGCTTTGTTGCCGGTGAGCGAACCCGGGGGCAAATCACTTATCCGGGCTATGAACATCTGGTCTGGGACGTGCAGGTGGCGCGGGTCGAGCCCGAGCGGGTATTTGCGTTTCGCTGGCATCCGTATCCGGTGGACCCGACCGTGGACTATTCGTCGGAGCCTACCACCCTGGTGCTGTTCGAGCTCGAAGACATGGAGGGCGGCACGTTGCTGAAGGTCGTCGAGTCCGGTTTCGATAACATTCCGGAAGAACGCCGTCTGAAAGCCTTCCGCATGAACAGTCGTGGCTGGGATGAACAAATGACCAACATCGAGACGTACCTTGCCACCCCCTGACGCCTTAACGCTGGATACGCCGTCGGCCACTACTGCGCTGGGCCGCTCGGCACTGACCTTCGCCGCACTCGGCGACGAAACCCGGCTACGGTTGATCGAGGTGTTGTGCGGCGGCGGGGCGATGTCGATCGCGCAACTGACCGCTGGCACCGACATCAGCCGCCAGGCCGTGACCAAACACTTGCAGGTGCTGGCTGACGCCGGCCTGGTGCGTGACACCAAACGGGGGCGTGAACGCCGCTGGGTCTTCGAGCCGACGCAACTGGACGAGGCGCGCCGCTCGCTGGAAATGATCAGCCAGCAGTGGGACCACGCGTTGGTGAATCTGAAAGCCTTTGTCGAACAATGAATTGCGAGCCGTATCTGATGCGAAACGCGCGACTCAGGCACTTGAGACCTGAGGTGCCTAAGGGTTTTCGGAAGTGCTGCAATGGCGAATGTCTTACACGAAGTAGTAGCTATGTCTCCTGTTTCAGATTGGATCCGAAGCGTAATCTACACCCATCAACTGAAGCGCAGGACGCGCTCAGGATCATGGATGATCGACCATTTGCAAGGATCGCAGCGACAGGATGTCGTCATGGTCTTGAAAACCCGCTTCGGCGGGTTTTTTTTGCCTGCAGGAAATGGACGTTTGGGGGCTTGACCTGACGCATAGCCAATGGCTTACGCACAGTCGATGGTATGTCGTCTTTTGCGCTTTTGGTTTCAGGCCTAATCTGACTCCATCAACTGCAGCGCAGGACGCGCTCAGGGTCATGGATGACCGACCATTTGCAAGGATTGCAGCGACAGGATGTCGTCATGGTCTTGGAAAACCCGCTTCGGCGGGTTTTTTAATGGGCGTTGTAAAAGTCTGTTTCAGACCTGACAAAGCGCTTAACCGAGCCGTGCCGCTGCGCGTTCGGTGATCAGCGTGCGCTGATTGAGCGAGGCGGCTGCACGCCGATGGGCTTCCTCCAGCACGGCTTTTGGCGCGCTTTGCGGGTCGCCCGAGTTGAAGGGGGGTGCGGGGGCGTATTCGAGTTGCAACTGCACCAATTGCGCAGTGTCTTTGTCGTACAACTCAGCGGCCAGGGTCAGGGCAAAATCGATCCCCGCCGTGATCCCGCCACCGGTCAGCAGATTGCCGTCGCGTACCACCCGATCCCGAACCGGGATGGCGCCCAATAGACTCAGCAATTCATGATAGGCCCAGTGGGTCGTCGCCCGTTTTCCCTTGAGCAATCCAGCCGCGCCGAGCACCAATGCGCCGGTGCACACCGAGGTTATGTAGCGTGCCTTGGCGGCTTGCACCTGAATGAAGGCCAGGGTCTGCGGATCTTCCATCAATGGTCCGACGCCGCTGCCTCCGGGGATGCAAATCACATCCAGGTCCGGGCAGTCATCGAATGTAGTGGTCGGCTTCAGGACCAGGCCGGTGCTTGCCGTCACAGGGACCAGGTCCTTCCAGATCAAATGCACCTTTACGTCCGGCAGCGAGGCCAGCACATCGTAAGGTCCGGTCAGGTCCAGTTGCTGCACCTGTGGAAACAACAGAAAACCGATCTGCAACGTCATGACGCTATCTCCTTGGTCTGCGTGTTCACACCCTTATTGGGTGGACGGTTTGACTGTAGGCTCGTAGGATTTGGCGTATACGCCAATCAACCCTCGAATTACGCCAATCATGCCGAACTCACCGAAAACCATTCATGTGCTGGCCTTTGCCAATGTGCAACTGCTCGATGTCAGCGGGCCATTGCAGGTGTTTGCCTCGGCCAATGACATGGCCGCGCAGCGGGGATTGCCGCCGCCCTATGCGCCGACGGTCATTGCCGATGGCGGCGGGGCGGTGATGTCCTCGGCCGGCTTGGCGCTGTTGGCCGAACCGTTGCCGAGCGAGTCTTCCGACACACTGATCATCGCGGGTGGCTGGGGCGTTTACGCGGCGGCCGAAGACGCGGTGCTGGTGGACTGGGTGCGCCAACAGGCTGCGGTTTCCCGGCGCGTGGCGTCAGTGTGCACGGGCGCATTTTTGCTGGCCGCCAGTGGCTGGCTCGACGGTCGTCGCGTGGTCACCCACTGGACCCGCTGCGATCAGCTGGCGCAAAAGCACCCGCAACTGCGGGTCGAGCCCAACCCGATCTTTATCAACGACGGCCCGGTCTGGACCTCGGCCGGGGTTACGGCCGGCATCGACCTGGCGTTGGCGCTGGTGGAAGCAGATCTCGGTCGCGGGATAGCCCTGGAAGTCGCCCGGCAACTGGTGGTGTTCCTCAAGCGACCGGGCGGCCAGTCACAGTTCAGCGTAACGCTGGACCTGCAACAGCACGGCAACCGCTTTGATGAGTTGCACGCCTGGATCGCCGAAAACCTCAGCCTGGACCTCGGCATCCCGGCGCTGGCGCTGCAAGCGGGCATGAGCGAACGCAGCTTTATCCGACACTACCGCGCCGACACCGGCCAGACCCCGGCGCGGGCCATCGAACTGATCCGTGTCGAAACCGCACGACGATTGCTGAGTGACACCGGAGTGCCGATCAAACGGATCGCCGTGCAATGCGGGTTCGGCAGCGAAGAAACCCTGCGCCGCAGTTTCCTGCGGGCCATGGGGGTAACACCGCAGGCGTACCGCGAGCGGTTTTCGCGCGAAGACTCCTGTGCCACAGAGGCCTGCGAGATGTAAGGCTTGCGCTTACTTCACCAACGTCAACTCACCATCGCAATACCGAACTTCACGGCCTAACCACGCCAGATCGACTTGGGGCAGCACCGCCGAGGGTTTGCGCAGTTCACGCAACAAGGTCGAGCCGTGGGACAAGCGTCCGCCCATGCGTGCGATCACCGCCCGCGCGGTCTGGTAGTGCGCGTGCCGTCCGGGGTCCAGGGTGTCTTCAAGCAGAATGTCGTCACCCAGAATGCCCTGGACCTGCCCCGGATAGATCATGAACCCCGTGGCCTGCTCGGTGCCTTCGCGACCGTCCTGCCAGAAGCTGCCGTCACGCGTGCGAATGTCCGGATGGGGTCCGAACCAGTGCGCCCGGTCCGCCATCGGCATGGCGTGGTGCAGGCGAAAGAACAGCCGCATCAGGTTGTCGCGATACCACTCGCGCACTTGCAGGTAGTAACCGCGCAAGCCTGGCAAACCCGTCGAATGAGCCAGGTGGATGGCCCGGGACCATCGCGGGAATGCCTGCAACGGCAGCTCGGTCGGTGCCGGGCGTGGCGTCGCCGGATCGGTTTCCCATGGCAGTCGATGTGGGCTGTGCTCAAGGTTGTCATACGCTGTCGGTGGGCGCCCCAGCAGATCGCCGCCACTGCTGGCCAACGCTGTGGCGATACACAGGTTTCCCTGCACCACAAACACATAGAACCGGGTGAACCAGTCGGCGAGTTGCTGGCCGTCGGCGCTTTGCGCTATCAGGTCTGTCAGCTCCTGGTCGAAGCGCTGCAATCGGCTTTCCAGCGTCAGCAAATGCCCGCGAGCGATGCGTTGCATACGCAGCAATAACGGCAGCGAACGCAAAAGACGCAGAGGCCGCCAAGGTAGCTCCGGCGTCGCGCCACCGACTTCACCGGCGTAGCTGCTGGCGGAGATTCCCCAGTCCGCCAGGCGGGCGAGAAACAGGTCGTTGTTGATATAGGAGGCGCCGCCGAACACCGCAGTGAACGGCTCGTTGTCTTGCAATACGCGTGAATCCCAGCGCGCCATGATCGCCGGAATACTGGCCGCTGCACGTCGTTGGGCGTGCTCCACCAGACGGCTCGGTTGTGGCGGCAGGATCTCGGCGATGTTGGCGGCGGTCAGGTGTCGACGCCAGCCGTAATCGCTGATCGGCCGGTATTGCAGCAACCACAATTGCGTACCGTCCCAGGCCCATTCGACGTCGCCGGGTACATAGTGGAAGACCCGCAACACGTTCTGTAAAAAGCGCCACAGCAGGTCCGCGGTCAAGCCATGGGATGGCTTGAATGTGTCGCTGCTCCAAGAGGCGCCGAGCCGCGAAACAATCGCCCGCTGCGGACTCACCTGGCCGTCGGCCAGTGATTCGAGGTGACCCTCGACCCATTCCAGCTCGACCGACAGATGACGTACAAAGGCAATCCCGGACAGCAGGGGAGTGATGAAGCGTTGCACCACCACTTCCTCGACCCCGGACGAACTCAACTCGGCAATCCGCGCGGGTACGTTGTGCGTCGGTTCACGCAGGAACGTGGTGCTCAAACCGGCGTTCGCTGCATCGGCCTGATCCTCTCCATAGCTGGAAGAGCGCACCGCCCAAGTGGCGTTCGGTTGGCTGGCGAGAAACGCCGGCAAGCGTGAGTCGTTGCAGTCATTGAGTGATAGCGCAGGGGGAACTGCTTGCCCGGCCAGTGTTGCCAGACGTAAACGCCCGCCCTTGGTGTGCGCAACGAATCCGTGTTCACCCGATTCCAGCCACGCCGCGAATTCGGCCGGTGAGTCAATCCATGGATAATGGCCCCATCCGGGTTTCAGGCTGATGGTCAAATCGGCACGGGCCAGAATCGCCGACCATGCGGCGGCTTGCTCAATGCCCAGTACTTTGTCCTGATCGCCCCAGACCAGCTCGACCGGATCGTTGATCCATTCCAGCAATGGCAGCGCAGTGTCCGCTCGCACCAGATCCCAGTGCGGTACAAAAGCCCGGCAGCGCTCATAGCCGGCACCCATGCGCCGGTACTGCGCGGGTGTCCAGGTCTGGCTGGAGAACTTGTGTGCAAACAGCGTTGGCTGGTTCGCCAGCAACCAGTGGATGGTCTTGCGAATGGGCAGCGGTGACATCAACGCCGGCAGACGTCGTTGCCACAAAAACGCCCCCACCGGCGCCAGCAATACACTCCTGCAAAAGTGCCCCGGTTGCCGTTGCAGCGCATGCAATACCAGCAACGCATTCACGCCGACTGCCATGATCGCGCTGCCCTTGACGGTCGCCGTCAGCAACGCCTGAGCGTAGGCGGCGAGGTCTTCGCAGGGGGCCTGAGGGTTGTTCCCGAACCCCGGCAGTTCCAGCGGCACCACCTGATAACGTTGAAAGTACGGCAGCGCATCATCCCACCAATCAGCGGCGCTGCCGTTGCCGGCCAGCAGGTACAAAAGGGGCTTGCTCATGCACAGTCCTCAGGCCAGGTCGCGCAGGGCTGCGTCGAGGGTCGGGTAACGGAAGGTATAGCCAGCCTCCGTCAGGCGATCTGGCACCACACGTTGGCCGTCGAAGAACAACTGCGCCATTTCGCCAGCCAGGGTGCGCACCGGGGCTGCCGGGATGTGGAACCACACCGGGCGCTTCAGGACTTTACCGACGCTGTCGGCGAACACTGCCTGACTGATCGCATCCGGTGCGACCAGGTTGTAGGTGCCGCTCAGGCTGTTGTCGTCGAATGCACGGGCGATCACTTGAATCACATCGTCGCGGTGCACCCAGCTCATGATCTGCTGGCCATCGCCCATGCGCCCACCGAAACCCAAACGGAATGGAATCAGCAACGGCAACAACGCGCCGCCCGGGCCGAACACCACACCCAGACGCATGACCACCTGACGCACGCCGAGTTCGCTGGCCGGTTGTGCGGCGGCCTCCCAGCGTGCGCACAGCTCAGCCATGAAACCCTCGCCCTTGGTGGCACTTTCATCAAGGCTTTCACTGGCGTCACGCACGCCGTAAAACCCGATGGCCGAGGCCTGAACCCACAGCGCCGGTTTATGTCGGGCATTCTTCAGCCAGGTCATCAACGCTTCAGTGGTGTTGACCCGACTGGCCAGCAATTGCGCCTGACGCTTGGCGCTCCAGCGCGGACCGGCAACCGGCGCGCCAGCCAGATTGATCACGACATCGAAGGTTTCGTTGTAGCCAAGTTTGCTCAGCGAACGCAGGCAGCGAGCACGACCGTCAAACAGGTAGGCGGCTTTCAACGGATCGCGGGCCAGCACGCTGACAGTGTGGCCGGCGTCGAGCAGTTGATTGACCAGGGTTTCACCGATAAACCCGGTGCCACCGGTGACCAGTACACGTTTATAGGCAAGCCCTGCGAACGGGTTAGCCGGTTTGCCTTCGCGCTGCATGCGGAGCGCCGCCAACCCATCGCGAATACCAGAAGCGGTGACGCCGATCGCAAACAGCGTCAGCAACCAACCACGCCAGCCGAAATCGATAGGGCTCAGGGCGGTAGGCAGCGTTGCCCATTGCGCCAGTTGCACACCGTATAACGCGAAGAACGCACCGCCATTGACCGCCAGTACCGTGTGCATGATGCGCTCGATGGCCGGCAACTTGCGGCTGCGATCCTCGACCACGAAGTCCCACAGTGTCAGGCCGATCTCCAGCGCGAACAGCAGCGCAATGACAATTGCCCACGAGCCCTGGAAGGCCAGGTGCGCCATGCCCAGAAACAGGATGCCGTAGAAACATGAACGCAACGCGTGGATCGACAGCTCCAGCCGTGCGCTGTGGCGATAGGGCAGGGCGACGGTGAGTTCGTGGTGATAAAGGGTATCCAGCGCACCCAGAACAGCTTGGGCAATCAACAGCGTGAGCGCCCAGTCCAGAAGGGAAAAATCAGCCATGGTCGGATTCACTCAATACATCGACAGGGGAGAGGGGGCGGCGGTCATGGCGATACAGCCAGAACAGGGGCGGCAGCAGGGTGAGCAGCGCAAAGCTGTCAATCCACAAGTGTGACCAGACGTTGGCCTGAATCGAAATCAGCATGTCCTGAGGGGCCCAGAGCACGATCCCGGCAATTAACCAGCCCCACGCCATAGGGCTTTCAAGGCGATTGCCGATGTGCACCAGCGCCAGCATGTACAGCGAATAACTTTGCAGGGTGGCGCCGAACAATGCCAGCCACCAGACCTGTTGTGCGCGAGCGGCAGCAGGCGCGGCGTCTGCCCAGAAGGCTTGTTCGAGGGTTTGCAGATAGCCATCAAGCAAACCCGAGTGGCCGGCCCAGGTCAGCATGACGCTGACGAGCAGATGCGCCATGGCGGCGGCATACAGCCAACCCACCAGCGTGCGCCGGAGGGTAGAAGAGGTGGGTAACATTCCTTGTCCTGATCGCGTCCTTTGGGGCGGCAAGTGTAACGATGTTTTGCCCGGCTTACTGCTGAAAAGCGAGGCGTGGCAAACGGCGGACTTTAGGGCAAGGTCGTGAGTCAGGATGATTGGCCCACTTGTGGGCGGGCCATCAGGTCGGCGCCTAGGGTTCCATTTCCAACGGCTGGTTAAAGTATTTTGAGCGATCAGGGGTAAAGGTCACGACCATTTTGGTGCTGGAGCAGGTCATCGACCGTTCCTGAGTCAGGTCGATGTCCAGGTCTTCACCGCGCAGGCCTTGCCATTGGGCGAGGTATTTGAGGGAGCCGAATTTATCGCGCTTCTTCAGGCTGCGGCTGACGCCACCTTTCCAGCCGAGTACCGGGAGTTCGCCGGCCAGGCAGCGTTTTGAAAGATCGGGGAATTTAGCGGCACGTTCGCGGCCGACTTCCCAACATTTGATCAGGCCTTTGTCGTCGGCTTCCCACAGTTGATCCCGGGTCAGGCCCGAGCGGGGAGGTGCTTTGATGCTGCAGTGGATGCGATGGCTCATTCTGGTTCCTTGAATGCGGGTTTTTGTTGAACAGCTCCGCTGTACCCGTTGAGGGGGCGATGTTATGAGGCCGGTGATTGGCATGCAACCGCATATTTCAGAGTGCGGCGAGGTGAGTTGTTTAGTGTTTGTAGGGGGCAGGGCTATTCATCATTAAACGCGTTTCGTCAGGTGGACCGCGTCTTCGTTCATCGCGGGCAAGCCTTGCTCCTACAGAAACGGTGTTGACCGGGGAAATATCCGACGGGGTTTTAAGGTTGCGGTTGGGAAGAGCGCGGGACTAGCCTTTGCGGGTCGCTGCAAAATCAGTGACCGGGTTTGGTCGCCCGGGTTTAGAATGGCGCACAGAACCGCGTGAGCGGTTTTTTTGCTTATTGGCAAACTGTGCGTGGGAGGGCTTAGGCCCTGCCGGGTTTCCATTCCCTGGTCGACCAACCTGCGTACAGTTCGCCACCCTTCTGCTTGGTCGCAGAAATGGCGAACTCCAATTTCTGAATGGAGTTTCAACCATGGTCAAGATCACCCCCAATCCCCCCGAAAACCCCAGCGTTTCCCCTTACGATTCCCTCGATTCCAGCAAGCTGCATGAAGCTGCCGAGCGTGCGCTGGATTACCACTTACCGCCGTTCACCCAGCCACCGAAACTCGATACCCGGCCGGGCAAGATGTTTGTGGTCATTCCCGATGTGGATAACGAAACCCTGCTGGCCCATGCCAGCGAAACCCTGGCATCGGTGAACGTGCTGGCCAGCGATCTGGCCTTCGAACTGGAAGGTTCACGACGTCATGTGGCGTTGGCGATTCAGCAGATGATTGTACTGAGCGAGTTGCTGGTAAATCGGGCACTGGATAATTTCGATCCCTACGACTCCGACGCGTAGAGCACAACCTGTGGCGAGGGAGCTTGCTCCCGCTGGAGCGCGAAGCGGTCCCAAAACCATTCGATACGGTTTTGCTGGAGGACCGAGTGACTGGGGGTTACGACTGCTGCGCAGCCGAGCGGGAGCAAGCTCCCTCGCCACAAGGGACTGTCTGCTGTCAGACAGTCCGCGTCAGGTCTCTCACCAGCACCTTACGGCTGTCAGTAACTCTTTTCCCCACTCAACTTCCGTTCGGCCAGCAATCCGGCTTTCGAACTTGAAGGTTCGCGGCGTCATGTGGCGTTGTCGATTCAGCAGATGATTGTACTGAGCGAGTTGCTGGTAAATCGGGCGCTGGATAATTTCGATCCCTACGACTCCGACGCGTAAAGCACAACCTGTGGCGAGGGAGCTTGCTCCCGCTGGAGCGCGAAGCGGTCCCAAAACCATTCGATACGGTTTTGCTGAAGGACCGAGTGACTGGGGGTTACGACTGCTGCGCAGCCGAGCGGGAGCAAGCTCCCTCGCCACAAGGGACTGTCTGCTCTCAGACAGTCCGCGTCAGGTCTCTCACCAGCACCTCACGGCTGCCAGTAACTCTTTTCCCCACTCAACTTCCGTTCGGCCAGCAATCCGGCTTTCGAACTTGAAGGTTCGCGGCGTCATGTGGCGTTGTCGATTCAGCAGATGATTGTACTGAGCGAGTTGCTGGTAAATCGGGCGCTGGATAATTTCGATCCCTACGACTCCGACGCGTAGAGCACAACCTGTGGCGAGGGGGCTTGCCCCCGTTGGGCTACGAAGTAGCCCAAAAACCTGCAATCGTGTTGTATCAGGCACACCGCGCTTACCGGGTCTGCGACTGCTGCGCAGCCGAGCGGGGCGGTGCGGCGTTCCGACAAGCCCCCTCGCCACAAGGGACTGTCTGCTGTCAGATAGTCCGCGTCAGGTCTCTCACCAGCACCTTACGGCTGCCAGTAACTCTTTTCCCCACTCAACTTCCGCTCGAGAAAACTCGCCGCGCTGATCAGTGCCAAATGGGTCAGCGCCTGTGGCGTGTTGCCAAGGTGCCTGGCGTGGCTGTCGAACTCTTCGGCGTAGAGTCCGAGCGGGTTGGCGTAGCGCAGCAGTTGTTCGAACTCCAGGTGCGCTTTTTCGACCATACCGGCGCGAGCCAGGCACTCGACGTACCAGAACGAGCAGGCGGCGAACGCGCCCTCGGTGCCGGGCAGGCCATCGATCTGGCTGTCGTCGTTGTGGTAGCGGTACACCATGCCGTCGCGCACCAGGGTTTTCTGGATCGCTTGCAGGGTCGACAGCCAGCGCGGGTCCCTGGCGCTGACGAAACGTACCAGTGGCATCAGCAGCATCGATCCGTCGAGTGCGGTGCCGCCGATGTGCTGGACGAAATGCCCGCGCTCAGCGTTCCAGAAGTTGTTCCAGATGTCGGCGTAGATCGCTTGGCGGGTCTGATCCCAACGGGCGAACGGGGCGGGCAGCGAGCGTTTCGACGCGAGACGGATGGCCCGGTCCAGTGCCACCCAGCACATCAGCCGTGAATGCAGGAAGTGATGCTGCTCGCCACGCATTTCCCAGATGCCGACATCCTCTTGCTGCCAGCTATCGCAAACCTGATCGACCACCTTGATGGCATGTTGCCAACTCTCATGGGAAATGGCCTCACCGTACTTGTTGACCAGGTACACCGCGTCCATCAACTCGCCGAAAATATCCAGCTGAGCCTGCTCGTAGGCCTGATTGCCGATACGTACCGGTTTGGCGTTGCCGTGACCGGACAAGTGCGCGAGTTCGATTTCCGGCAGCTCCTGACGACCATCAATGGCATACAGGACGTTGAGCTTCATCGCTTTGCCCTGGCAGTCGCTCATCCGTCCGTGCAACCAGCGCATGTAGGCGTTGGCTTCCTCGACAAAGCCCAGGCGCATGAAGGCGTAGACGGTGAAGGAGGCATCGCGGATCCAGGTGTAGCGATAGTCCCAGTTGCGGGCGCCGCCGGGTATTTCCGGCAGGCCGAAGGTCGCGGCGGCGAGGATCGCGCCGTGTTTGCGCGAGGTCAGCAGTTTCAGCACCAGTGCCGAGCGGTTGACCATTTCGCGCCAGCGTCCGCGGTAATTGGATTGCCCTATCCAGTCGCGCCAGAACTTTAGTGTGCGTTGCAGGCACAGGTCGCTGTTTTCATCCTTGAAGCGTGGGTCGTCGAGGGCGCCGAGGAGGAATTCGGCGCTCTGGCCCTGTTTGAGGCTGAACGTGGCGACGGCGGTGTCTTGTACAACCTGCATCGGCTGATTGGCGCGCAGGCGTAAACCTGGCTGCTGGGCGGCTTCGAAGCAGATGTCTGCGCCGTCGGTCCGCGCCGTGGTCTGTGCTCGGGCGTAGTCATGGCGCACCGCGCAATGCAGGTGGAAGGTGGCGTGGCCACTGACCAGCCGCACGCGACGGATCAACAGGGGCAGGGCGTCGTCGTTGTCGCCAACTGGCAGCAGGTCGGTGATTTCCACCACCGCTTGTTCACTCAGCCAGCGGGTTTGCAGCACGTTGGTGTCGGGCAGGTAGATTTGCTCGCGCCGGGCATCGGGCAGGTCGGGTGCCAGTTGGAAAATCCCCGCGTCCGGGGTGTCCAGTAATGAGCAGAAGATCGACGGGCTGTCGAATTCCGGCCAGCAGAAAAAGTCCACGCTGCCCTTGTCGTTGACCAACGCTGCGCTGCGCATATCCCCGATGATGCCGTGGGCGTCGATAGCGCTTTGTCGCTCGTTGTAATGATCAGCCATTGCTGCGTCACTCCGGATAGAGACATATGCCGCCATCGTTGAACAGTGTGCTGCTGATGAGATGTGCCTATCACTCAGCTTTCGACGGGCGGGCTTATCAGGTGACTGGCGCAAGGTGGCTTGAGTTCATGTTTGGCGGGCTTAGTTTGTGTTTTTTTACTACCTGGACGCTTTATGGCAAGTTGCACGCCTCAGCAGAGGATGGAACCGGATGGCAAATCCCTATCAAGCGCTATTCAACGCCCCCGGCAGCCGCGCCTTTGTGCTGGCGGGGATGGTCGCGCGCATGCCGATCTCGATGACAGGCATCGGCCTGATCACCATGCTCTCGCAGTTGCAGGGGGGTTACGGGTTGGCCGGGTCAGTGGCGGCGACCTTTGCCTTGGCCACGGCGTTTTGCGCGCCGCAGGTGTCGCGCATGGTCGACCGTTTTGGTCAGGGCCGGGTGCTGCCGGTTTCGGCCTTGGTCGGCGGTTGCGCGTTGTTGCTGCTGTTGCTCTGAACACGATTGCAAGCGCCGAACTGGACACTGTTTGTGTTCGCCGCGCTGGCCGGTTGCATGCCGAACATGTCGGCGATGGTCCGGGCGCGCTGGACCGAGCTGTATCGTGGTCAACCGCAGTTGCAAACCGCCTATGCGCTGGAGTCGGTGCTGGATGAGGTGTGTTTTATCGTCGGACCGCCACTCTCGGTGGGGCTGTGCGTGGTGGTGTTTCCCGAGGCTGGGCCGTTGGTGGCGTTGCTGATGTTGGCGATTGGGGTGAGCGCGTTTGTGTTGCAGCGCAGCACCGAGCCACCGGTGCATCCGCATGATGCAGATCAACCGGGTTCGGTCGTGGGTTCAGGGGATATACGCCTTTTAATGCTGCTGATGGGCGCCATGGGCACCATCGTCGGGGTGGTGGACGTGGTCAGCGTGGCGTTCGCCCAGCAGCAAGGCCAGCCGGCAGCGGCGAGCATCGTGCTGTCGGTGTATGCCATCGGCTCGTGCCTGGCCGGGTTGGCGTTCGGCGCGTTGAAACCCAACGTGCCGTTGCCGCGTTTGTTTCTGTACGGCGGAGTGGCGACGGCACTGACCACGCTGCCGTTGCTGATGGCGGGGAACATTCTCGGGTTGTCGCTGGCGGTGTTTGTTGCCGGGCTGTTTTTCGCACCGACGTTGATTGTCGCCATGGGGTTGGTGGAGCGCATCGTGCCGCCGGCCAAACTCACGGAAGGCCTGACCTGGCTGATCACCGGCCTGAGCATCGGCGTGGCGATCGGCGCAGCCGGTTCCGGCTGGCTGGTGGATGCCTTCGGCGCACGCAGCGGGTTCTGGCTGTCGATTGCGGCGGGGACGGTGGTGCTGGGTTCGGCCATCCAGAGTTATCGCCGGCTCAGGTGAGCGTTAGCGCCCGCTGACTCAGATCCACAACCTGGCGCAGAACCTGTGGGAGATTCTATGGTTGAGGGGAAACCCTCAACCTGCTTTCGGCTGGTATTCGCTCTGCCCCTTCAGTAGCCCGAGTACGACCGAGTGATCGACCGATGAGTGGCACTGACTTGCAGCGTTGGCTGAAGTTGTCATCAGTGCGACAGCAAAAAAATTAAAAGTAGATGGAACTGTTTCTTTCAGAAATGTCCTACAGAAACCCCCGCGGCATTGCCCTTAGTCTGAGGCGCTCTTGATAAGGGTGGGCGTAAACAGCCGCACCGTCATTGTAGGGTCAATCAACCATGCCGAATAAAGCGTTACGTATCCTGATCGCCGATGAGCAGCATTTTCATCGCATGAAAATCGAGCGCAAGCTGAATCAGCTCGGTTACTACCGAATTGCCCCCGTGCACTCCCTTGTAGAGCTGCTCAGCGTTGTCGAATACGGCTGTGAGCCGTTTGATCTGGTGATCATCAATGCAACCTTGTGTACCGGGACCGGCCTGGACCTGGTGGCGTTCTGCCAAGACAACCAGCAGATCTGTCATACATTGATCTACGATGCCCAGAAAGCCGGCCTGCCTGCGTTGTTCGCCGTCCAGCAGCACAACGTGCGGATCAGCCAGGCTCGCGTACCGGACCAGGAAACCCTCGAAGGGCTGATGAGTCGCGTCGATATGCCGATTCACGGTTCCCAGCGTGGACACGCCCGGCAGCAGGGTGGTTTGCGCGCCTGAGGCACACGACCGTTGGTCTGAACTGTCAACTTTGACAGGTAGTTTCGCTCCGTTCCTCGTGCAACAGTCGTTGCGCAGCCGTTGTGTCAGCCTTGGCAAATGCCATGGGCGGCACGCCGGGGTTTTTGGGCGTTTCTACAGGAGTTACCATGAGTTCAGCGCTGATCGTGGACGATCATCCGGTTATTCGGGCCGCTGTCAAAATGGTGCTTGGGACCCTCAGGGACTCCAGCGACAGGGTGATGTTCAAGACCATTCTGGAGTCATCCGATGGTGCTGAGGCCCTGCAAACGATCCTCGCCCAGTCACCTGACCTGGTGGTGCTGGACCTGAATATTCCCAGGCTTGGCGGGTTGGAATTGCTGAGTCGTCTACAGCGCGATCAATCACCTTCTCGGGTTGTGGTCTTCACTTCCTATGATCCGAGGTTTTATGTCGATCGCTGCATGAGGGCAGGAGCCCAGGGCTTCGTTTCGAAAACCAATGATCTGCAAGAGTTGCGTAAGGCCGTCCAGGCGTTGATGTCCGGCTACACCTATTACCCTCGACTGGACAACAGTAGCTCAGTGAACCTGGACCCGCTGCAGCTCAACGAACTGCAGATGATCGAGAAACTCTCCGACCGTGAACTGACCATCTTTCGATATCTGGCGCTTGGCTTAAGTAACAAGGAGATCGCCGAGGTCATGTTCCTCAGTCATAAGACCGTCAGCACCTACAAAACCCGTCTGATCGAAAAGCTCAATGTGAAGTCCCTGGTTCATCTGGTGGATTTCGCCAAGCGCAATCAGTTGATCGAATACACATGAGTCTGCGTGAGTGGCTCGTCGTGCTGACGTTGTTCAGTTCATTCTGCTCAGTGGACAGCCTCGCCGCAAAACCACAGTTGCTGGAACTGCAGGGGCGTTCGTCCGTCGACGGTTACCAGGTCGAACTGGAAGAGGCCGACTGGCGCTGGCTGCGCGAGCAGGGAAGCTTGCGACTGGGCGCTTCGGCACCCGATTACGCGCCGTTCGAGGTGACGATCAACGACACGTATCTGGAAGGCATCACCGCTGATTTTGCGGTCTTGCTCAGCCAGTTACTGCACATCAAGGTCGAGGTGAAACGTTACGGATCCCGTGGAGAGGTGATTGCCGCGTTGAAGCAGGGCAATGTCGATCTGTTGGGCACTGCCAACGACTTTGAAGCGGCCGATCCGCAGTTGCTGATGTCACGAGCCTATGCCGAAGACGCACCGGCCCTGGTCGCCCGTACGGGCGACAGCGCCAGGCTGACAGCGGACCTTTCGGGTCTGCGGGTGGCGATGCTCGATCACTACTTGCGACCCGAAGCGGTCGAAGCGGTTTACCCCCAGGCCCGCCTGCAACTGTACCCCTCGACATTAAGTGCCATCGGCGCCGTGGCTTTCGGCGGTGCCGATGTCTACCTTGGCGACTCCATCAGTGCCAGCTACCTGATCAATAACAGTTACCTGAACAATGTGCAGTTGGCGGGGTTCGCCCGACTGGACATCAACGCGTTCGGATTTGCAGTGAGTGCTGACACTCCTCGATTGCGGCGTATTGTCGATGCCGCTCTGGCGGCGATTCCCGTACAAGAACGCATGAGCATCTTGCGCCGCTGGAGTGCCGGCAGCAGTTTCAGCAGTGCGCAACGCTTGCAATTGAGTGCCAGTGAACAACGCTGGCTGGATAGCCATCGGTCAGTCAGGGTCGGGGTCATCGACAATTTTGCACCGTTGTCTTTTTATGACGATAAAGGTGAGTTCAGAGGCCTCAGCGCCCAGGTCCTGGACCGGATCAGCCTGCATACCGGGCTGAAGTTCGAGCTCGTGCGCGGCAGTTCGTTGTATCAACAAATAGAGCAGGTCAAACAAGGCGGGCTCGACCTGCTGGCAGTGATTACCCCGAGCACCGAACGTCAGGCAGAACTACGTTTCACTCGACCGTATCTGATCAATCCCTTTGTCCTGGTCAGTGCCGGCGGGGCTCGGGATCCGGCGACGCTGGACGACATGACCGGCAAGCGACTGGCAATCTACAGTGGCCATGCGCTGCGCGAGGTCATTCTTGCGCGAGTTCCCGGTGTGCGCTTCGTTGATGTGCAAACCCCGGCCCAAGGCATGGAACGGGTCATCAATGGCCAAGCCGATGCGGCGTTAAGTTCGTTGATCATTGCTCGCTACCTGATCGCTCGGGAGCACCGCCACGCTCTGGCGATCACCAGTACGGTCGGCACTGAGCCGGCGCACATCAGTTTTGCGACCAACCGCGGAGCCCTTGAACTCTACTCAATCCTCAATAAAGCCCTGTTAAGCATTCCCCCTGAGGAAATGGACGAGTTGGCCAACCGCTGGCGCAACGAACTGCCGCTGGATGACAGCTACTGGTCGCGTCACCGCACCACCATTATTCAGGGGTTTCTGGTCGCAGGACTGCTGTTGCTGTTGGCGCTGGGCTGGATTGCCTACCAGCGCAGCCTGATCCGCAAGCGTCAGCAATTACTGCAACAAGTGCAGCAAGCCCGGGACGCGGCAGACGATGCCAATCGGGCCAAAACTACGTTCCTGGCAACCATGAGTCATGAAATCCGTACGCCGATGAATGCGCTGATCGGCATGCTTGAGTTGGCGATGAAGCGTGCTGAAGAGGGTGTCACCGACCGTTTTGCGATTGAGGTCGCGTCGAATGCAGCGCAGCAGTTGCTGGAGTTGATCGGCGACATTCTGGATATCTCGCGGATCGAATCGGGGCATTTGTCCCTCACCCCGGAGCGCGCGAATCTGCGGGCCTTGGTCGAATCGGTAAGCAAGGTGTTCGAGGGGCTGGCGCGGCAAAAAAACCTGCTCTGGCAGGTCGAGCTGGATGCCCGAAGTCACTGTGACGTACTGATCGACCCCATGCGTTTCAAGCAGATCGTTTCCAACCTGCTGAGTAACGCGATCAAGTTCACCCGCACCGGGCAGATCAGCCTGACGCTACGGGTAGAACCCGACGCCATGAACGGGAATCTGGCGATCCGCCTGCGTATCGAGGACAGCGGGATTGGCATCAGCTACGTTGACCAGCAGCGACTGTTCAGTCCGTTTGTTCAGGCCGCCAATAGCTCGCAGGATGGCCGCAGTGGCTCAGGGCTGGGCCTGGTCATCAGCCGTTCGCTGTGCGAGATGATGGGCGGGCAATTGCACTTGAGCAGTGTGCTGGGCACTGGAACCCGGATCGATATCAGCCTCGATGTGCCGGAACTGCAGCCGCTGGCCGAGCTGCCGACAGTCGACGCTGCGCCGACAGAGCAGCGCCGCTCGTTGAACATTCTGGTGGTTGACGACTACCCGGCCAATCGCCTGTTGCTGTCACAACAGTTGAGCTATCTGGGGCACCGTGTGCTGGCGGCCAACGACGGGGAACAGGGGCTGGAATACTGGCGTGAGCATTCGTTCGACGTGGTGATCAGCGATTGCAATATGCCTAACCTCAGTGGCTACGAATTGGCAGGGGTGATTCGTGACGAGGAGCGGGCTAATGGATACACGCCTTGCCTGATTCTCGGTTTCACCGCCAACGCCCAACCCGAAGAAAAGATCCGCTGCATGGAAGCGGGGATGGACGATTGCCTGTTCAAGCCCATCAGCCTGCACGATCTGAATGCCCGGTTGGCCGGCAGAGCAGCGAATACGAGTGTGCTGACGCAGGGTGAAACGACGCCGGCCGCCGGTGCCGAGATCGACCTCGGCAGTCTTGAACAACTGGCCGGGGACAACCGCAGTCTGATCAATAATTTGCTGGCTGACCTGGCCACCAGCAACGCCGAGGACCTGGCACGATTACGGGACTTTTACCGCCAACGTGATCGCATGGGTTTGCGTGACCTGGCTCATCGGATCAAGGGCGGCGCGCAGATGGTCAAGGCGCAGCGCCTGGTCCGCTGTTGCGAGCAGTTGGAGGTCGCGTGTGGTAATCGCGACCACACATTTTTGAGCCAGGCGGTGCAGGCCTTGCAAGACGCCATGGAGCGTTTGGCTCTGCACCTGGAGCAACGCTGAGCGATTCTGCTCAATCCCAGTCAGGAGCGATACCTTTCGGGCTGGTCAGGCGCTGGCCGCGCTCAAGTCCTGCGATCAGCGCCATATCGGCTTCGCTAAGCGTCAGGTTGCGGGCCGCCAGGTTGCTGTCGAGGTTGGCCCGTTGGGTCGACGACGGAATCACCGCGTAACCCAGTTGCATGGCCCAGGCCAGCGTGACTTGTGCCGGAGTTGCCTGATGCCGCTCGGCGATCTGTTGGATGACCGGGTCCTTCAGGACTTCGCCGTAGGCCAGGGTCATGTAGGAGGTGATCTGAATACCCTGGCTCTGGGCAAACTCGACCACTGTGCGGTTTTGCAGGTAAGGGTGCAGCTCGATCTGATTGGTCGCGATGTTGTCTGCGCCGACCGCGTCGATAGCTTGCTGCATGAGGTCGACGGTGAAGTTCGACACACCGATCTGCCGGGTCAGGCCCAGCGCTTTGGCTTCCAGCAGGGCGCCCATGAATTCGTGCACCGGCACCTGGTTTTCCGGGGACGGCCAGTGAATCAGCGTCAGGTCCAGGTAATCGGTTTTCAGTTTGCGCAGGCTTTCTTTCAAGCTGGCGATCAACTGGTCCTTGGCGAAATTGGCGATCCAGATCTTGCTGGTGATGAACAGCTCTTCGCGGGCAATGCCGCTGGCGGCGATGGCCTGGCCGACATCGGCTTCGTTGTCGTAGATCTGCGCGGTATCGATCACCCGGTAACCGAGTTCAAGGCCAGTGCTCACCGAATCGATGACCACCTGGCCTTGCAAGCGAAAAGTACCGAGGCCGAAGGCGGGAACAGACATGTGTGACTCCAGGGGTTGTGACGGGAATGGCCGCGAGTATCCCGGTCTGCATCCTTGAGAAAAACCGCTGAATCGGCAAAGCACTTTTTACTGAAAATCACGAATCCAGGGGGCCGTGCGCTCAAGCGATGGTGAGTGGTGTTGTGCGGGTTGCGTTCACCTTGCAATCAAACACTCCTACACTGTGCCCAATCTGTGCGATCTTCACGCCATTGGCCTTGCTGGAGTTGCTTGATGTTGTCACTGCTCACCGATCACCCGATGTTCTGCGCCCTGGCGCTGATTTTGCTCGACATCCTGCTGTGGCGGTTGGTCAGTGTCAGTCACTGGCAGTTGGTCGTGCGGGTGGTGATTTTTGCGTTGTTCAGCGCCGTGCTGTTCAACGAAGGCATGAACCCGATGGACGTGGCACCCTGGCCGGAGAACGTGCCGTTGCACCTGGCTGCGACCGGATTGCAGATCGGTTGGTGGCTGTTCGGCGCGCGAACCCTGACGGTATTGCTCGGCACGGTGATGATGCAACGGGTCGGGCATACTGGCCGGCTGTTGCAGGATTTGCTCGGCGCGGTGATTTTCCTGATCGCGATCATCGCCGCCCTGGCGTATGTGCTCGACCTGCCGGTCAAAGGCGTGCTGGCGACTTCCGGTGCCCTGGCGATCATCGTCGGCCTGGCATTGCAGAGCACCCTCAGCGATGTGTTTTCCGGCATCGTGCTCAACACCACCAAACCCTATCAACTGGATGACTGGATCTCCATCGACGGCACCGAAGGCCGGGTCACCGACATCGACTGGCGGGCCACGCGGCTGCAAACCTCACAGGGCAGCATGGCGGTGATCCCCAACTCGTTGGCGGCCAAGGCCAAGATCATCAACTTCAGCCGGCCCAGCGACATTTTCGGCATTACCATCAGCCTGCAACTGAGCCCTCATGCGCGCCCGCACACGGTGATCGAAGCACTGGAGCGGGCGATGCAGGGTTGCCGGCCACTGCTCAGCAAACCGGCACCGAGCGTCTCCTTGAAAAGCTCCAGTGCCAGTGGCGTGGAATACGAGATCATCGGATTTGTATCGTCCATGGGGCAAAAGCGCGAAGTGCGCAATCTGCTGTTCGATCTGGCCTTCCGGCATTTGCGTGCGTCGGGCGTGAGCCTGTTGTCGACCGCAGAAGCCACAACACCGCCGGGCCTTTCACGGCCACGGGCGCTGCTCGAAAGCTCGAGTATTTTCTCGACCTTGCGTTCGGAAGAGAAAGACACCTTCAGCCAGAACATGACGCTCATCACCTTCCGTGCCGGGGAAATGATCCTGCCGGCGGGAGAGGTCAGCGATCACCTGTTCATCATTGAATCGGGCGTGGTGTCAGTGGCCTTGAGCCGTGGCGGCAAAAAGTTCGAAGCCGGGCGCATGGGGCCGGGCGAGGTGATCGGCGAGGCCGGGATTCTCTCGGATGAATCGGTGCCGGCGGACTTTTCGGCCAAGACCTTCTGCACCCTGTACCGGATCGAAAAGGAATACCTCAAACCCTGTCTCGACGCCCGCCACGACATCAACGAAGCGATGCAGGCGTTACTGGATTTCCGCTTGCACACCGCACAAACCCTGACTCAGGAAGTGCCGAAGGTCGTGGAGAAAAAGGGCTTTTTGCAGTGGCTGCGTAGCCGGACGTAGCCCGTGACGACGCCTTCACGTTGTTCGCAGACACGGCCGAGAACCTGTGGCGAGGGGGCTTGCCCCCGTTGGGGCGCGAAGCGACCCTAAAATCGGTGTCCGCGGTGTATCTGGAAGTTTACGTTCGCCAGGGGGGGGCGGCTGCTGCGCAGCCGAACGGGGGCAAGCCCCCTCGCCACAAGAGCTCCACGGTGTTGCTTATTACTGCGGTGAATCTGGTGGATCGAGGTGATCCAGCGCTCGATTCACCGCCAACTCGGCCGCAGAAACGATCGCGCCAACAGACGGGCAGGTCAGTCATTGGCTACCTCTATTTCTGAATAATTGGCTATTTGTGCCAATCGCCGTCAGCGCTACCGTATGGCGTATTCCCACTTGCTACGGAGCTGACCATGCAATCTCGCGTCGATTTCTACACCGCCTCGCCCGATGCCCTTAAAGCCATGATCGCGCTGGAAACTGCTGTCTCCAAGCTACCGCTGGAAAAGTCGCTGATCGAACTGGTCAAACTGCGCGCTTCGCAAATCAACGGCTGTGCTTTTTGCGTCGACATGCACACCGCCGATGCGCGCAAGGGTGGCGAGACCGAGCGCCGCTTGTACGCGGTGTCGGTGTGGCGCGAGGCGCCGTTCTTCACCCCGCGCGAACGGGCCGCCCTGGCCTGGACCGAATCGATGACCCTGATCAGCCAGACCCACGCCCCGGACGCCGACTACGAGCTGCTGGCCAGCGCGTTCAGCCCCAGCGAAATGGTCGACCTCACCGTGGCAATCTCCACCATCAATAGCTGGAACCGCCTGGCCGTGGGCTTCCGCAAGCTGCCGCAGGCATAAGCAACCGGCCCGGGCAGGGCACCGGCTGCACAGGCCGCCCTGCCGCCAAGGAAAATTGTGTTATATCCTGCGCGCCCGAAACGGACCGATAGCGAACAGGACGACACATGCTCAAATGGATAGGCAAGGTATTGGGTGGGGCCAGCGCAACGCCGGCCGCAGCGGCGAGCAACGTGCCGGGCAATGTCTGGCTGCAGCGCCTGCAGACCTACCTCGAGCCCCTTGACCACTTGCCCGATAACGGCGGCCGCGCCGGCCTGGCCGAGGCGATCCTGACCTATGTGCGCCAGGGCGATGGGCCGCAGGTCCTGGCCGAACTGGGCCAGCGCTACGCCGTCGCCAACTACCTCCACATATTGAGCGGGCACGAGTGCCGGGTCGGCAGCCTCGGGCCGCAGCTGTATCACGATCTGACCGATGTCGACCCGGCCCAGCTGTTGCGCTGGGCGCGGGTGCTGCAAGCCTGTCCGGCACGCCGCTTCGGCATCACCATGGCCGACGGCAGCCATTGGCCGGAGCTGCTCCTGACCCACAGCGTCGAGCTGTTGCGCGACCCGCAGACCGACGAAACCCGCATCGTCCAGCGCATCAGCGCACCCTTGATGGAAACCCTGCTGCTGGAGGCGCACCTGCCGCCCTCGGCGCTGCTGACCGCGTGTTTCAGCGGCTCGAATGACGCCTACCGTCAGGGCTACGGCATCTACCTGGTGCCCTATATGGACGGCTATTCGCAGTGGGTGCTGCGCCATGTCGAGGCGCTGCGGCCGTTGCTGCTGGCAGGGGACATGTATCTCAAGCACCAGGTCCTGAACCTGATGAGCGACCTCGATCCGCCGGTCATGACCGCCATGGCCGGTGAGCTGTGTGAAATGGCCTGTGGCGGCAATCGCGAAGTGCGTGAACAGGCGGCTCCGCTGCTGCTCAAGTGCCAGCGCGGCGCCCTGCAACCCCTGACCCTGATGATCCAGGGCGGCAAGCCCGAGCAGCGCGCCCATGTCCTGCGCCTGCTGTGGGCCCTGGCCAACCAGTTGGCTGACCCGCCCCTGCGCGCCGAGGCCCGGGCCCTGGCCGAAGCCGACCGTGCGGCCTCGGTGCGCGGCCTGCTCGCTGAGTGGGACGCCGAGCCTGCCCACGAGCAGGGGCCGGTCCACTACAGCGGCCCGGTGATTGACTGGGCGGTGGTGCTGACCCCTGAACGCCTGGAAGTCGTCGACCAACTGTGGGCCGACCTCAATCAGCTGATCGACCGGCATAACGAGAGCAACATCGAGTACTACGCCGCCCACCCGGAGAAAAAAACCGCCGGCAAGCCGGAGCTGTGGCCCAACTACAGCGTCGCAGCCCTGAACCAGCTCAAGGCGTTTTTGGCCTCGACCGAGGTGGTGCCGCCGGCGTCCCGTGATCTGCCGCAAGACCATAGCGAGTACTTTTCCCGCTCGGCGATGCAGGCCTTCGCCGACAGCGAGGAGTTGACGGGGGTGATGGCGTTCAAGGTCCTGGATTTCTGCAACGCCCTGGGCAGTGGCGAGGGCCGCCTGAGCCACATCGGCTGTCGCGCGTTGGAGCAAGCCTATCAACAGGACGACTCGCTGAGCCTGATGGCCCTGGCGCAGATGCTCGAGGACCGTGGCCGCAACGGCGACAGCCTGCTGCAGGATTGCTTCAATGGCGGGTTCGCCGAGGGCTGGGATGCCGACGCGGTGGCGCCGTATTTTGCCCTGCACCAGGGCTGGCTGGAGCAGGCGCTGGCGGCCCTGGAGGTGTATCACACCGACGCGTTGTATGCCGCGGTGGTCAAGATGGCACCGCCGCCCGCATCGTTGATCAACCGCCTGTTCGAGATCGCCCTGGGCTCCAACCAGGGTGAGCGGGCCCTGGCCCAGCGCGCCCTGGAACAGTTGCCGGGCAAGGAGGCGCACCTGATTGCCGCCCTCGGCTCGGGCAAGTCCGAGGTCCGGCTGCTGGCCACCAAATGGCTCGGCAACCTGGGCCACCAGCCGGCGATCCCGGCCCTGGAACAGGCCCTGAAAAAGGACAAGAACGACGGCGTACGCACCGCCATGATCGAAGCTCTGGAGCAAATGGGCCAGCCGGTGGAGCAGTACCTGGACCGCGAGCAATGGGTCATCGACACCAGCAAGGCCATGGCCAAGGGCGCGCCCAAGGACCTGGCATGGTTCCCGTGGGACGCCTTGCCCGAATTGCGCTGGGCCGATACTCAGGAGCCGGTTCCGGCCCTGGCGGCCCAGGGGCTGCTGGCCCAGGCGGTCAAGCTCAAGTCGGCGCAGCCGGGGGCGTTGCTGCGGCGCTTCTGCGGGATGTTCGAGGCCCGCGGCCGCGAGCGTTTCGGCCAGTTCGTGCTGGACACCTGGCTGGCCGAAGACACCCGGCCGATCCCGCTGGAGCAGGCCCAGCAGTTGGCCGAGCGGCATGCCACGAGCACCCTGTTTTTCATCCAGCGCTACCCGGACGACTACAAGGACAGCCCGCACCTGGGCAAGAGCCTGGACGAGCTGAGCGCGAGCTTCCTGCCGCGTTTCATGCGCCAGCCCCAAGGCTCGGCGGCGGCCAGCAAAGGCTTGCTGGCGGTGGTGGCGGCCTGCGCCGGGGCTGATGCAGCGGCGCCGGCCGGGCGTTACCTCAAGGAGTTCTATGGCACCCGCGCGTCCCAGGGCAAGGCGCTGATCGCCATGCTGGCCTGGATCGAGCACCCGTCCGCGACCCAGTTGTTGCTGTCCATTGCCAGTCGCTTCCGCACCGCAGGCTTTCAGGAAGAAGCCATCCTGCAAGCGCAGGCCCTGGCCGAACGCAACCACTGGACCCTGGCCGAGCTGGCGGACCGCACCTTGCCTTCGGCCGGCTTCGACGAGCACGGCCTGCTGGAGCTGAGTTACGGCGAACGGCTGTTCAGCGCGCGCTTGCTGGCTGACTTCAAGATCGAGCTGTACAACCCCGACGGCAAGAAAATCGCCGCCTTGCCCGACCCGCGCCAGGACGACGACGCCGACGAAGCCAAGGAGGCGAAGAAGCAGTTCGCCAGTGCCAAGAAGTCCCTGGCCAGCATCGTCAAGCAGCAGACTGAGCGCCTCTACGAAGCGCTGTGCACCGGCCGCGAGTGGCCGTACGCCGACTGGCAGCGTTACCTCAACCAGCACCCGATCATGCGCCGGCTGTTGCAGCGCCTGGTCTGGGTGCAGGTCGAGGGGGAGCGGGTACTGGCCAGCTTCCGCCCGCTGGACGATGGCAGCCTGACCGATTGCGAGGACAACCCGCTGACCCTGGCCGACGACGCCCAGGTGCGCCTGGCTCATGACTCGCTGCTGGGCGCCGAGGAACTGCTCCAGTGGCAGCAGCACCTGGTGGACTACGAAGTGACGCCGCTGTTCCAGCAGTTGGGCAAGGGCGTCTATCAGTTGCCCGAAGGGCAGGGCGACGCCCATTCCATCGAGGACTTCAAGGGCCACCTGCTGGAAGCCTTCGCCCTGCGCGGCCGCGTGCTGAAGCTCGGCTATACCCGGGGCGCGACCGAGGATGCCGGCTGGTTCTACACCTATGAAAAGTCCTTTGTCAGCCTCGGGCTGTCGGCCGATATCCGCTTTACCGGCAACCCGCTGCCGGAGAGCAACCGCACCGTGGCCCTGGTCGACCTGACGTTCTACCGCGGCGGCTACAGCATGCCCCTGGCCGAGGTGCCGACGATTCTGCTCTCGGAGTGCTACCACGACCTGCGCTCGATCGCCGCCCAGGGCACAGGGTTCGACTCGGACTGGGAAAAGAAAAGTGAATACTGAAAGCCTGGCACGCCACCTTAAAGGACCACGCCCATGACCCCTGCGCCTGGCGCAATGCTCAAGGCCCCGGCCGAACAGGCCCACGCCGCTGAACTGGCGCGCCTGCAACAGCACGACAGCGGCCCGCGCCCCATCGGCTGGCGCCTGTCACCGCGCGCGGTGCGCGGGTTTATCCTCGGCGACGGGCCGTTGCAGGTGCGGCGCAAGTTCTATGGCGACGATGCCCTGATCGACCGCTGCATCGTGACCCTGATGAGCAACCGTGGGTTGATGCTGGTGGGCGAGCCGGGGACCGCCAAGTCGATGCTCTCCGAGCTGCTGGCGGCGGCGATCTGCGGCCAGTCGTTGTGCACGGTGCAGGGCACGGCCGGGACCACCGAGGAACAGATCCGTTATTCGTGGAACTACGCCTTGCTGCTGGCCGAAGGCCCGACCCAGCGCGCCCTGGTGCGCGGCCCGATGTATGAGGCGATGCGCAGCGGCAGCGTGTGCCGGATCGAAGAAATCACCCGCATGCAGCCCGAGATCCAGGACAGCCTGATCAGCCTGCTCTCGGACAAAATGCTGCACGTGCCCGAACTCAAGGGCGAGGAGGCCACGGTGTTTGCCGCGCCGGGGTTCAATATCCTGGCCACCGCCAACCTGCGTGACCGGGGCGTGCATGAGATGTCCAGCGCCCTCAAGCGCCGCTTCAACTTCGAAACTGTGCGCCCCATCAGCGACCGGCGCCTGGAAACCCAGCTGGTGCGCGAGCAGACCGAAGCCTTGTTGCAACAGGCCCAGGTCAAGGTCGACTTCAGCCCTGACGTGCTCGAACTGCTGGTGACCGCGTTCAACGACCTGCGCCATGGTGCCACCGCCGAAGGCACGGTGCTGGAGAAACCCAGCGCGGTGATGTCGGCCGCCGAAGCGGTGGCAGTGGGGTACGCCGCCAGCCTGGATGCCCACTACTTCGGCAACGGCGTGGTCGGCGGCGAGCATATTGCCCGGCAACTGATCGGCACCGTGCTCAAGGACAACCCCGAGGACGGCGGCAAGCTGCGCCACTATTTCGACGTGGTGGTGCGCCAGCGGGCCCAGCGCCAACCGCAATGGCAGCGGGTGCTCGAGGCGAGGCGTGAGCTTGATCGCTGATGCGTCCCTGGCCGGCACCGGGCTAGACAGCGCCAGCCTGCGCGCCCTGGGCCAGAGCCTGGCCAGCGATGAGTTGATTGTGTTTGCCGTGCGCCACCACAGCCCCGGTTGCGCCTGGCAATTGCAGCAACTGTTCGCCAGCCATCCGCCGAGCGTGGTGCTGGTGGAAGGGCCGCGGTCCTTCGACCCGTTGCTGCCGCTGCTGGTACACCCCGAAGCGCAGATGCCCCTGGCGATCTACACCTACGTCGTGGGCGGCGCGGCGGCGGATTCGCGGCGCGCGGCCTATTACCCGTTCTGTGACTATTCGCCGGAGCTGGTGGCCCTGCGCGCCGCAGCGGCCCAGGGCATTCCCGCACGCTTTATCGACCTCGACTTTGCCGAGCAATGCGCCCTGGAGGCGTCGCCGCCCGAGGTGGAACTCCGCCAGGATTCGCTGCTCGACGAGGGTCATTACCGGCGCAGCGAACACCTGCAACGCCTGGCCAGCCAGCTGGGCTGCCGCGACCACGAAGAACTCTGGGAGCACCTGTTCGAGGTGCCGGCTACCCGGGGCGATTGGCCCGAGCACCTGACCCGGGTCGCGGCCTATTGCCAACTGGCGCGCCTGGATTGCAGCCACGACGAGCTGCACGCCGACGGCACCCTGGCCCGTGAGGCGGAAATGGCCTGGCATATCCAGCAGGCCTTGGCCGCCCGGCGTCCGGGAGAGGGGCCGGTGCTGGTGGTGGTCGGTGGCTTGCACGCGGTGGCACTGCCGGGCTTGCTGGCGACCGGGGTCGAGCGGCCGGCCATCAGCCGCGCCGGGCTGACCGATGAAGCCAGCGCGCTGATCCGCTACAGCTTCGACCGCCTGGAGCGCCTAAATGGCTACGCCGCCGGCATGACCGCGCCGGCCTGGCACCAGCGGCTGTGGCACGCCCAGCTCAAGCACCCGCAACGCAGCGCGCAGGCCCCGGCTCGGCCACGGCAGGCAGCGGCCCTGGAGCTGTTGTTCGAGGTCGCGGAAAAACTCCGCGAGCAGGACGTGGCGCTGCCTTTGCCGACCCTCACCGCCGCCTACGAACAGATGCTGCGCCTGGCCACCCTGCGCGGGCGCGATGCGCCGATCCGGGTGGATGTCGACGACGCCATCCTCAGTTGTTTTATCCAGGGCAATGCCGACGCCGACGGCGTCCGGGTGCGGCAAGTGGCCCGCGCCTGTTTCACCGGCCAGGCCCTGGGCCGGGTGCCGCCCGGGGCCGGCACGCCGCCGTTGGTCAAGGACGTGGAATACCGTGCCCGGCGCCAGCGCCTGAAGCTGCACGACTCGCAGCCGCGCCGGGTGGTGCTGGACCTGTACCGGCGCGCCGAACACCGGCGCAGCAGCCAGTTGCTGCATGGCCTGCTGTTGTTGGGCATCCCCTTTGCCTGGCGCACCGGCGGCCCGGATTTTGTCGGCGGCCACGGTTTGCATCTGCTCCAGGAACACTGGGAGTACGCCTGGACGGCCAGCACCGAAGGTGCGCTGGTGGAAGCGTCGGTGTATGGCGCGACCCTGCCCCAGGCGGTGGCCAATCGCTTCGCCCAGCGCCTGGAGCAACAGGCCGGCGACGGCGTGGCCGATGCCCGGGGCGCGGCGGCGCTGTTGGTGCAGGCCTGTGTGCTGGGGCTGCATGAGCAGTTGGCCACGCCCTTGCAGCGCCTGGCGGAAGCCATTGGCGCCGACCCGGTATTCGCCTCGCTGGTGGCGGCCACGGCCAGCCTGTCGCTGCTGCTGGAGTCCCGCGAGCCGTTGCAGGCCGCGCACCTGCCGGGCTTGCCGGGGTTGCTGCGCAGTGCCTATCAGCGCGCCACCTACCTCGGCGCCCAGGGCGTGAGCGAGGCCGAGGCCACTGGCCATGTGGCCTGCTTGGTGCAGTTGCGCGAATTGCTGGCCGGGGCCGCGGGTGCGGAGCTGGATCAGGCGTTGTACTGGGCCCTGGTCAGCCAGTTGCACCAGCAGCCCAACCTGCTGTTGCGGGGTGCCTGTGCCGGCTTGCTGTACCTGGCCGGGCGTTTGTCCGAAGCACAACTGGCCACTGAACTGGCCGGGCACCTGCATGGCCTGCGTCAACCCCAGGAAGCCGTGGCCTACCTGCGCGGCTTGCTGTCCACCGCCCGCGAGAGCGCCTGGCAGATCCCCAGCCTGCTAGAGGTGCTGGACCAATTGCTCAACCAGTGGGGCGAGGCGCAGTTTGTCGCCTGCCTGCCGGAGCTGCGCTTGGCCTTTGCCGAAATGACCCCGCGTGAAACCGACCGTATCGCAACCCGAGTCGCCCAGTTGCATGGCGCCGATGATCTGGGCCGGCTACGCCATGCAACGCTGCATGCCGATCAGGTCCAGGCCAACCTGCGCCTGTCGCAAAGCCTGGCCCTGGTGTTGCAGGGCGACGGCCTCGACCCCTGGATGACGCCATGACCCCCCTCGAACGCTGGCGCCTGGTGCTGGGCAAATACGCCGATAAACCTCTGCGTGACGCCGCCGGCGGCGCCGGGCTGGAAGGCCAGGCGGCGCGCATGGACGTGGCACTGGAATACCTCTACGGCCGTGAATACCAGGGCCGGGGCCTGCGTGAAGACGCTCGCGCCGGTTCCCTCGACCCGACCCAATTGACCCTGGTGACCTGGTTGGGTGAGGTGCGCGAGCTGTTCCCGGTGGACACCGTGGAGGTGATCGAGCAGCACGCCCTGGACCGCTACGGCCTGACCGAGCTGGTCACCGACCCCCAGGCCCTGGAGCGCCTGGAACCCAATCAACAGCTGCTGCGCACCTTGCTCGCCCTGCGCGGGCACTTGCAGGGCGATGTGCTGGTGATGGTGCGGCGCATCATTCGCCAGGTGGTGGAAGAGATTCGCAAGCGGCTGGAACCGCAGGTGCGCCAGGTGCTGTCCGGGCGCCTCAACCGCCAGCGCCATTCCCCCATGGCCGTGGCCCGCAATTTCGATGCCCTGGGCACCCTGCGGCACAACCTCAAGCACTACGATGTCGAACGCCAGCGGCTGGTGGTGGAGAAGCTGTTTTTTTTCCAGCGCAACAGCCGGCGCCTGCCGTGGGACATCATCCTTTGCGTGGACCAGAGCGCGAGCATGGCCGACTCGGTGATCCACAGCGCGGTGATGGCCGGGATTCTCGCCGGGCTGCCGGCGCTGCGGGTCAAGGTGGTGGTGTTCGACACCGACGTGGTCGACCTCAGCGAGCACGCAGGCGACCCGGTGGAAACCCTGATGCGCGTGCGACTGGGGGGCGGCACCGATATCGGCAAGGCCCTGCGCTATTGCAGCCAGTTGCTGGAAAACCCCCAGCGCACGGTGCTGGTGCTGGTCAGTGACTTCTACGAAGGGGCATCGCCCAATGAGCTGCTGCGCACCGTCAAGCAACTGGCCGAGGCTCGGGTGACCCTGCTCGGGCTGGCCGCTCTCGACGACCAGGCCAACCCCGATTACGACCGGCAGATGGCCACCAGCCTTGCCGCCTGCGGCATGCAGATCGCCGCCCTGAGCCCGCAGCGCCTGGCCCACTGGCTGCTCAAGGTGATCTCATGAGCCTGCGCCCGGCGCTGCTGGCGCAACTGCTGAGTTTTGACGACGAAGCCTTTGTTGCCCTGGCCAATCGCGGCCTGTTGCGCCGCGCCTATAAAGATTTGGAAAGCAACCCGCCACGGCTGCTGGAGGAGGGCGCGGAGCACTTGCTGCTGGAGTGCGGCCCTTATCAACTGCGCTTTGATCAGCGCGGGCCGGCCTTTGCCCAGTGCAGTTGCCCGGCCAGCGGCGTGTGCCAGCACATCCTGGCCTGCGCCCTGGGCTTGCGCGAGATTTTGGCCGAGCAGGGCCCGCCGCTGGCGCCTGGAGCCGAGCCAGAACCCGCGCCGGATCAGCGTCAGGCGCTGTTGAACAGCTTGCTCGCGCTGCCCCATGCCGAGTTGCTCAAGCATGGGGGCAAGCCGGGTTATCGCTGGGCCTGGCAGTTCGTCATGGACCTGGATCTGGAGCAGGAGCTGTACCTGGGTGGCGAGCACAACCTGACCCTGACCCTGGGCACGCCACCCCTGACCCTGCGCTATATGGGCGGCCCCCTGGGCGGCATGCTCGCCGACCAGCGCAGCGGCACCCTGGAGAAGTACCAGGTGGCGGCGGTGCTGGCGCTGCGCCGCCTGCAAGGGCTGGAGCTGATCGCGCCCGACCCTCTGGGCGGCGCCAATGCCGAGTCGAGCCCGACCCTGCGGGAGGCCACGCGCAGCCATTTGCGCCAGGGCGCGCGGCAGTTGCTGGAAGAGTCGGTGGCGGTGGGCCTGGCCCATTTGTCCCAGGCCATGCAGCAGCGCTACGTGACCCTGGCGGTGTGGGCCCAGGGCGCCGATTACCCGCGCCTGGCCCTGTCGCTGCGGCGCCTGGCGGATCAGGTGCAACTGCTGCTGGAGCGGGCGGCCGGGGCCGATGGCCAGCGCCTGTTCGATGAACTGAGCCGCTGTTATGCCTTGCTCCAGGCCTTGGCCAGCGCCGCGCAACGTGGCGAAGAGCCGGCGCGCCTGCTGGGCCAGGCGCGCAGCCAGTACACGCCGACGACGGCCCTGGAACTGTGGGGGCTGGGCGCCAATGCCTGGCGCTCGGCGTCCGGTTACCAGGGCTTGAGCCTGGTGTTCTGGAGCCCGGCGCAGCAGGGTTTTTTGTCCTGCACCGAGGCCCGGCCCGAGCTGCAACGCGGCTTCAACCCGTTGCTGCGCTACCGCAATCCGGGCCCCTGGAGTGGTCTGCTGTCGCCGGCCCATGCCAGCGGCCGGCGGCTGTCGTTGATGGGCGCCCAGGTCAATGGCGACGGGCGCCTGTCGGTGGCCGAGTCGGTACAGGCCGCAGTGCTTGAGCCATTGACCGCGGCGCAGTGGCAGCAACTGCCGGCGGCAGCGGATTGGAGCGCCTTGCTCCTGGCGCGTTCGGCCCAGCGCCGCAGCCTGCTGACCCCGGCGCGGCCGATGAACGACTGGGCGTTGTTGCAGCCGGCCGCCGTGGGGACGGTGCAGTTCGACAGCACACGCCAGACCCTGGTCTGGCCGCTGCACGACCATCAGGGCGCGACCCTGTGGGTCGAATTGCGCTATTCGGCCTACACCCGGCACGCCATCGGCCGGATCGAGCAAGTGGCTGGCGAACCCTGGATCGAGGGGTCACAGCTGGTGGCGCGGGTCTATGAACACGCGGGCAGGCTGATTGCCGAGCCCTTGAGCCTGATTCGAGCCGATGCCGCCCCAGGCCAGCCGTTGCTCGATGCGCTGCATTTCGATCTGGCACCTGCCACTGCGACGCCGCTGGCGGCTGTGGATGAGGCACTGGACGCGCCGGTGCAGGAGGTGTTGCTGCCGAGCTGCCACCTGCTGCCGGAGTTCGCCGGCTGGTTGTGCCAGCAGGCCGAGCGCGGGGTGGACCCGCAAGTGGCGTCGGGTGTCGACCAGGCCTTGCAGCAGCGCGGCCTGACCCTGCGCGCGGCGGGCTACAGCGCCTTTGAACGCATGGCGCCGGAGGCCGGGGTGCCGGCGCGGCTGATCATTGCCCACTACCTGTGCCTGCAATACCAGCACTTGCAGGCCGCCGGTGGCGACATTCCAGCCAGTTGAAGCGCCTCAGTGATCGGCCACGGGCGCCGTGGGCGGTGCCACCTTGCGCATCAGTGGCACCATGGCGGTGGCGACGATAAAGCACAGCATGATCATCAAAAACGCATCGCCATAGGTTTGCGTCTGCGCTTCGCGGTAGGTCAGCAGCCACAGTTGGTGCAGGCTGGCAGTCACGCCCGCGTCGCCGCTCTGACCCTGGGTGGCGAAGTTGCTGCCGACCTGTGACAACCACTGGTTCAGGGCTTCATTGCTGCTGTTGAGGTGCTCGGCCAGTCGCGTGAAGTGCAGGTTGGTGCGGTCATTGAGGATCGTCGCGCAGGCGGCGATGCCGATCGCACCTCCCAGGTTGCGCATCAGGTTGAACAACCCCGACGCATGCTTCAACCGCGCCGGGGCCAGCCCGCCCAGGGTCAGCGTCACCGCCGGTGGCACCGCCAATTGCTGGGCAATCCCGCGCAACGCTTGCGGCAGTATCAACTCCCGCGCGCCCCAGTCATGGGTGATCGGGCTGAAGTCCCACATCGACAATGCGAACAGCCCAAGGCCGGTCATCATGATCCAGCGCAGGTCGACGCGGTTGGCCAGAAAGGCATACAGCGGAATCGCCATGATCTGGAACACCCCGGTGGAAAACACCGCCAGACCAATGTCCAGTGCGCCATACCCGCGTACCCGACCGAGAAACAGCGGTGTCAGGTAAATGGTCGCGAACAGGCCGATCCCGGTGACGAATGAAAAGAAGCAGCCGAGGGCAAAGTTGCGGTCTTTCAGCGCCCGCAGATCAACGATCGGGTTGGCCACGTGCAAGCTCCGGCCGATGAATGCCAAGCCTGCCAGCCCGGAAATCCACGCGGTGGTCAGAATCGTCTGGTCGCTGAACCAGTTCCAGCGCGGACCTTCCTCCAGGGTGTATTCCAGGCAACCGAGAAACAGCGCCATGAACACCATGCTCAGGTAATCCGCGCCCTTGAGCAGGGACAATTCCGGCTGGTCGATTTTCACCAGCATCGGCACCGCGACGGCGACGAAAATCCCCGGCACCAGGTTGATGTAGAACAGCCAGTGCCAGGACGACACGTCGGTGATCCAGCCGCCAATCACCGGCCCCAAGGTCGGCGCCAATGAGGCCACTGCGCCGATGGTCGCGGCAGCGATCACCCGTTGTTTGCCGGTGAAGAAAAAGAATGCCGTGGTGAACACCAGCGGGATCATCGAGCCGCCAAGAAAACCTTGCAGGGCCCGGAAGGCGATCATGCTCTGGATGTTCCAGGCCGCGCCGCAGAGCAGGCTGGCGAGGGTGAAACCGACGGCCGAAGCGCAGAACAGCCAACGGGTGGAAAACACCCGCGACAACCACCCTGACAGCGGAATCACGATGATTTCAGCGATCAGGTAGCTGGTTTGCACCCAGGCGGTTTCGTCGGTGCCGGCCGAAAGTCCGCCGCCGATGTCACGCAGCGAGGCTGAAACAATCTGGATATCCAGCAGCGCGATGAACATGCCGATGCACATGGTAGCGAAGGCAAACACTTTGGTCGCCGTCGCCATGTTCGCGGCATTGAACGGTACTGCCTGGGCGGTGAGGGCGCGGCTCATGGTGCGCTGGCCTGGGTTATGGCAACGGTTGATTCCTTGGGTGCGGTTTTGGTATCAACCGATGCGGTCACCGACAGCCCCGGACGCAACTGGCCGAGTACGCCGTCGGACGGATCGAGGAGGATCCGCACCGGCACTCGCTGGACGATTTTGGTGAAGTTGCCGGTGGCGTTTTCCGGTGGCAACACACTGAACTGCGCGCCAGTGGCTGGCGCCAGGCTGTCCAGATGGCCATGGAATTCGCGGCCCGAAAGCACGTCGGCATGAATGCTCACGCGCTGCCCCGGCACCATGTGCGCGAGCTGATCTTCCTTGAAGTTGGCATCGACCCAGAGTCCGCTGGCCGGCACCACCGAGAGCAGTTGCGAACCGGCCTGGGCATAGGCGCCAACCCGCGCCCGACGGTTGCCGATCACCCCGTCGACCGGCGCGCGCAGTTCGGTGTAGCCGAGGTTCAGCTGGGCCAAATCACGTTCGGCACGCGCCTGCATCAACGCCGCCTTGGCTTGTTGCTTGCGAGTGGCGATCACGTCCAGCTGCCGTTGTGTCGCGAGCAACTCGGCCTGTGCCCGGGCACTCTGCGCTTGAGCCGTCTTGAAGGTGGCATCGGCGCGTTGCGCACTTTCCACCGACACTGCATTACTGCCGACCAGCTTCTTGTAGCGGGCATTGTCATCCCGCGAGCGGGCGGTTTCCGCGCCTGCGGCATCGATCCCGGCACGCGCCTGGCCGATCACCGCATGCTGCAATTGCTCCGTGGCATCGAGATTGGCCAGCAGCGCTTCTTGCGCGGCAACGGCCCCTTCGGCCTTGGCCAGGCTGGCGCGATAGTCGCGTGAATCAAGGCGGATCAGCAGGTCGCCAGCCTTGACGCGTTGGTTGTCGGTCACCAGCACTTCTTCGACATAACCGGCGACTTTCGGCCCGATCACCGTCACGTCGCCACCGATGTAGGCGTCGTCGGTTTCTTCGATGAAGCGGCCGCTGGTCCACCAGTGCGAACCGTAGAGGGCGATCAACGCCAGGGCAATGAGGCCCGCAACGGCGAGCAGTAAGCGCTTGAGCAGAGGAGGGCGCGCAGGTTGCACGGCAAGGGAAGGATCAACGGCGTTCAGGCTGGTCATGGCAATCCCCTGTGGGGTAGCAGTCGTTATTACGATCATAATATGATGCAAGTAATATTTTCTGACAAATGATTTTTCCGGCCGCTCGTCGGTTGCCGATGATCATTTGAAATAAGTGCCTGGCGTCTTGCCGGTCATGGCCTTGAAAAAGGCGATGAACACGCTGTCGCTGGCAAAGCCCAGTTCAAAAGCGCTGTAACTGATGTTGCGACCGGTAGCGAGCAGTTCGATGGCGCGCATCAGTCGCCACTGCTGTCGCCACTGCTGATAACCCATGCCGGTTTCCCGCTGGAAAATCCGCCCGATGGTTTTGCTGCTGGCGCCGACCCTTGTCGCCAATACCTGCAATTGCGGCGGCAGTTGTTCGGGGACGCTCAGCAACGGCGCCAGGCGTTTATCCCGAGGCAAGGGCAGCAGCATCGGCTGGTGGATGGCTTCGCGGATTTCACTCAGGCACAGCCCGAGCAAATGCACGAATTTGCCCTGACGCCAGTCTGTGTCGAACGGGGCCATGGCGATCGGCTCCAATACCGCACGCAGCAATGGGCTGACCTCGATCACGCAGACCTGATGGGGTAATTGAGTCGAGAGTGGCGGCGTCAGGTAAATGGACCGGTAGTCGACGCTCTGTTGCATCACCGCACGATGGCGTACTCGTGGTGGAATCCATGCCGCGCGCGATGGCGGTAACAGGCAGAGCTGGTCGGCCAGGGTAATCCGGGTGCAGCCCCGGCGGGTGAACAGCAATTGCCCGCGCTGATGCTGGTGCAGGCCCGAGTCGTGGTCGCCCAGGCTTGCGGCAATGCCGATGACATCGGCCTCATGAGTGTCCGGGTCGAAGGAGGTTTGTGCTTCAAGCCAGGCCATAAGGTTGTCCGATTTTAGTGGTTTGTTGTCAAGATCTGGATAATACGTCAGTGACGGCTCCTTAAAATCACCGCCAGTCCTTCTTGGTGAGTAAGCCGTCATGAATTCAAACAACCTGTTACCCCTGGCCGTTGCCTTGTTGATGTTCGGGCAGGTCGCGCAAACCCTCTACAGCCCTGCGCTGGCCGATATTGGCCAGGCATTTGAAGTGACGTCCGCAGCCGCTGCGCAGGTCCTGTCGGTGTATTTCCTGGCGTTCGCTGCAGGTGTAGTGGTGTGGGGGCGGCTTTGTGATCGCATCGGTCGGCGACCGGCGATGCTCGCCGGTTTGGCGTTGTATGCCTTGGCCTCGGTCATGGCGCTGGGTGTCAGTACTTTCAGTGGTCTGCTGGCGGCGCAAGCGCTGGCGGCCTTCGGTGCAGCGGTCGGTTCGGTAGTGACGCAAACCCTGTTGCGCGACTGCTTCAGTGGCCCGGCGCTGGTCCGAGTGTTTTCGATGGTCGGCATGGCGCTGGCGATCAGTCCGGCGTTGGGTCTGTTTATCGGCACCAGCCTGGTCAGCGGGTTTGGCTATCGAGGCGTATTGGTTTGCCTGCTGATACTGGCATTGATCCTGTTCGGCTGGAGCGCCTGGACCTTGCCGGAAACCCGACCGGACAACGTCTCGATACCACCATTGTTCGCTACCTTGCGGCAGATGCTGCAAGACATGGCGATCTGGCGTGCTGCGTTATTGGTGGCAGTGTTCAACATCGCTCTGTTCAGCTATTACAGCCTGGGGCCCTTTGAGTTTCAGCGTTTGGGATTGGGTCCTGAATTGTTCGGCTATAGCGGTGTGGTCCTGGCGCTGGGATCGGGGTTGGGGGCGGCGTTGAACAAACATTTGCTCAAGCGCGGCGTGAAGGGTACGCAACTGATCGGCATTGCGGCCGTGGTGGCATTGCTCGGCGCGCTGGGTGTACTGGGATTGCACAGCAGCGTCTGGTTTCTCGCGCCGATGCTGTTGGTGGTCCTGGCATTCGGGATGGCGATACCGAATATCCTCGGCTCAGCGTTGACCGGTTATGGCGATCGATTGGGTACTGCCGGTGCGCTGTTTGGCTTGATGTATTACCTGTTGATCGGCAGTGGTCTGATGCTTGCGGCCTGGAGCCAATTTTTGGGTGGGACGCTGTTGATGTGTGGGGTTCTGGCAGTGTTTTTGAGCGGGTGGATGAACGCGTACGGCCTGATCGGCAAAAACTGTAGTGATGTTTAATTATTAAATACGACGTAGGCAACGTCTTGCATTTGTGTAGTCAGGGTTTGACTATCACGCCAATTGATAGCGTGGCATTAGGCCAGTTAATCGAATGCAAGGATGTTGAGTGGCGTTTTCGCTTTCCGTTGTTCCGCGTTTTTCCACCCCCTTCTTTCCACGTTTGTTGGCCGCGCTGCTGAGCCTGAGCATCGCTGCGCTCCAGGCTGCAGAACCCTCGGCACTCGGCCAGGAAGGGCTGCGTCAGCAACAGCAGCAACAACGCGATCTGCAACAACTGCAACTGGAACAACGTCGCCGCCAATTGCAACGCGGCAGCTTTGGACCGGCGCCAAGTACTCCGGCGTTGCCCGCGCAGGTCACTGCCGATGAACGTTGCTGGCCCTTGAGCGGGACGCGCATTGGCGGCGTCACCTTGTTGAACCGCCGTGAACTGAATGAGCAACTCAAGCCGCAGATCGCTTCGTGCATGGGGGTTGGCCAGATCAATCATCTGCTGGCGACCATCACCCGCTTGTATGTGGATGCCGGTTACATCGCCAGTCGACCGTACCTGGTCAGCGCCCCGGCGGCCGGTCAGTCGCTGGATATCCGGGTCGATGAAGGTTACGTCGAGTCCATCGAACTGCAGGATCAGAGCTTGCCGGTCGCACTGGGCGGGGTCTTTCCCGGCATGCTCGGCAAGCCGCTGAACCTGCGCGATCTGGAGCAGGGCCTGGATCAGTTGAACCGCTTGCGCTCACTCGATCTGACGGCCGACATCGCCCCCGGCAGCCAGCCCGGTGCCTCGCGGATCATTTTGCGTTCTCGCAGCAGCGCAGCCTCGCGCTGGGCCTTGGGGCTGGGCCTGGACAACCTCGGCAGCGCCAGCACCGGGCGTGATCGCGACACCTTGAGCCTGAGTCTGGACAGCCCGTTGCAGCTCAACGATTTGCTCAGCATCAATCTCAGCGACACCCTCAATCACGGCCCGCGATATAGCCGCAACGCCAGCCTGTATTACGCCATTCCGTACGGTTACTGGACGTACAGCCTGTTCGCCAGCCATGCCGAATACCGCGCGCCGTTCAAACTCAGCAGCACCACGCTGTATAGCCGCGGGTTGACCGACCAGCTCAGCCTGCGCGCCGACCGTGTGTTGTGGCGTGATCAGGGGCATCAGCTCAGCGCCAGCCTGCAACTGGCGCACAAGGACGTCGACAGTTATCTGGAGAACATTCGCCTCGGCATTCAGAGCCCGACGCTGACTGTGGCCGAAGCCGGGTTGAACCTGTTCTGGCTCAACAGCGCGGTGTGGAACCTCGACATCAACTATGCCCAGGGGCTGCGTTGGTTGGGGGCGGACGACGATGCTCAGCGCCAGAACAGCAACCTGCCCAAGGCGCAATTTCGCAAATACCGCGCGAACCTCAATCAGTGGCGCAATGGCCAGTTCGCCGGGCAAGCCTGGCAGTGGCAGAGCCAGCTCTCGCTGCAATACAGCCCCGATCCGCTGCCCGCCATCGAACAACTGCTGGGCACCGACGACTCCGCTGTTCGTGGCTACCGAGAGAACAGCGCATCCGGCGCCACCGGAGCGATCTGGCGCAACACCTTGCGCTTGCCACTCAACAGCGGCCTGCCGGTGCAAATCACCCCGCGCCTGGGCCTGGACAACGGTTGGCTCAAGGCCGATCACGACGCTCAAGGCCAACGGCTGAGCGGTGCCAGCGCCGGGCTCAACCTGAGCTGGAAAAACCTGCAAGTCGACATCGATTACCAACGCAGCCTCAACACACCCAAGGGGTTTGTCCAGGAGCCCGAAACCTGGCTGATGCGCCTGGGCCTGCAGATATGAAAACCGCCATCCCCGACAGCCTGAAACAGCCGCGATATCTGAGCGCGACAGCAGCGGCGTACTCCCCAACGCGCAACTGGATTCAGCCCATTTATTGAGAGGTTCTCATGCCGATAGAAAAGTTCGCGTTTCACCTTTCCCCTCGGGGCAAGTTGCGTTGGGCGATTGCCAGCCTGTTTCTCGTTGCCCAACTGCCTCAGGCGCTTGCCGGTGGCTTGACGGTCGCCCCCGGTCCGGGCGGCACCCCGCAGCTGCAAAATCAGGCCGGTGTACCGATCGTCAACATCGTTGCGCCCAATGGCGGCGGTCTGTCGCATAACCAGTTTCTCGATTACAACGTCGACCGGCAGGGGCTGGTGTTGAACAACGCCCTGCAAGCCGGGCAGTCGCAACTCGCCGGGCAATTGGCCGCCAACCCGCAGTTTCAGGGTCAGGCAGCGAGCGTGATCCTCAACGAAGTGATCAGCCGTAACGCCTCGGCCGTCAACGGCGCGCAGGAGATTTTCGGGCGCCCGGCCGACTACGTGCTGGCCAACCCGAACGGTATCTCGGTCAATGGCGGCAGCTTCATCAACACTCCGAATGCCAACCTGGTGGTCGGTCGTCCCGAGCTGAACGACGGTAAATTGCAGGGGCTCAACACCCGTGACGCCACCGGCAATTTGCAGATCCAGGGCCAGGGCCTGACGAACCGCGAAGGCAGCATCAACCTGATCGCCCCGCGCATCGACAGCCAGGGCCGCATCGATGCGCGCGACCAATTGAACCTGACTGCCGGCCGCAATCAGCTGGATTACGCGAGCGGTCAGGTGCGCAACGTCGACCCGGCCGGCAACACTCAGGATTCGCGCATTGATGCCAGCCTGTTCGGTGCCATGCAGGCCGGACGCATCAACATTGTCAGCACCGCCGAAGGCGCGGGTGTGCGGGTCGGCCCGGTCCAGGTTGAAGGCCGTGACGGCGTGAAAATCCAGTCCGCGGGTGACTTGCAGATCAGTGGCCAGGCACTGCCCAACAGTCTCGACGTCACTCGCAGCGCGGTACGCAGCAGCCAGGGTGATGTTGCGTTGCGCGGTGACAAGGACCTGACCTTGGCGGCGGCGGATGTCAGTGGCCGCAACGTCAAGCTCGATGCCGGGCGTAACCTCACGCTGAGCAGCGTCGAAGCGCGCAAGCTTCAGGAGAAACGTGAGAACTGGAATAACAGCACCATTGGCATCACGTGGGAAACCTACGACCGGACCCAGACCGACAGTGACTCGCGCCAGCACGGCAGCCAGGTCGTGGCCAGTCGCAATGCCGAACTCTCGTCCGGTGCCAGCACCGAACTCAAGGCCGCCAAGGTTGAGGCCGGCGAAACCCTGAAGGTCGACAGCGGTGCTGATGTGCGCCTGACGGCGGCGACCGAAACCCGCACCCAGACCGATCAGGGCAACCACCGCAAGCACCTGTGGAAAGCCGATTGGAACAACAGCAGCGAAGAGCAACGCAGCGTCACCAGCCAGTTGAAGGCCGGCAAGAACATCGCGATCAGCAGCGGCGAGCTGTTGTCCTCCCAAGGCGCAGAGCTGAGCAGCAAGGGCGACATTCACCTTGCTGGCAAACAGGTCGACATCAGCAGCGCCAGCCGTACGCAACGCAGCAGCAAGAACGGTTATTCGGGCGATCTGGTCGGTGGCGGGTTCTTCGGCAAGACCGGCGATGCCGATCAGGGCAAGACCCTGAACCAGGGCAGCAAGATCAACGCCGACGGCAAGTTGATCGTCAAGGCTGACGGCGTGCGCATCAGCGGCAGTCAGGTGCGTGGCCGGACCGAGGCCAGCGTCATCAGTGACAAAGGCTCGCTGACTATCGATGGCGTGCAGAACACCTCGCACAGCAACAGCCATGACAAGGACAGCAAATTCTTTGGCATTGCCAAGGACGAAAACCGCCAGAACCTCAAGGGCAGCACCACCGTCAACAGCCAGCTGAGCTCCGACAGTAACCTTGCGCTCAAAAGCGCCAAGGACATTGATGTGGTCGGCGCCACGGTCTCGGCCGGTGGTTCGCTGAGTGCGGACGCGACGGGCAAGTTGACAGTCAGCTCGGCCCAGAACACTTCCGACAGCAGCACCTCGAGCCAGAATCGTGGTTTCGACGCTTACGCCAGGGAAAACGCGCCAGGCGCCGGTCAGTACCGCGCCGGCATTCACTATGAAGACAAACAACAAACCACCACCGCCAATGAAACCCGTCAGCAGGGATCGAGTCTGACCGGCGCCAACGTCGAACTGACGGCGGGCGGCGACCTGACGCTCAAAGGCGCCAACGTCAAAGCCAGTGCCGGTGATGTCAGCCTCAGTGGGCAGAACGTTGCGCTGTTGGCTGAACACGACAGCACCTCAAGCGCCACGGATACCACCAGTAATGGCGGCGGTTTCTATTACACCGGTGGTCTGGATCGCGCCGGCAGTGGCGTCGATTTCGCCCACAGCAGCAGTCAGGACAGCACCGCCAAAACCACCGCTCGCACCACGGGCGTCGAGAGCAGCGGCAAGCTGCAGATCAACGCCGGCAACGGCACGCTGACCACTCAGGGCGCGCAGGTTGCCGCCGGTTCGACGCTTCAGGTCACGGCGGGGCGGGTCGACAATCAGGCTGCCAATAACACCGACAGCAGTTCTCACAAAGAGAACAACTGGTCGGCCGATGTCGGTGCCAACGTCGAGTACAAAGGCATCGCCCGGCCTGTTGCCAAAGCCATTGAAGGCGTGGCCCAGAGCAAGGTTCAGCAACCGGGTTTGCTGGATAACCTGACGCAGCCGAATGTCGGCATCGATGTCGAGGTCGGTCATTCGAACAACAGCCGTAGCGAGCAAAACAGCAACGCTGTGGTCAGCCAGTTCAAGGGCGGGGCGGTTGGTGTTCAGGTGGCCGGTGAATTGAAGGATCAGGGCAGCCAATACCGTGCAACCGACGGCGCGTTGACGATCAAGGCTGACAGTCAGGTCGCGACGGCGGCCGCCAACACTCACAGCAGCAGCGAGCAAGCGGTGGATGCCAAGGTCGGCGTTCGTGTCTACACCACCACCGGCGAAGACGTGAACGTGCGCGGCAGCGGGGCGGGCGGTAGCCGCCAGACTTCCGAGACCAGCTCCAAAGCTGTGGTTGGCAGCTATGTCGGCAATCAGGGCGTGAAGATCGATCTGCGGGGTGACGGCCAGTACGAAGGCAGTCAGTTCGACGGCGGGCAGGGCGGTGTGGCGATCAAGACCGGCGGCAATCTGGCGCTGAATCAGGCCAATGACCATCAGAGCAGCAGCACTTCCAGCCTGCGTGGCGATGGCTCGCTGACGGTCGGCACCAACCCCGGTGCCGAAGGCAGCAACGTCAATCTGGGCGCCGGTTTCCAACTCGATCACAAGGCCAACCAGACCGACGACAGCCAGGCCCGGGTCGCGAGTATTCAGGGCAAAGGTCCGGTGCAGTTGAGCAGTGGCGGTGATCAAGTGCTGCAAGGCACCACCATCGGCACGGTGGTGAACAAGGCGGCTGATATCTCGCTGAACGCCGGCGGCAAGCTCGATCTGCAAGCTGCGACGGACACTCACAGCGCCAATGGCAGCAATCTGGGCGGTGGCCTCAATCTCGGTGGCGGTAAAAGCAGCACCGAGAAAAGCAGCGGCTTGAATGGCAACCTGAGTGCCAATTTCAACATCGGTCGGGTAGGTGAAAACAGCCAGAGCCTGAAGGGTGGCAGCCTGAACAGTCAGGGGCCGGTGCTGCTGAGCAGCGGCTCCAGCGCTGCTGATGCCATCCACCTGCAAGGCACTCAGGTCAATGCGCCAAGCGTGACCCTTGATGCACAACGAGGCGGGATCTATCAGGAGTCAGCGCAATCGACTCAGGCCATCAACAACTGGGGACTGACCCTCGGCGCTGGCGGTAATGCGAGCAAGTCCACGCCGTCGGCGACTAACGATCAGGACGTTGCCAAGAGCGGCCACGGCTTCGACGCGCGAGCGAAAATCGACGTCGACAACCGCAACAGCACTACCCAGAACAACAGCCATATCCAGGCTGACAGCGTGGTGCTGAACAGCGCTGGTGACACCCGGTTGGCCGGTGCCCGCATCGACGCCAAACAAGTCAGCGGCCAGGTTGGCGGAGATCTCACGGTTGAAAGCCGTCAAGACCATGAGAGCAGCGTCAAGGTCGGCATCGATCTGCGTTTGAATGCAGAGAAGAATCAGCCAGGCGCCGTCGGCAAACTGGCCAAGACTACCGGCCCGCTCAAGGACAAGGTTGAGGGCAAGGCCCAGGAGGCATTCGACAGCCATCGCGGTAAGCTGGAAACCGCCGTCGACAAAAGTGTTGAGGGTCTGGCTTCGGCCAAGGACTCACTGACCCGCAGTGGCAGTTACTCGCTCAACGCGAAAGACTCCGCCGGCAGCAAGGTCGCCGACGCGACCCAAAGCGCGCTGTTCGGCGACAAGAGCGGTGAAACCTCGTACACCCCGACGCTGTACCTTGACGTCAGCCACACCAGCAAAAACAGCGTTACCCAGGCGTCCGGCATCAGCGGCAGCCAAGGTGTCGACCTTCGGGTCGGCGGAGAAACACAACTGACCGGCGCACGGATTTCTGCCAAGGAAGGCTCAGTGGATCTGGGTGGCTCCAGGGTCACCAGTACCAGCCTCAGCGGCAGCGACTACCGAGCCGATGTTGGCCTCAATCTGTCCAAGTCTGCGGTCAACCTGGCGACCGGCGCCAAGGACGAACTCACCCAAACGCCTGACGCCGCCACGGCCAAGGATCGCAAGTTCAACCTCGGCCCGCTGAGCGCCGGTGGCCATTACGAGACTCAGGTGCTGCAAGCCGGTATCGACGAGAAAAGCCTCTAAACCGGATCAGGCCGGTGATCGGTATCACTGGCCTGCGCTAACGACAAAGCCCCTCTCCTGGCAACAGGAGGGGGGCTTTGCTTTCGACTGCGGTAACTAATAAGTTCACTTATTATTTCTGTCGGCTACCTGAACATCATTCAGAAAACAGTGCGCGTTCTCTGTTGAGTGCGGACAAGTCAGTAACTCGGTGGATATACTCTGGCGCATCCGAAGAACGACTATTTAGTTGAGAAGATATCGCTGATCAAGCACTTGGGTAGTGTTTGTTTGTGCGTGCGCCTATCAGAAATAAGTGTGCTGATGTTTCGTGATGTGTGTCAGTGTGTGTAACTGGTTTTTTGATAGTGAACGCTGTTGGTGGCGGTCTGTATGGGTTTCAAGGCAGGCTTGGTTGCCGGTAGCAGACGTTTTCGGATGAAATAAAGTTGTCATAATTTGAAACTAATTCTGTCCGGCCAAGTTGGGTAGTCGTGCCTCGTCATGGCCGTTAATGAAAGATCAGGAGCGTCGAAGATGACCGAAGAACCTAGTTGTAACTCTCAACGCCCGAGCACTGCCTTATTGTTGAAGACATTAACTTTAGCCGTCGCAAACCCTCCTCGTTATAGGCATGAGGAGCATTTGCGTGAACAAGTATTCAAGGTCGATCATGCCAAACTACACACCTTGCCGCACCGTCCGGACCGCCCACTCGAAAATCACTGCGCAGGCCGTTGAGGCCGGTTCATTCACTGCTTTTCTTCAAGATCTGTCTCCCCACAAACGCGGGGTCATGCGGCAAAACCTGGTGTTTGTCGGAGTGGCCGTTGGCGTCTCCCTCCTGCTGACACTGTCGTCCAAAGCCCATGCCGCCGGTGGCCCCTATGTGGTCGACGACGGTTCGATCAATGCCCCCGGCGAATGCAACGTCGACGTCTGGTACAAAAGCCAGCGCCACCAACAATCGAACCATGAAACGGAGCTGTCCCAGGACTGCACGTTCAAGGCGCTGCCCTCGGTGCAGTTCGGCGCCGCGGTGTCCCACGGCCACGACGATGGCGACAGGGAGACCCAGGTCAGCCCGAAGATCAAGGCGCAGGTGTTCAGCGATGAGGATCTGGGACTGGAAGTGGCCCTTGCCGCAGGCGCGAACTTTGCCCTCAACCGCCGCCACTCCTTCGATGGCGCCGACCTGACCCTGCCCATGACGTATCAGCCTGTCGAGTCGTTGCGCCTGAACGTCAGCACCGGCTGGACCCATGAATACGACGACGGCAGACAGAAACGCAGTTGGACCTGGGGCACAGGCGTTGAGTACGCGCTGGCCGAATCCCTGACGCTGATTGCCGAACGCTTCGGCCAGCAGGGTGCAGATCAGGGCTGGCAGGCCGGACCTCGTCTGCATCTGGGAAAAAAGGTTGATATCGATCTGGTGGTCGGACGCCACCTGAACAACGACCGTGAACGGTGGCTTGCCACGGGTGCCACGCTGCGTTTTTAAACAGCCGGCTGTTCAGTTCACCTCACCCGCCAGTGCATTGTGGCGGGTGATGGTGTGAAAGATCGCAGGCTGCGATCTTTTGCTTTATTGATTCAAACCTTCAACGCCTTGCCACCGACTGCCACCGCCAGCAGCAACACCGCGATCAACCCGAAGGCAAAGCTCAAGCTGCTGCCATGGGCGATAAAGCCGATCACCGCAGGCCCGGCCAGAATGCCCGCATACCCCAATGTCGTGATGGCGGGCACGGCGATGTTTTCCGGCATGACGTTCTGTTTGCCGACAGCGGTGTACAGCACCGGCACGATGTTCGAGCACCCGACCCCGACCAGCGCATAACCGATCAGCGCGGCTTCCCAGGCCGGTGCCAATGTTGCCAGCAGCAAACCGGCAGCCGCGGTCAAACCGCCAAACACGATCACGCGCGTGGCCCCCAGCTGATGCACGATGGCATCGCCCATCAGCCGTCCGACCGTCATGGTCAAGGCGAACGCGGCATAGCCCAGTCCGGCATACGCGGTGTCGAGCTCACGCTCTGAGGTCAGGAACACCGCGCTCCAGTCCAGCACCGCGCCTTCGGCCAGGAACACGATAAAGCACAGGCTGCCGATAAACAGCACCACGCCATGGGGAATGGCGAACGCCGGTCCCGAGCTTTCGCTGCCGTAGGGCAACAGATGGGGCGCAGCCTTGAGCAACGACACCAGCAGAAACACGATCACCACCAAGGTCGCGCCCAACGGCGAAATACCCAGGCCGAGCAGGGCGCTGACACCGGCCGCGCCAACGATCCCGCCGAGGCTGAACAAGCCGTGAAAGCCCGACATCATGGTCTTGCCGCTGGCGCGCTCGACGATCACCGCTTGCAGGTTTACCGTCGAATCCACCGTGCCCAACCCGGCCCCGAACAGGAACAGCGCAGCGATCAGCAGCGGGATCGACGACACCGTCGCCAGCAGCGGCAGTGCCAGGCAGATCAACAGCGTGCCGCCACTGAGCACCCGTCGACAGCCGAAGCGCGAGGCCAGCATACCGGCCATCGGCATCGCCAGAATCGAACCGACTCCCAGGCACAGCAACAACAAGCCGAGCGTGCCGTCATCGAGCCCGGCCCGGGCTTTGGCGTAAGGCACCAGCGGCGCCCACGCGGCGACGCCGAAGCCTGCAATAAAGAAGGCGATGCGCGTCGACATCTGTTCGAGGCGCCCGGGGATGAGTGGGGTTTGGGTGTTGATGGCAGTCATGAAAGTCCTTGGCCAAAACGCCAGCGCCCATCCTGCAGGCTGTTGCCGCCTATGGCGCTGCGCAAAGTGCAACATCCTTGCATATCAGGTGCAGTCCGGCGAGGCCGACCGTACAAGCACCTGTTACTTCTTACAGTTTACGGCGACGGTTTTTGCGCATAGAACAAAGCCTGCTTCATCGCGCTGACTCAAGAAGAGTCTGCGTTTCTCCAGTACCGGGAGTCGATGATGGATCATCAAACGCAGGTTTCCCTTTCAAGAAAAATTTTCAGCCTGATCGACGAACGGGGTACCAGCATGGCGGACTCGGTGTCGTTGAACCCGGTGTCGTCTTACACCTGCGCGCAGCAATTGGAACGTGAGCAACGTGCGTTGTTTCGGGCGCGGCCGTTGCTGATGGGGCTGAGTTGCCGGCTGGTTCACCCGGGCGATTATTTGACTGATGATTTGTCTGGTGTGCCCATAGTGGTTGTGCGAACCGCAGAGGGCAGATTGAACGCCTTCATCAATGTCTGCCGGCATCGCGGGGCGAAACTGCTGGAAGGCACTGGTCGTTTGGCATCCGTGCTGTCCTGTCCCTATCACGGCTGGACCTACGATTTGCACGGCAAGCTTGTACAGCTGGCTCCTTCAGGCGGCTTTGATGGCCTGGAGCGTACCGAGCGCAATCTGGTCGCGTTGTCGGTGGTCGAACGCAATGGCTTGATCTGGGTACATCCAACCCCGGGAATGACGATCAATATCGACGCTCGATGGGGCGCGCTGAATGATGAGCTCGCCGGGTACGATTTCCAGCGTTTTGCGCACTATGAAACGCGCCTCCTGCACCGGTCGTTCAACTGGAAAATCGTGATTGATACCTTTCTTGAAAACTGGCATTTCCCGTTTGTGCACCGGGCAACGGTCTTATCGATATTTTTGCCGGCTATCAGCCAGTTCGAGGCCTTTGGCCTTAACGCCCGGTTGATCATGCCGCGGCGTTCGATCCTCCAGATGCGTGACAGTCCCGAGGACCGCTGGAATTTGCTCAAGCATTCGCTCGTCATCTACCTGCTGTTCCCCAACACGCTTTTACTCTGGCAGGGCGATCACCTTGAGATCTGGCGGGCCTTCCCATCCAGATCAGGGGCTGTGGACCAGTGTGTGGCCGAGGTTTCACTCTATACCCCACGGGCTGCAACGACTGAGCGCGAGCGTAAGTTCTGGGACAAGAATATGGCGCTGCTGATCGATACGGTAGACGGTGAAGACTTCAAGCTCAGTGAACATCTGCAGAAAGGCTTCACGTCCGGGGCTCAGGAGCATTTGACCTTCGGTAAAAACGAGCCGGCGCTGCAACATTTTCATCGGGCGATACAGGCTGCGCTGGAGCCGGTTTGCGAGTCGCTGATTGCCTGCAGGTTGCTGTAAATCATCGCTGCTGAATACGTGCGATCCGGAGCGCCGGGGCCTAAAGTAACGGTTCCTTTCTGGCCGGGTTCAGGATCATTGCATGACGACGTTTTACGATGCTCGCGGGAATATCTACGCGGTTGTGGCGCCTGAAACACTGCGCCAACAGGGTATTGAACTGCCTGATCAGGCCGCTCTGGCAGCTAAACAGCGCGCCGACTGGACGCTTGCGGCCATCCAGGCGTTTTGCAGTTGGGCCCCGGGCACCCAACCGGCCGGTGCCAAGGAGCATTGTTCGGATGGCTTGCTGGTCGGCCCGTTTCAGGCTGCGCCACCGTTTGACCTGTTGATCGTCAACACCGACGGGACGTTGGCCGAGCGCAGTGGCAATGGCTTGACGATTTTTGCCCAGGCGCTGACTGAACAGGGCTTGATGCCGGCGCACGAGCGTTGCCTGCTCAAGGTTCACCATGACAAAGGCGGTGCCGTGTCGCCTGTCGAAACCTCGGTAACGCCTGCGCAGGTCGACGGCGTACAGGGTTTCTGGCTGGACCTGGGGAAACCGGCCTTCGGGCCGAATGCGCTGGGGGCTCAGGCGGTCGAGGCGCGGACATTGAATCAACGTGAGTTGAGCCATCTGCCGATGCTCGCGCGGCTGAATCCGCTTTGGGCTCACAGTCAGTTCGTGCGGATCGGCAATCCCCATTGTGTGACGCTGGTGGCGGATGCCGAGGCGTTGCCGAGTAATGAGCAGATGCGCGAACCCGGGTTGTCGACTGACCTCACGCGCATCGCTTTTGCGCCACCGTGCGGGACTGGCGAGCCTTGTGCGGCGGGCGTCAATCTGCAATGGGCGAGGCTGGAGTCCGAGCGTCGAATTGCTGCTCGGGTCTTCGAACGTGGGGAAGGCCCGACCGCGTCGTCCGGCACCAGCGCCAGCGCGGTGGCTTGCGCGGCGTGGAGTGTCGGTTGGGTGACGGCAGGGACTGTGGCGGTGGTTATGCCCGGTGGTACGGCGCCGGTGTTGCTCGAAGAGCAGGGTGGCGAACTCAGTCGGGTCAGTTTGTTCGGGACGGCGCGGTTGATGTCCTGATTTTGAAATCGCCATCGCGGGCAAGCCCGGTCAGCCAAAAAACTCGACCACCGGCATCTGCCGCTTCATCAACACTTTCCCGCCACGAATCGAGTACAGCGGCAAGCCCTGGCTGCGGATCACTTCGTAATCGCTGTCCGCCGACAGAATCAGCAAGTTCGCCGGACGTCCTGGCTCCAGCCCATAGCGATCACCCAGGGCCATGGCCTTGGCGCTGTTGTCGGTCACCAGGTCCAGCGCGGTTTGCAGGTTGCGGTAACCAAGCATGTGGCAGATGTGCAGTCCGGCTTCGAGCACCCGCAGGATGTTGCCGTTGCCCAGCGGATACCACGGGTCGACGATCGAGTCCTGGCCGAAACACACGTTCATCCCGGCTTCCAGCAACTCGTTGACCCGGGTAACACCTCGGCGTTTCGGGAACGTGTCGAAGCGCCCCTGCAGGTGAATGCTTTCGGTCGGACAGGAAACAAAACTGATCCCCGAATGCCCGAGCAAGCGAAAGAGCTTGGCGCAGTAAGCGTTGTCGTAGGAGCCCATGGCCGTGGTGTGACTGGCGGTCACCCGTGAACCCATGTCACGGCTGCGCGCTTCTTCGGCCAGCACTTCAAGAAAACGCGAATGCGGGTCGTCGGTTTCGTCGCAATGCACATCCACCAGGCAGTCGGTGCGCTCGGCCAGGTCCATCAGGAATTTCACCGAACTGACACCTTGATCGCGGGTGTACTCGAAATGCGGAATCCCGCCAATCACATCGGCACCGAGGAGAATGGCTTCCTCCATCAAATCGCGGCCATTGCGATAGGACTCGATGCCTTCCTGAGGGAAGGCGACGATTTGCAGGTCGATCAGGTGTCGACTCTCTTCACGCACTTCAAGCATTGCCTTGAGCGCGGTCAACTGCGGGTCAGTAACGTCGACGTGGGTGCGCACATGCTGGATGCCGTGGGCGGCGAGGGCGCTGATGGTCTTTTTGGCGCGGGTCTTGGTGTCTTCAGCGGTGATGGTCGCCTTGCGCTCGCCCCAGCATTCAATGCCTTCGAACAACGTGCCACTCATGTTCCAGCGCGGTTCGCCGGCGGTCAGCGTCGCATCGAGGTGGATGTGTGGCTCGACGAAAGGCGGCACCACCAGATTGCCACCTGCATCGAGGTCTTCGGGGCCGAGGGTCGGGGCTTCGGTCTGACGGGCGATGTTGGCGATCAGGCCGTTTTCCAGGTGCAGCTCATGCAGGCCTTCATGGTTGCGCAGGCGGGCGTTGATGATGTGCATGGGGACGGGTCCTTTTCTCGATCGATAGCGTCAGTGAATGCCTGAATCATAGGCATAAAAAAACCACCGGTCTCGGTGGTTTTTTTGATCCCCAGGCTTATTCGCCGTGGTAGATGCAACCGCTGGTGCAGGTTTCGTGGATGCGAATCGCGCTGAGTTCCGGCAGCAATGGCTTCAACTCATTCCAGATCCACTTGGCCAGGACTTCGCTGGTCGGGTTTTCCAGGCCGGGAATATCGTTCAGGTAGTTGTGGTCCAGGCGCTCGTAGAGCGGCTTGAAGATCGCCTTGATTTCCGAGAAATCGCGGATCCAGCCAGTGTGCGGATCGAGGTCGCCGCTCAGGTGAATCGCCACTTTGAACGAGTGACCGTGCAGGCGGCCGCACTTGTGACCTTCCGGGACGTGAGGCAGGCGGTGGGCGGATTCGAAGGTAAACTCTTTGAAGATTTCCACAGTGGTTTGAGCTCTGTCAGGTGGCTATCGCCCGCGGCGATGGGGCAGATCGCGAGTTTAACAGCTTGGGTTCGGGGTTGCGGGAAAACACTGACTAAAGGGTCAACAGCTGCTCGCCCAAACGCCCGCTGGCAGTCAGTTCGAGGAACTCGTCGCCGAGCCGCTGGCTCTCGTCCATGGCGGTTTTCCAGTATCTCTGGCGGCTGGCCGGGTCATCCATGAAGCGCTTGAAGTCGTTCCGGTCGGGTAATTTGCCGTAGGGCAGGCGCGACAGGTAGGCCTTCGACGGCGCCATCAGCAGCACATCCTGCAAACGCCCGGAATTGCCGCGTCGCCATGGCAGGGTTTTGTCGAACCAGCCGGGAATCACCCGATCGGTGAAATGCGGGTAGAGCACGATGTCGTCACCGCTGTACGGCAAGTCGAGGTGGTAATCCAGCAAGCCGCCATCGCGAAAAGTCCCGGCGCCTGCACCGGGCAGGTCTCGTACGCCTTCCATGACCATCGGGATCGAGCCCGACGCGAGCAAGGCCTGACGCAAGTTGTCGGCGTTCAGCGGGACGAAACGCGACGGGAAGTCATTCAGCGTGTTGAGCGGTGGCGCCAGGCGTGGGTCATGCACGATCAGCCGTTCGAAGTGTCGCGACAACCGTGAGCGCCCGCGCAAGTTGTCGGCGATCACCGATGACAAACCCAGCCCGAGCCGTCCGCGATGGTCGTCGGCGAGCAGGCCGTGGCTTTTCACAACCATGATGTTCAGCCGATAGAGCGGGTTGTCCAGCAGCCGCGCATCGTGCCCGTCGAGCAAGTCATGCAGCATGCGCCGCGAGCTCTGGCTGATCAGCGCCATGCTCATGCCCTTGGCAAAGCTCTGCGCGTTGTACAACTCACCGAGGCGTCTGATGCCTTCGGCGGCGTCCGGCAAACAGGCACTGGCGAAGCGCCAGGAGCCCACCGAGGCGCCGATCAACGAGCGCTCGCGCGGTGCGGCCGGTAGCCACTGGCCGAACAGCGCCAGGTCCAGACCTTGAATCCCCAACGCTTTCGGTCCGCCGGCGGCGCCGGGTAGCGTGCCGACCTCCAGGGCGCTCAAGCCGTTTTCGCGAATCCGCGTAAAGGCTCGTGGGCCGGCCTTGAGGGTCAGGGCAGGGAATTTGATGTGGATGGCGGTCATACCGGTCTCGATTTTTTGCAGGGTGTGTGCACAGGAATGAAGTGTAAATGCATCAATGATGGCAATTCAGTTTCAGTTAAGTTGATGCAGCTAGGGTGACGCCCCGGGTAATTTATGAAGAATACGCAGGCACTCCATGCTCAGGATATGTAATGAAGGTTAATCTGCGCGCCTATGGCCTGGCGACACTGACGCTCCTGGCATTTTGCTCGGTGGTAGCGGCCCGTGACCTGGATCAGGACGAAGCGCTTCGCCTGCGTCAGAAAGGCGTGATTCTACCGCTTGAACAGCTGTTGCAGCAGGCCATGGACCGCCACCCCGGCGCTAAATTGCTCGAAGCCGGGCTTGAAGAAAAGAATGGCATCTACATTTACGAAGTCGAGTTGCTGACCGCCGACGGCGTGGTACGCGAGCTGGACCTGGAAGCCGCCACCGGGCGCTTGATCAAAGACAAGGACGATGACTGATGCGCCTGCTGCTGGTGGAAGACCACGTACCGCTGGCCGACGAATTGATGGCCGGGCTCGATCGCCAGGGTTACGCCGTCGACTGGTTGGCCGATGGCCGCGATGCGCTGTATCAGGGCCGCTCTGAACCTTACGACCTGATCATTCTCGATCTGGGGCTGCCAGGGTTGCCGGGGCTTGAGGTGCTCGGCCAATGGCGGACTGCGGGCCTGGCCACGCCAGTGCTGGTGCTGACCGCGCGCGACTCCTGGGCCGAACGCATCGAAGGGCTCAAGGCTGGCGCCGACGACTACCTGAGCAAACCGTTTCACCCGGAAGAACTGCACCTGCGGATTCAAGCGTTGCTGCGACGCTCCCACGGCCAGGCCAATCAGCCGACGCTCAAGGCGGCCGGGTTGCAGTTGGACGAGGGCCGTCAATGCGTGATTCGCGACGACGCCGACATTCAGCTGACCGCTGCCGAGTTCCGCCTGTTGCGCTATTTCATGCTGCACCCGGAGCAGATCCTTTCCAAAAGCCACCTGGCCGAACACCTCTACGACGGTGAAACCGAACGTGACTCGAACGTGCTGGAAGTTCACGTCAATCACCTGCGGCGCAAACTCGGCCGCAGCGTGATCGACACCCGTCGCGGTCAGGGTTACCTGTTCGGTGGGCAAACCCGGTGAGGTCGATTCAACGGCGTTTGAGCCTGGGACTGATCAGCGTCATGGTGGTGGTCGGTCTGGTGCTGGCGCAAACCAGTCTGTGGTTGTTCGAAGTGGGCTTGCAGCGTTATCTGGAAGCCGGGTTGCGCAATGACAGTGAAAACCTGCTGATGGCCTTGGTACGAGGGCCGCAGGGTTTGCAGCTGGACGAACGGCGCCTGGCGCCGGCTTACCAGCGACCGTTCTCCGGGCATTATTTCCATATCGACTTCGCCGACAACCACTGGCGCTCACGTTCGCTGTGGGATCAGGAATTACCGCTGCTCGATCATCCCGGGCTGCACAGCAACCTGCAACTGGGCCCGGAAGGCCAGCAATTGCTGGTCCTGCGTGCGGACTACCGGCGATTGGGGCAATCCATCTCCATCAGCGTGGCGCAGGACTACACCCCGGTGCGCGAGAGCTTCCAGCGCATGCGCCAGGTCGGGCTGGGGTTGGGGCTGACGGGGTTGCTGCTGATTCTGGTGTTGCAGCGGGTCACCGTGCGCCGCGCCTTGCGACCGCTGGAAAACGCCCGCGAGCAGATCGCTCAGTTGCAACAAGGGCAACGCTCGCAACTGGACGATCAAGTGCCGCTGGAATTGGTGCCTTTGGTGGCGCAGATCAACCATTTGCTCGCGCACACCGAAGACAGCCTCAAGCGTTCGCGCAATGCCCTGGGTAACCTCGGTCATGCACTGAAGACGCCACTGGCGGTGCTGTTGAGCCTGGCGTCGGGCGAAAAACTCGACGCCCATCCCGAACTGCGCAAGATCCTTCGCGAGCAACTCGCACAGGTTCAGCAGCGACTCAATCGCGAATTGAATCGCGCGCGCCTGGCCGGCGATGCCTTGCCAGGTGCGCAGTTCGATTGCGCTGCCGAGCTGCCGGGATTGCTGGCGACCCTGAACATGATCCACGGCGACCACTTGAACCTCGACTACACGGCACCGTCCGGTTTGCACTTGCCTTGGGATCGTGAGGATCTGCTGGAACTGCTCGGCAATCTGCTGGATAACGCCTGCAAATGGGCGGATGCCGAGGTGCGCTTGAGCATCGTCGAGATGGATGAAGGGTTTGTGCTGGCCGTGGAAGACGATGGGCCGGGGATTCCCGAAGCGCAGCGCGATCAGGTGTTCAGTCGCGGCACGCGGCTGGATGAGCAGACTGACGGGCATGGTCTGGGGCTTGGGATCGTGCGCGACATTGTTGAGGCGTGGGGCGGGGAGATGGTGTTGCAGGAGAGTGAGTGGGGCGGGTTGAAGGTTGTGGTCGAGTTGCCCAGGCGCTGAAACCTGTGGCGAGGGAGCTTGCTCCCGCTCGACTGTGCAACAGTCGTAAATCCGGTCAATGCGGTTTAGCTGAAGCACCGCAGTGACTGGTTTTGGGGCCGCTTCGCAGCCCAGCGGGAGCAAGCTCCCTCGCCACACGGTTGTGGATCAAACCCTGAACTGATCCATCAAACCCTGCTGCTGATTCGCCAGGCTATTGAGTGACTGGCTGACCCGCGCCGATTCATTGGCTTGCCCCGACAGCGATTCTGTCACGTCACGAATGGTCGCTACGTTGTTGTTGATCTCCTCGGCCACGGCGCTCTGCTCTTCGGCGGCGCTGGCGATTTGCAGGTTCATGTCGGTAATCACTGTCACCGCATCGCCGATCTGCCGCAGGGCGGTGACCGCCTGGCTGACGTGCTCGACGCTGCCCTGGGCCTGGCGATGGCTGTTGTTCATCGAGCCGACCACGTCTTGCGTACCACTCTGCAGTTGCTCGATCACCTGACGGGTTTCTTCCACCGACTCTTGCGTACGCCGTGCCAGGTTGCGCACTTCGTCGGCCACCACCGCAAAACCACGCCCGGCATCACCGGCGCGGGCCGCTTCGATGGCGGCATTCAGCGCCAGCAAGTTAGTCTGTTCGGCGATGGCGCGAATCACTTCCAGCACCGAGCCGATCTTCTCGCTATTGGCGGCCAGGCCTTCGACCTGGGTCATCGCCGTGCTCATGTCTGCCGCGAGGCTGTCGATGCTGGCGGTGGTGCGGTCGATCACGGTCAGGCCCTGACGAGTCGCCTGATCGGCATCGCGTGCCGCTTGCGCCGCTTGGGCGGCGCTGCGGGCGACGTCCTGGGCGGTGGCGCTCATTTCGTGGGACGCGGTGGCCACCTGATCGACCTGACGGTATTGCTGCTCCATGCCGGCGCTGGTCTGGGTGGCGATGGCTGACGATTGATCCGCCGTGCTGCGCGCGTCCTGCACCGAGCGTTTCACTTGCGCGATGATCGGTTGCAGCTTGTCGAGGAAACGGTTGAACCAGCCGGCCAGTTGCCCGAGTTCGTCTTGCTTGTCATAGGCCAGACGGCGGGTCAGGTCGCCTTCGCCGCTGGCGATGTCTTCCAGCATGCGCGCCACGCCAAGAATCGGCCGGGTCACACTGCGTGCCATCAGCCACACCAGCAACAGACCGATGACGGCTGCCAGCACGCCGAGGCTCAGCTCGATCAGGGTGCCGGCGGTGTTGCGTTCGTCGAGTTGCTGCTTCAGGGTTTCGGCGGGGCCGACGAGGACTTTCTCCGGCACGTCGAGCAACACGCCCCACGATTTGCCACCGGGAATCGGCTGGAACGGCGACAGTACTTTGAGCAACTGGTTGTTGTGCAGGCTCTGGGTCTGAGTGCTGGCGGCAAGCCTGCGGATCAGTTCGGCACCGCTGTCCTTGTCCACGCTGTCCAGGCGCTGGCTGAGTTTGCTGGCGTCCGGGCTGTAACCGGCGAGCAGGCCGACCGGGCTGAGGATGCTGACACTGGTCTGGCCGTCATAGAGCTTTTTGCTCGCTTGCTGGCTGACCGCTTGCAGGCTGTTGAGGTTGATGTCGACCGACAGCGACGCAATGACCTTACCGTCGACCAGCAACGGGAAGACGATGCTGGTCATCAGTACATTCTGGCCGTCGATCACATAAAAGTACGGTTCGATCACGCATGGCTTGAGGGTGGTGCGCGGGCAAGTGAACCAGGCGTTGGCGGGCTCGCCGCTAGGGCCGGTGCTGGTGTCGGCCATATCGCTTTCCGGCAGCGCCATCGAGTTCAGCTTGCCGGCGGTAGGTTGCGACCAATACAGGGCGAAGCGGCCCTTGTCGTTGCTGCCGATTTCTTTCTGGCCGCTGAACAGTTCGTCCTTGCCGTCCAGTGCGTTGGCTTCAAACACCAGCGACAGGCCGAGCAATTGCGGGTTGGCTTGCAGCGCCGACTTGACCTGACGGGTCAGGTCTTCACGCAGGTCGAAGGCGTCGAGGAAGCGCTTCTCGGCCTGTTCACGCAGGAACAACACCTGACGCGAGAAACCGTGGCCATATTGATAGGCGTCCATGAACTGCTGGCGAATCCCCAGCGCCTGAACTTCACCCTGCGCCTCGATGCGTGCTTGAGCCGCTTCGTTGAGCATCTCCATGCTCGAGGCTTTTACCAGCTCCGAACTGTGCTCCATGCGATACAGCGAAAGACCTACCAGCAAGGTCACGATGCCGGCCAGGCACAGCCCGGCGAGCAGGGTGATCTTCCATTGAATGGAAAGTTGTCTGAGCTGCATGGAGACGTCCTTTTATTCGATATTTATCTGAGACTTTGCACTGTAACGGCGGCGATTCGACTTTCTTTACGCTGCTATTTCAAAATTGACACTCTCGCGTAGGAGCTGCCGCAGGCTGCGATCCTTTGATCTTCAGCACCCTCAATTACGGCAAAATCAAAAGATCGCAGCCTGCGGCAGCTCCTACGGGGGGAGCTGTGTTGGTTTTGACAAGCCAGGCCTGCTGCGGCACAGTGCCCGCCCTCTAATAAAACCCTCTCTTCAATCCGCCGTCGGCTCATGCAGCTGGCTGGACGGACTCATCCTGTTTGCGCCGGGTTTAGCCGTCGCCGTGTTTTGAGGTAACGATGATTAATGCAGTAATTGCCGCGGTCGGCATCATGCTGGTGCTCAGCCTGTCCCGTGTGCATGTGGTGATCGCGCTGATCGTCGGCGCGCTGGTGGGCGGATTGACCGGCGGCCTGGGCATCGATGCAACGCTCAAGGCCTTCAACAGTGGCCTGGGCGGCGGTGCGACCGTGGCCTTGTCCTATGCATTGCTCGGCGCTTTCGCGGTGGCGATTGCCAAATCCGGCCTGGCCCACGCCCTGGCGGACAAAGCCTTGCTGCTGGTCGACCGGCAGGACGCCGCGGGCGGTGGCCAGGTCAAATGGCTGCTGATCGCGTTGCTCTGGGTCGTCGCCATCGCTTCGCAGAACATCCTGCCGATCCACATCGCCTTCATTCCGCTGCTGGTGCCGCCGCTTCTCTATGTACTGACCAAGTTGCAAATGGATCGCCGGCTGATTGCCTGCGTCATGACCTTCGGCCTGATCACGCCGTACATGTTCTTGCCGGTGGGCTTTGGCAACATCTTCCTGAATGAAATTCTGCTGGCCAACGTCAGTAGAAGCGGGGTGGACATCAGTGGCGTCAACGTGACTCATGCCATGGGGATTCCGGCGTTGGGCATGGTCTGCGGGTTGTTGATGGCGTTCGTCAGCTACCGCAAGAAGCGCGTGTATGACCTGGAGAAAATCGAGCGGGTCGAGCAGGTCGCGGTGCAGTACAACCCGCTGACCTTGATGGTCGCGGGGCTGGCGATTGCCGCTGCGTTCATCATTCAGTTGCTGCTGGACTCGATGATTATCGGCGCGCTGGCCGGGTTTCTGATCTTTTCGGTGTCGGGAGTGGTGCGCTGGCGCGAGACCGACGACCTGTTCACCGAAGGCATGAAGATGATGGCGATGATCGGTTTCATCATGATCGCCGCCTCGGGTTTCGCCGAGGTCATGAAGGCCACCGGCGACGTGAAAACCCTGGTTGAGGCCTCGGCTTCGTGGATCGGTCACAGCAAAGGTGTCGGTGCATTGCTGATGTTGCTGGTCGGCCTGCTGGTGACCATGGGCATCGGCTCATCGTTTTCCACGGTGCCGATTCTCGCAGCGATATTTGTACCGCTGTGCGTGCAACTGGGTTTCAGCCCGTTGGCGATTGTCTGCATCGTCGGCACGGCTGGAGCCTTGGGCGATGCCGGCTCGCCAGCCTCTGATTCGACCCTGGGCCCGACCTCCGGGCTGAATATCGACGGCCAGCATCACCACATCTGGGACACCGTGGTCCCGACATTCCTGCACTACAACCTGCCGCTGCTGGCATTTGGCTGGGTGGCGGCGATGATCCTCTAGACTCCCGCGGGTGGGATGAATATCCCGTAGGAGCTGCCGCAGGCTGCGATCTTTTGATTTTCAGCGATCTTGATAGCGCTAAAAGATCGCAGCCTGCGGCAGCTCCTACAGTTTTGCGTTGCTCTGCCGTTAATGCTTTAACCACGCCAATAATATCCAGAGTGAACAACACATGCGCCTGAGCCTTAAAGCCAAAGTCTTGTCCCTCTCCGTCCTCCCGGTTTTGCTCTTTGCGCTGGTGATCAGCCTGACCACCGCATTCATCTTGCAAGAGCAGGCCCGCAAAGAAGTCGAAGAAACCCGTCAGCGTTTGATGAACGATGCCAAAGCCACCCTGCAAAGTTACGTTGCGGTGGCGATGACCACGATCAAACCGCTCTACGACGCGGCGGCACCTGGCGATGCGGCGGCTCGCGCGCAAGTGATCAAATTGCTGTCGAGCATCAGCTACGGCAAGGACGGTTACTTCTTCGGCTACGACTCCAACACCGTGCGCCTGTTCAAGGCCAACAGTGCGGACGGCGTCGGCCAGAGCTTCAAGGACAACCGCGATCCGAACGGTGTGTACGTCAACCGTGACCTGGTGCAAGTCGCCAAGGACGGTACGCACTACCTGCAATACAGCTCACCGTTGCCGGGCGACAGCAAAGTCCTGGTGCCTAAACTGGGTTACACCGAATACCTGCCTAAATGGGACATGGCCATCGGTACTTCGGTGAATCTCGATGGTGTCGAAGCCCAGGTCGCAGCGGTCCAGGCCGAGGTTCGCGAGCGTATGGAAGGCGTGATACTGAGCATCGTCGGTATCGCGGCGGTGGTGCTGCTGGTGATCGCGGCGGTCGGTCTGTTTGTGGCCAACACCATTTTGCGTCCGCTGCACCTGATGAAGGCCAATCTGGACGACATCGCGGCAGGCGAGGGTGATCTGACGCGTCGGCTGGCGATTACCTCTGAAGACGAACTGGGCGAGCTGGCCGGCTCGTTCAACCGTTTTGTCGACAAGATCCACAGCCTGGTCCGGCAGATTACCGAGATGACGTCGCAGCTGACCGGGCTGGTCAATCAGGTCTCCGATCAGGCCCAGCGTTCGGATCAGGCCATGGAGCGCCAGCGTCACGAGACCGATCAGGTGGCCACGGCGATCAACGAGATGTCGGCGGCAGCGCAGGAAGTGGCGAAAAGCGCCCAGGGCGCTGCGGTTGCGGCCCAGCAAACCGACGAAGAAGGTCAGGCGGCCAAGCGCGTGGTGGCCGGGAGCATTTCGCAGATCCATGCGCTGGTGAAAGATATCCGCAGCAGCGGGGTTTCTCTCGACAGTTTGCAGCAGGACGTGTCGTCGATTGTCAGCGTGCTGGGGGTGATCCGTTCGATTGCCGATCAGACCAACCTGCTGGCGCTGAACGCCGCCATCGAAGCCGCTCGCGCCGGTGAGGCCGGGCGTGGCTTTGCGGTGGTCGCCGATGAGGTGCGCGCGCTGGCCAGTCGCACGCAGCAAAGCACTCAGGAAATTCAGGGCATGATCGACCGCTTGCAGGCCGGCACCCAGTCGGCGGTCGATGCCATGCGCCGCTCAAGCGAAGCCGGTGACGGCACCTCGGCGCAGGCCAATCAGGCGGGCGCTTCGCTGGACACCATGGCCCAGTTGATCGGCACCATCAATTCGATGAACGCGCAGATCGCCAGCGCCGCCGAAGAGCAAACCGCGGTGGCCGAAGAGATCAACCGCAGCGTGCATCAGATCGCCGTCGCCGTGGACAGCGTCGCCGACGAAACCCAGCTCGGCGCACAAACCTCCCGCAGCCTGGCGGATTTGGGCCAGCGTTTGGGTAAATTGGTCGGGCAGTTCAGGATCTAAGCGCCCAACAGACCGCTATTCCCGATCGTTCCCACGCTCCTGCGTGGGAATGCCGCCATGGACGCTCTGGGTCCGCTTTGAAAGTGACGCGGAGCGTCACGAGATGCATTCCCACGCGGAGCGTGGGAACGATCAATTAGAGTGGGTTTCAACCTTCACGCACATCGCGCATCAACAACCCAAACCGCAAATCCACCGCATCCGGAATCGGTAGATACACGGTGTGCCCGTCCCCCGGCGCCACTTCAATCGCCTCGCCTTTGGCGCTTTGCAACTGATGCAAGTCGAAGTGAAAATTGCCTTTGGGCGTCATCAATTCCATGTGATCGCCCAAACCAAAGCGGTTCTTCACCTTGACCTCGGCCAGCCGATCACGGCGCTCGCCGGTCAGCTCACCGACGAACTGCTGGCGTTCCGAGACCGAGCTGCCGTTCTGGTAGTTCTGGTATTCGTCATGCACATGGCGGCGCAGGAAACCTTCGGTATAGCCACGCTGGGCCAGGGACTCGAGGTCGGTCATCAGGCTGCGATCGAACTCGCGGCCGGCCACGGCATCGTCGATGGCGCGGCGGTAGACCTGAGTGGTCCGGGCGCAGTAGAAGTGCGATTTGGTCCGGCCCTCGATCTTCAACGAGTGGACGCCCATCTGCGTCAAGCGGGCGACATGTTGCACCGCACGCAGGTCCTTGGCGTTCATGATGTAGGTGCCGTGCTCGTCCTCGAAGGCCGGCATCAGTTCATTGGGGCGGTTGGCTTCCTGGAGCAAAAACACCTGGTCGGTGGGCGCGCCGATGCCCAGCGTTGGCTCCGGGATAAACGCCTGAACGATCTCGCCCACGGTGTTTTCCGTGGCGGGCTGTGCAGAGTATTTCCAGCGACAGGCATTGGTGCAGGTTCCCTGATTGGCATCACGCTTGTTCATGTAACCCGACAGCAGGCAGCGCCCGGAATAGGCCATGCACAATGCGCCGTGAACGAACACTTCCAGCTCCATGGCGGGGACTTGCTGGCGAATCTCGGCGATTTCTTCCAGCGACAGCTCCCGCGACAGGATGATTCGGCTCAAGCCTTGCTGCTGCCAGAACTCGACGCTGGCCCAGTTCACCGTGTTGGCTTGCACCGAGAGGTGAATCGGCATCTGCGGGAAATGCCGGCGCACCAGCATGATCAACCCCGGGTCGGACATGATCAGCGCATCCGGAGCCATGGCGATGACCGGCTCAATATCCTTGAGGAAGGTTTTCAGCTTGGCATTGTGCGGGGCGATGTTCACCACCACATAGAAACGCTTGCCCTGGGCCTGGGCCTCGCGGATACCGAGGGCCAGGTTGGCATGATCGAACTCGTTATTGCGCACACGCAAGCTGTAGCGCGGCTGGCCGGCGTAGACCGCATCGGCGCCGTAGGCGAAGGCGTAACGCATGTTTTTCAGGGTGCCGGCAGGGGCAAGCAGTTCAGGCGTGGCGAGGGGCATGAGGGGCTCGATCACAAAAGCTCGCGAGGGTAGAGCAATCGCGTCAGGCGTTTATTGATCTGGATCTATGCTGGATTAACAAACGAGAGCATTCGGGCGTGTCGTGGCTGACTAACCAGGCAGCCAGTGTTTGCGTGTTGCTGATAGGGATCGGACGATGGACCAACCCGTTGTGCAAGACAAATCACTGCTGGTGCTGTTGGTACTGGTGACTGCCGCTTTCATCTGGATTCTGCTGCCGTTCTACGGCGCGGTGTTCTGGGCGGTGATTCTTGGCATTGTCTTCGCGCCCTTGCAGCGTCGGCTGCAAGTGAAGTTTGGTTGGCACCGCAACCTGACGGCGCTCTCCACCTTGGGCATTTGCCTGGTCATTGCCATTTTGCCGGTGATCATTACCAGCGTCCTGTTGGTACAAGAGGGGGCGACCCTCTACAAGAATATCGAGAGTGGCCAGTTGGACATCGCCGGCTATCTGGCGCAGTTCAAGCACAGCCTGCCGCCGTACTTTCAGCACCTGCTGGACCGCTTTGGCATGGGTGAGCTGAGCACTTTGCGCGAGAAGATCGTCAAGAGCGCGATGCAGGGCAGCGAGTTTTTCGCCAGTCAGGCGTTCAGCTTCGGCCAGGGCACGTTCGAGTTCATGGTGAGCTTTTTCATCATGCTCTACCTGTTGTTCTTCTTTCTGCGTGATGGTGCCGATTTGTCGCGCAAGGTCCGTGCGGCCGTGCCATTGGCAGAACACCAAAAGCGCCGCTTGCAGCTCAAGTTCAACCGCGTGGTGCGAGCCACGGTCAAAGGCAACCTGCTGATGGCGATTACGCAAGGCGCGCTGGGTGGGTTGATTTTCTGGTTTCTGGACATTCCCAGTGCATTGCTCTGGGCGGTGGTAATGGCGTTTCTGTCGCTATTGCCAGCGGTGGGGGCGGCGATTGTCTGGGCGCCGGTGACAGCCTGGTTCCTGCTCAGCGGCGCGATCTGGCAGGGCGTGGTGCTGGGGCTGTTCGGGGTGTTCGTGATCGGTCTGGTAGACAACATTCTGCGTCCGACCCTGGTGGGCAAGGACACCAGTATGCCGGACTATCTGGTCCTGGTTTCGACCCTGGGCGGTCTGGCGATCTTCGGTCTCAATGGTTTTGTCATTGGGCCGTTGATCGCCGCGCTGTTCATGTCGAGTTGGGATTTGTACATCGAAACCAGGCCACGCGTGCAGTTGCCTTAGGCGCCAAGTGCGTAGGTGCCGATACGTTGCGACAGGGCCTGGGCAGCAGGCAGTGAAGTGAGCGGGCCGCTGATTGCGACGCCGTCCTGAACCAGATACCAACAGGCGAGCAATCCCAGCTCTCTGAGCGGTGCGGGAACGGCGCTGCCGATGACGGACATGATCTGAACCTTGGGCATAAGTACCTCCATCAATCTTTGGAGCTACCTTACTGACCCGGCAGTTCAACGGAAAATCAACGCGCTCGATAGTGGACATTGACGACGACGTGGCGAATGGCCGCTGTCAGTCGACGACCTGGTCGAGCATGTTCATCACTTCATGATCATTGAGCAGGCCTTTACGCACCAGGTTTTCGGCCAGCAGCGAGAGAAACTTGGCGCTGCGATGGCCTTCCAGGTGTTTGAGCTCGGTCAATGCGTTATAGACCTTGCTTGAGGTACAGAGTCCAACAATGCGGTGCGGGTTTTGCGTGGGCATAAGGGTCGTCCTTGTTTTTATGAACTGTTTATTACGGACAATTCAAAGCTTGCTGCACTGTCATGACATAAATATGACGGTTATAACGCGCAAGCCAGGGCATTCGTCGGATCAATCATGTCAAATTTAACCGCAGTCACTGTCCCGGTAACGACCTTGGCGAGATTTATTCAGACATTGTTCAACGGCTGAAACGAAAACAGGCCCCGTCGAGACGGAGCCTGTGTTGTGTAACCTGCAGTGATTATCAGCCGGGGCCTTAGTAGCGAGGCTGAATGTAGTACCCCGGTTGTGGCGGGACGTAAACCGGTGCTGGCTGGACATACACCGGCTGCGGTTGAACGTAGACTGGCTGCGGTTGAACGTAGACCGGTTGTTGTTGTTGTACGTAAACCGGACGCTCGTTGGCCATGACTGATCCCGCGACCACCGCGCCTACCACAGCGCCGACGGCGAGCGGTGCACCCCAGCCCCAGCCGCCGCCACGGCCATGACCATAATAGTAGCCATGGGCTTGTGCCTGTCCTGCGACAGCAAATGCACCGATCAGCAAGGCTATTACAGGGAGTTTGCGGATCATGATAATTCCTCGTGTTTTCGCCCCAACGCGCTTGAGCCTTCAATAGATCCAAGGATAGTTGCGGGGATAACTCTAAGACAGCGTTTTTTGGCGAATCTGCGACGCGTCAGAGTAAATATTGTGTAAGGTCTGTACCGGCATCTTTACCTTTACCTACCCGCCGGGTCAGAGGCCTCGCTATGATCGGATAAACCCGATGCCATGGCCAATCCCGTCCATCTGAAAGTGCAATTTGAAGGAGTTCCACATGCTGATGAACCCGAATAAAGACACCCAACTGTGTATGTCACTGTCTGGGCGCCCCGGGAATTTCGGCCTGCGTTTCCACAACCATCTTTATGAGCAACTGGGCCTGAATTTCTATTACAAGGCGTTCAGCAGTCAGGACCTGCCGGGGGCGATTGGCGGGATTCGTGCCCTGGGTATTCGCGGCTGCGGCGTATCGATGCCCTTCAAGGAAGCCTGCATCGCACTGGTCGATGAGTTGGACGCGTCGGCCGAAGCCATTGCCTCGATCAATACCATCGTTAACACCAACGGTCACCTCAAAGCGTACAACACCGATTACATCGCTATCGAGCAACTGCTGAAAACCCATGCCGTGCCGCAGGACTCGACGTTCGCCTTGCGTGGCAGCGGCGGGATGGCCAAAGCGGTGGCCAGTGCCTTGCGCGACGGTGGCTATCAAAACGGCCTGATTGTGGCGCGTAACGAAAGCGCGGGTCGCGCCTTGGCCGACTCGCTGGGTTATCGCTGGCAAGCGGAACTTGGCAGTGAGCGTCCGCGGATGTTGGTCAATGTCACGCCGATTGGCATGAGCGGTGGCGCAGAGGCCGATCAACTGGCTTTTGACGCTGGCGCCATCGATGCTGCCGAGACTGTCTTCGATGTAGTGGCGATCCCCTCGGAAACGCCACTGATCGTGCGCGCTCGTGCCGCAGAAAAGCGGGTCATCACCGGGCTTGAAGTCATTGCCATTCAGGCGCTTGAGCAGTTTGTGCTGTACACCGGCGTGCGTCCCAGCGATGAGCAGTTCCATAAGGCTGTGGCGTTCGCCCGCAGCTGATCAGCCGCTGCGGGGCAGGGTGGCAGGGTTACTCGAGGCGCGCCAGACGCTCTTCGAGCGCCGCAATCCGCGCTTCGAGTTCTTCGATGCGCTCCACCGACACGCCGCTGCTGGCGCCACGTTCGGCCGGGTTCTGGCGGGCGGCGAGGATCGCTTCGATATCTGCCGGGTCGCCCAGTGCGTGCATGTAGCGGTCTTCGCGCTGGCCCGACTGGCGCGGCAGCAACATCGCGAGCCCGCGGGCAATCAAGCGCTCCAGCTGATGCACAACCTGTTCGGCATCTTCGAAGTCATGCATGCGGCCGCTGCGTGTCAGTAGTTCGTTGACTGTCTGCGGACCGCGCAGAAACAGCAAGCCGGTCAGAATAACCTGGGCCGGGACCAGTTCCAGCGCCTTGTCGAGCCGATGCTCCCAGCGATCGGCGCGGCTGCCCATGACCAGCCTGGTGAAGCCTTGACCTTCCAGGGCGCGCAAACTTTGCCCGACCTGGCCCTGGCTGAGGTTCATCACCGGTTCCCGGCTGGTTTTCTGGTTACAGGCGATGACCAGTGCATTAAGGGTCAGTGGATAGGTCTCCGGGCTGGTCGCCTGTTTTTCGATCAAAGAGCCGAGAATGCGCAGTTCCGTGCTGCTCAGTTGCAGTGCATCGGTGGACGTCTCTGGCTCTGTGCTCATGCTTTCCGGGCCCTTGCTAACCGTTTCTTCCATTGTTGACTCCCTAATTTAGCAACAGACCCTTGTTTGTGGGTCAGATCGCTCTCCTTTCCCGTCGTTCTGTTTGACGCAGAACCTCGTCGGAGGAGGCGAGTGCGGCAATCTTAGCGCACTGTTGCTCAATCTTCTGATGGCGGCACGGTTATTCTCGCCATCGGCATCGCTATCGTAGCGTGTGCTGTTTGCCTCACTCAGCAAGTTTTTCGGGCGATACGATCCAGACACTGCAGGGCATTTTGTACAACAGGCTTTCTGCCGTGCTGCCGACCAGCCGGTCCAGCCCTCGATGGCTGATCCGGCCCATGACAATAACATCGACCTGATTGACGTCGGCATAGTTGACCAGGACCTTGCCCGGGTTGCCCATGATCATGTGACGCTGTTGCGGCGGGATGCCGTTGCGCTCGGCAAGTTCGTTGAATGCATCCCCCTGAGCGTCGAACAGGGTCTTGGCTTTGCCTGAAGAGAAGAAGGTCGAAACGTTGTTGAAGTCGAATTCGTCGGCACTGATGGAGGAAAGGTCATAGGCATAGACGACGTCGACCTCGGCATTGCAGGCGCTCGCCAGTTTGACCGCTTCGTGGAGTATCCGGTCGTTCAAGTCTTGGTACTGTTTATCGCGATGGAAGGGATCGACCGCTGCAACAACCTTGCGAGGCAAGGCATGAATGGCGTTACTGACGAAATGCAGCGGTACTGGACATTCGCGCAGCAAATGCACGTCGAGCGGTGTGAACATCAGCCGCGAGAGCAGCGATTCATGTTGCAGCGCTTTGATCAGCAACTCGATCGGCTGTTCTTTGAGGTGGATCAGAATTTCCTGCAGCGGGCGTTCGACCCAGGTCACCTCGGTGGTGACTTCCAGGCCAATCTTGCGCAGAGGCCTGGCCTGCTCCTCCAGCCACAGGCGGTGACGTTCGATATAACCCAGGCGCATCTCTTCGCGGGCCTGGTCGTTGACCAGGCTGGCAGTTGCCAGGCCTTCCAGGTAGTCGAAAGCCACGATGTGCAGCGCCGCGCCTTCGGCCTTGGCCAGTGCGGCGGCCCTGTCGAAGGCCGGGCTGTGCTGCATCAGCGGCGAGACGATCAGCATGAAACGTGATTGATCAGACATGACAAACCTCTCCTGGGTAGACACAAAGTCGGCGGCTGTACGGTTGGCACGATGAGTTGTCAGCTCCTGAAACCATGGCCTGATCGTGTCGCTGGCCAGGTGCCCGAGCTTGATCTGTGTCAAACCGGCGAGAGGCCAGTCTTGTCGTCCGACATACGGTCGTTTGCGGCACCTCCAATCTTCTGATTATTGACCATGATCAATCTCTCGTCCGCGAACCCGGCGCAGTCTGAAATTCGTACGCATTTTACGCTCGCGTACAGGGCAGGAGAGATCATCTGCCGTCATTCTCAGCGGCCAAAGCAAGGTCGTGTTACGCCGTGATGGAGTGTCTGGATGCCAGGACGCACTACCTGCAGACCCGATTGCGAGGCTTGATCCGAGGCCGGCTATGATTATTGAGATAACAGAACAACTGGCAAGACACCGTTGGCTCGTACAGATGGATGTGTGGGAGGCGGGTTTCGACAGTCGGGATGAAGCAGAGGCGTTCGTCAGGCAACTCAAGGCGCGCATCAATGCGCCGCATGCCTGGCCGGCAAACACTGTCACCAAGCCATTGCCCCGACAGCCCGCCGGCGCTCGATCCGACCCGGCGGTCGAGCAACGGGTGCTGGCTGACCTCGCGAGATAAGCGCCGAGGTCAGGGGGGATGACCGGGTGCGTATCCAATGAGTGAAACCTTCGGCCTGACCAATGCAGCCGCTGCGCTGGGCATCGGCATGCTGGTCGGTCTTGAGCGCGAGCGCCATAAGGGCGGGGGCGACAGCCGTGCCTGGCGACCGTGATTCAGGTGGGCTTGATCCTGGGAACGGTCGACCCTGGCCTGTTGCGCAGCATGTGGGGGCCGTTGCTATCCGGACTCTTCGTCACGGGGTTGTATGGCGTTTGCTTGATGCTTCCCAGATCGACGGGGACCGGCAACTCGCTGAGCAAATGTGTGGTGGCGTGGGTCAGCGGCGGTCGGCCGTTCGCCACTTATGTCATCCCGGGTCAGGTATTGATGACGGCGGCGATGTGGGCGGGCACCTTGCTGCACTGAAGCGTTTGATGCGGCTCGTATCAATCGAGCTCCTGCAAACAGTGCATAGAGCTGATAAAGATCAAGTCGCCTGCACCCGGAACGTTCAATCTGTAGCCTTACCGATAGCATTGAAATGGCCGAGCGCCGAGGTGCCTTATGTCTCAGACTCAACGTTTATTGCTGATTGCCCCGCCCGCGATGACCCGTACTCCGGCGTTCGAGCGCGCTACGGCGCTGGCTATGGCGGCGCAACTACCGTTGCATATCGTGGCGTTCGATTACAGCGAAGCCTTGGCGGTGGCCGGTCTGTTCGCCCCCGAACAAATCCGGCAAGTCCGTGATGGCTACCTGGAAAACCATCGACAATGGCTTGAGCAGCAAACCGGGTTGGCGAAGAAGCACGGGGTCGAGGTCACCAGTGAAGTGGTCTGGGTCCAGCACCGCTATGAAGAGATCCTTCACTTCGTCAACGAGATGCCCTTGGCCCTGATCATCAAGGATGCCCAGGAAGAGTCCGCATTGAAGCGGATCTTCTTTACCCCGCTGGACTGGCAGTTGCTGCGCGATTGCCCGGCGCCGGTGCATCTGGTCACCAACGCCCGCAACCCACGCCCGCACAAGGTGCTGGCGATTGTCGATGTGTTGCGCAGTGAAGACCAGGACCTGCTGTTCAACGATCAGATTGTCGACGCGGCAGTGAAGCTGGCCGAACAGTGCAACGCCGAGCTTGATTTGGTCCATGTGTATGACTGGGCAGCGGTGTACGCCACGGATATGGGCGTTGGCGCATTGCCCCTCGCCACCGGCATCTACGAAGCATTGGGCGAGGCGCAACATGAGGCATTTGCGGCCCTGGCCGAGCGCCACGGCGTGCCGGCCGATCGTCGTCACTTCATTGAAGGCGCGCCCCTGCAGAGTATCTGCGAGTTTGCGACTGATCATCAGATCGATGTCATCGTCATGGGAACCGTGCACCATAGGGGCTTGAACAAACTCCTGGGCAGTACCGCCGAACATCTCTTGCACCAGGCGCCGTGCAGTGTGCTGGCGATCAAGCCGGGCGAGCGGCTGCAGTAGTGTTGAATCGCCCCTTGGCGCACCAGTGTCTGGTGCGCCAAGGGTTTTTTTTTACAACATGAGGCGGTGAATGACCTGGCGCGAATCGTCAGGATCGTTATGGACTTCAAATCCCAGGGCTTTTGCCAAATCACGCATGGGCGCATTGCTTGAGGCATCAATGGAATACATCTGATGAAAGCCGTTCTTGCGGGCAGTCTTGATCAAGTGCTCCATCAACAGCGTACCCAGCCCCAGGTGCTGCCATTCATCGGCGACGGTGATCGCGCATTCGCATTCATGTTCGGCGGTGGCGGCATAGCGACTGACGCCGATTTCGATCAATTTACCGTCCTCGTGGACCAGCGCGATGTAAGCCATGCGCTGCTTGCAGTCGATGTCCATCAACTGGTCGAGCATGGCTTTACCGGGTTCGCTGATCTGCGCCAGAAAGCGCATATGACGGGATTCCGGGGACAGGCGTTTGATGAATGCGTATTCGCGCTCGCGGTCTTTATCCGTCAATGGCCGGATCAGTACATGCCGACCGTCCCTGAGCGCTTCGATCCAGTATTGCCCGGAGACCGCGGCATAGGCGGCGGCAGCCCGTTCGTTGTGGTCCTTGACAGTGAGCATGGTGCAATCCTCCATCTGATGGAAAAAAGGTCCGCGTGTAGCAGAAGGTCACGCGGTTCATACCTTTTTACGCCAACGGCGGCACTCGAATCTGATCTGGATCAGACACTCGGCACAGGCGTCCTCAAAGGTCCGGATTTGATGTAAATCAACCGCGTTGGGGGCAATGAGCGCAGTCTTGGAACATGCCGGCGGGATAGACCGGCGCTGAGCCGAGGTGTGTGATGGGTCAATATCAACGTTTACTGCTGATCGCCGATCGAACCCTGCATCAATCTCCAGCCTTGCTGCGCGCAGTCGCCCTGGCCAAGGCGAGTGGGGCGGTCTTGCACGTGTGTGCCTTTGTCGAGCCGGTGCCGATCGTTCATTTGTGGGATGAAAAAGTCGATGAGGCGGCTTTTCACAGCTACCTGCGTCGCTATCGTCGCTGGATGTCGGAGGAAATCCAGCGACTGAGCGGTGAGGGGCTGAAAGTCTCGGTGGAAGTGGTTTTCACCACCCATCCGCTGCTGGATATCCTGAAGCATGTCGAGGAGTTCAAGCCTGACCTGCTGATCAAGGACGCCACGTTGGAGCCGGTGCTCAAGCGGGTATTCATCACGCCACTCGATTGTCACCTGCTGCGCGAATGCCCGGTGCCGGTGCACCTGGTCAACCAGGCCCGTTACAGTTTGCCGCATCGGATCGTGGCGGCGGTGGACCCCTTCGACCCGCAAACCCAGATCAGTGGCCTCAACGACACCATCATTCAAACCGCGAACGCCCTGGCCCTGCAGTGCGATGCACCGCTGCATTTGCTGTACGCCTATGACCTGTCGCCAGCGTTCAATGGTGATGCACCGTTGGTCAGCGGCGGCTGGAGCATGGATTACATGGAGGAACTGCGTGAATCCCTGCACCTGGCATTTGTGAGCCTGGCCGACCGCTATGGCGTACCGCCCGAACGTCGGCACTTCATCATGGGCCAGCCGGTTCGGGCATTGAGTGAGTTTGTCGAGGAGTACCTGGCCGATGTCGTGGTGATGGGCACCGTGCACCGGGTCGGGTTGGATCGGTTGATTGGCAGCACCACCGAACGGGCGCTTTACTCGGTGCCTGGCAGTATTCTGGCGGTCAGGTCACCCGGTTGGGCGGTCAGGGAGTGAGCACGATGGCGCCTTTGACCTGACCGCTCCTCAGGTGGGCGAGCGCTTGATTGGCGTCGTCCAGTGCAAAGCAGGTGACATCGCTGTGCACGGGCGTGTGCCGGATCTCCAGGAAAAACGCCGTGCCGTCTTCGCGCGTCAGGTTGGCCACCGATCGTACGCTGCGCTCACCCCAGAGCAGTCGATAGGGAAACGCCGGGATGTCGCTCATGTGGATGCCGGCGCATATCACACAGCCGTCACTTCCCCGACAATTTCATGCCCCGGCACTCGCGGCAGTGTCGCTTGTGGCAGCTCGCCATCGACCAGGTGCAGGTCGGTGCGGCATACGCCACAGGCCAGGACTTTTATTAACAGTTGTTGTACGCCAGGTATCGGGATCGCGCGTTCTTCCCCTTGCAGTGGCTGGCGCGGGGTGTGCAGCACCATGGCGCGCATGACGATTCTCCAGAAGCGAAGGCACCAACGGCGTCAGAGAGGCGCGTTCCGATGACAGCCAGCGACCAGATGCCTGAGCCCGTCCATGTTCAGGACGTTGACGTTACGGCCGGAGATTTCGACCAGTGCCTGGTCGCGCAGGTGGGCTATGCCTCGGCAGATGGTTTCCAGGCGCAGCCCCAGGTAGGAGCCGATCTCTTCGCGGCGCATTTTCAGTACAAACTGCGTGGAGGAATAACCACGCATGTTAAGCCGCTGCGACAGGTTCAGCAGAAAGGCCGCCAGGCGTTCGTCCGAGTTCATATTGCCCATCAACATCAACATGTCGTGATCACGGACGATTTCCCGGCTCAGGAGTTTGTTCAGGTTGTGCTGCAGCGACGGCAACTGATGGGCGAGCTTCTCCAGCTGGGCGAAATGGATAGGACACACTTCGCTGTCTTCAAGGGCGAAAGCATTGCACGCGTGCTGGTCTGCGCTGATGGCATCCAGGCCGAGCATCTCGCCGGGTATTTGAAAGCCGGTCACCTGCTCGCGACCGTCAATAGACAGCACATTGGTCTTGAAAGAGCCTATGCGTACTGCGTAAAGCGAGCGCAACGGATCGCCTGTTCGATACAACGCTGCACCTTTTTTAACCTTCACGCGCTGGACGATCAGGGTGTCCAGTTGCTCGACTTCCTGACCGGTCAGGCCAATCGGCAGGCACAACTCCAGCACGCTGCAGTTGGAACAGGCAGCCTTTAGGTAATGGGCCAGACGGGGTTGGACTTCAAACGGTGACATGACGCGCCCCTCTGTAAATGTATCAAGCATAGGCGTTGAAAGCCTGGGCAGGTCCTTAATGCCGAAACCGGAGGCGGGTGTACGACGAACGGGGAGGTGGCCTCAGGTCCTGTGGAAGCAGTCATCTGCTCGAGATCACTATTTGCTCTTCCAGTATTTCTGCATTTCGAGAAACAGAAACGATGCGGTCCAGGAGATCAGTACCAGACCGGTCAGTCCCTGCAGCCCGGTCAGGTACTTGAGCTTGCCCAAGGGCGATATGTCGCCGAAACCGATGGTGGTAAAGGTGGTGAAGGAAAAGTACACGCAGTCCATGAACGAGCCGTCAAAGTTGCCTTGCAGACTTCCCCACTCACCGGAGCGGGTCATCAGGTAATAGACCAGCGCGAAGCACCAGACTTCCATCGCATGGGCCAGCAGCGCGCCAAATACCCCGACGACGATTCTGAATCGACTCCAGGCCTTGAGCCTGGGTAGCCAGTCGTTCAGGCGTGACAGGCATTCGTAGTGAATCACCACCGCCACGATGACCACCAGCGTATTGATCAGCGTGACCTCAATCATGGCGATCCATCGGGGGCGGCCTTGAGCGGTAGCAGCGGCGCAAACTCCTCTGGCGTCAGCGTTTCCTTTTCCAGCAGTAAATGAGCGCCGGCATCCAGGTCGGCCCGGCGACTGTCGAGCAGCGTTTTGGCACGGCCATAGGCTTCTTCGAGCAAGGCGCGGATGCCCAGGTCGATTTCACGCGCGGTTTGTTCCGAATAGTCCTTCTGGCCAAATCCGGGCATGTTCTCGCCCAGATAAGTCGGACTTTGCCGTTCCAGTACCGACTGACCGAGTTCGGCACTCATGCCGAAACGGGTGATCAACTGGCGGGCGATGTCGGTCGCCCGGGTCAGATCGTCGGCGGCGCCGGTGGAAATCTGGCCATAGACGATGTACTCGGCCGCCCGACCGGCCATCAGTACGGCGATTCGGTCCTTGAGCATCTGACAACTGATCAGGAAGTGATCCTCGGTCGGTCGCTGCAGGGTATAACCCAGCGAGCCAATGGAGCGGGGAATGATCGAGACTTTGTGTACCGGGTCCATCCCGGGCAAGCTGCCAGCGGCCAGGGCATGACCCATTTCGTGATAGGCCACCACCAGGCGCTCGTCAGGCCGTAACAGGCTGCTCTTGCGTTCGACGCCCGCGACGATGCGTTCCACCGCGGCCGTGAAGTCGTCGAGGCTGACGGTCTCGCCTCCCCGGCGGGTGGCCACGATGGCGGCTTCGTTGATCAGGTTCGCCAGGTCCGCACCGGTGAAGCCCGTGGTGATTTCGGCGATACGTTCGGAGTCGATGTCGGGCGCCACGGTGATTTTTTTCAGATGGACCTTGAGGATCGCCTGTCGGCCTTTTCGATCGGGGCGGTCGATCACCAGTTGACGGTCGAAACGACCGGCCCGCAGCAGCGCCGGATCGAGGACCTCCGGCCGGTTGGTTGCCGCCAGCAGGACCACACCTTCGCGCGGGTCGAAACCGTCCAGCTCGGCCAGCAGCTGGTTGAGGGTCTGCTCTTTTTCGTCGTTGCCGCCAAATGCACCGACACCGCGCATTTTGCCCAGGGCATCGAGTTCGTCGATGAAAATAATGCACGGTGCCGCCTGCCGCGCCTGCTCGAACAAATCGCGCACTCGAGCGGCGCCGACACCGACGAACATTTCGACGAATTCGGAACCGGAAATCGAGAAAAACGGCACGCCGGCTTCACCGGCAATCGCCTTGGCCACCAGGGTCTTGCCGGTGCCCGGCGGGCCGACCAGCAGAGTGCCCTTGGGAATATGCGCCCCCAGGCGCGCGTATCTGGCCTTGTCCTTCAGGAACGAGACGATTTCCACCAGCTCGGCCTTGGCTTCATCGATGCCCGCGACATCGGCAAAGGTCACCCCGGTATCACGTTCGACAAAGACCTTGGCCCGCGACTTGCCGACGTTCATCAGCCCGCCCAATCCCTGTTTTTCGGCCATGCCGCGGAACAGGAAATGCCAGAGCACCATGATCATGGCAAAGGGCAGCAACCAGCCCAGCAGCGCGTTAAGCAGTGTGTTTTCGCTGATGCCGGAAAAACCGACGCCTGACTGGGCCAATTCCGTCGCCAGCGTGGGGTCGACCCGCACGGTGGTGAACAGGTCGTGGCCGTCGATGGGCTCTTGCAGCTTGCCGCTGATCTGGTCCTTCTCGACCCGTAACTCGCTGACCTTGTGCTCGCCCAACAGTTGCAGGAACTGACTGTAGGGGATGCTCTGCACTGAATGGCGTTCAACCAGGAAAAGCTGAGCGAGCGCCAGGACCAGAAAGGTGATCGCGAAGTAGGAAAGGTTCCACTGGTGATTCTTCTTCATGGCCTTGGCTCAAGGGATAAGGGGCACGATGCGTGGTGGTTCAATCCTTAACCCCCATGGGCATTTGAATAGAATTTTAGACGCCACCCGCTCGAACGCCGGGTTTTACGCTTTCCTCTGGGCTGACAGTCCCGGGACTTCTTGTCTTGAGCGCATGACGACAGTTTTTTGTGATTTTTATCAACCCCGGCCAGCACCTGCCCGCTCACTATCGACATTAACCAGAGAGGGAGTTCGTCGATCCGTGTGCTGATGGAAGGCCGGCACAGGAGTGCTGCTCATCAGGTTCGACTGACCAAGCATCTGCCGAAGAGGTGTGTAATGTTTGAAATTCACCGTTTACTGCTGATCGCTCCGAGCGAAATGTCCCGTACCCCCGCGTTTGATCGGGCGGAGGCCGTGGCAAGGGCGACAGGCGCGATGCTGCACATCGTGGCATTCGATTATGTCGAAGCGCTGGCGGTCGCTGGCCTGTTTGACCATCAGGCCATGACGCAGGCGCGCGAGGGATATTTGCAGGTGCACCGTCACTGGCTTGAGCAGCAGGCCCGGTTTGGGCAATGCAAAGGCCTGCACGTGACCACTGAAGTGGTCTGGGCCAAACCGGGTATCGAGGAGATGCTTGAGTACGTGAACGACTTCGGGGCAGACATCGTGATCAAGGATGTACAGCATGTATCGGCATTTCAACGGGTTTTCTACAGGCCTCTGGACTGGCTGTTACTGCGCGACTGTCCAGCCCCCTTGCACCTGGTCACCGATGCCAGAAACCCGTTGCCCTTGAAAATACTGGCGGCTATCGACCTTTCCCATCTTGAAGAGCTGACGCAGGGGCTGAATGACCAGATCCTCGATATTGCTTCGAAGCTGGCCTTGTCCTGTGGCGCGAAGTTGCACCTGCTCAATGTCAGCGGCTGGATTGTGAACGGCGACTCCGGCGTGAACCTGCAATACCTGACCATGCGGGAAAGCTTGAGAGACGCGGTCAGCGATACCCAGATTGAAGCCTTTGATACGCTCGCCGAACGCTATGAGATTCCAGAGGCGAAACGGCATCTGTCGACCGGTGTTCCGCACAAGATGATCGAGCGTTTCGCGGCGAGTAATGAGTTCGACATGATTGTGATGGGCACCGTGCACTATCGGGGCGTGAACGTATTTCTCGGCAGTACCGCCGAGAACACCCTGAACCGGGCTCCCTGCAGTCTGATGATCATCAAGCCGCCGTATTGATGGCGTCTAGCTGTGGCGGCGTACCGTGACAGCGTTTAGTCCCGTCCTGATAAAACGCGCTACATGCAGGTACCCGTGAAGGCCCCGAGACGTCGTGACTTTGTTGATAAAAATCAACGTCGCGTGGGCCATTTCATGGAATCTGCAAGTACCTGCCTGTTGCAGCATGACTCGGGAGAGCAACCTATGGCTCACAGTAAAATTCTGTTTCGTGCTGCCGCTCGCGAGAAAATCCTCTGTGGTGCCACCCAGCTGGCGGACGCGGTGCGGGTGACCCTTGGGCCCAAATCGAAATCGGTGTTGATTCAGAACAAATGGGGTAATCCGACGGTCTGCAACGACGGCGTGACGATTGCCAAGCGAATCGACCTGCAAGACCCCGAGGAAGCTCTGGGTGCCCAGATGCTGCGTCAGGCGGCGGAACGTACCGGCGATGCGGTCGGGGACGGGACCAGCACGGCAACGGTGCTGGCCCATGCAATCCTGGCCGACGGAATACGTAACGTCGTTGCCGGTGCCAGTGCGATCGATTTGAAGCGCGGCCTGGACCGCGGACTGTTGCTGGTCGTGCAATCGTTGATAAGCCAATCGCGCCCGGTCAGTACCCCCAAGGAAAAGGCCCAGGTGGCCACGCTGTCGGCGCATAACGATGCGGTTATCGGCCAGCTGGTTGCAGACGCACTGGAAAAAGTCGGCGTTGAAGGCGTGGTCAGTGTCGAGGAGTCCAAGACCACTGAGACCGTGGTCGAGGTGATGGAAGGAATGCGTTTTGACCGTGGTTACGTCTCGCCGTATTTCGTGACGGATACCGAGAAAATGCAGGTTGAACTCGATGATGCCTACCTGCTGCTCTGTGACCATAAGATCGGCGTGCTCAAAGACTTGATCCCATTGCTTGAGTTGATCGCCAAAAGTGGCCAGCCACTGGTGCTGATCGCTGACGACATAGAGGGCGAGGCGCTGACCACGCTGGTCGTCAACCAGATCCGTGGCGTATTGCGCGCGGTGGCGATCAAGGCCCCAGGCTTCGGTGATCGACGCAAGGAAATGCTCCAGGACATTGCCGTCCTGACCGGGGCAACGGTGGTCTCCAATGAGCTGGGCATCAGTCTGGAACAGGTGGACTTGAGCCAGTTGGGACGAGCGCATCGCGTCGTGGTGCAAAAAGACAGCACGGCGTTGATCGGCGGCGCCGGTCAACGCGAGGCGATTGAGGCGCGCCTGCAACAGATGCGCGTGCAAATGGACGCGACTACCAGCGATTACGACCGTGAAAAACTCCAGGAACGACTGGCCAGGTTGTCGGGCGGTGTCGCGGTGATCCGGGTCGGGGCGCCTTCCGAGGCCGAAATGAAGGCGCGCAAGGATGCGCTGGATGATGCCATTTCGGCGACTCGGGCGGCGATTGCCGAGGGCATCGTTCCGGGGGGCGGGCTGGCATTGCTCAAAGCTGTACCGATTATCGCGGCCGAGGAGGCCAGCTATGAAGGCGATGCCAAAACCGGTTTGCAGATACTTCGCCGAGCGCTCGAAGCGCCGGCCCGGGTGATCGCGGAAAACTCGGCGGTGGATGCCGGCGTGGTCGTTGCGCGCATGCTGGCGGAGCCGGGGAATATTGGCTTCGACGCGTCAGCCAATGTCTATGTGGACATGTATGAAGCCGGCATTATCGATCCGACCAAGGTGGTGCGTATTGCGCTGGAAAATGCCGTTTCAGTCGCCAGTATCCTGCTGCTGACCGAGGCGACCATGACCGATATCCCGGAAAAGGAAACGCCTGCCCAGCCAGCGTTTCCCGAATGACGCGCACCGCGCTGCGGCGGTGCGCGGTGATTTGATATAAATCAAGATCAAGCAGGCTTGTGGGGAGGACGCTGAGTTGACGCTGGTGATTTGATCCAGCGAGGACGCAATGGCTGACCACCGGCACGGGGCAGCGGCAGGCGTCGATGCCCCACCTGTCTGGAGTCCAGATCATGAGCCAGTATCAAAAGTTATTGCTGATCATCAACCCGGCCCTGCGCCATTCCCCTGCGATACACCATGCCGCCGCCCTGGCCAAGGCCAGCGGGGCGAGCTTGCATATTGCCGCGTTAGTACAGTCGCTGGACATTCTTGCACTGCTTGAAGAAGGCATCCGGGAAAAAGCTCGGCAGAGTTACCTCCAGGACCATAGCGATTGGCTCAAGGATCAGGCGCAAAAAATGCGCGGCAGAGGGGTCGAGGTGACCACCGAGGTGGCATGGGCCGACGACATGCAGCAGGCGATCCTTGATCACGTCAGCGAAATGCAGCCCAACCTGCTGATCAAGCAAGTGCAGCATGAACCAGCGCTCAAGCGCGCATTCTTCACCCCCCTGGACTGGCACTTGCTGCGCCACTGCCCGATACCGATGTATCTGGTGGGCGCGAGTGGTCATGCCTTGCCGCGCAAGGTGGTGGCAGCGGTTGACTCGTCAGATACCGAGTCTTCGAACAGCGAACTGAATGACCGGATCATCCAGCAGGCCAACAGTCTTGCGCTGCAGTGCAATGCCGAGTTGCATCTGCTGTATGCCTGTGACATTTCGGCGGCCTATCTCGGCGATATGGGCGGCGGCGGGCTGACGCTGGCGGACCTTACCCGGGAAATGCGCAGAGAGCTGGAAAAGTCATTTCTGCGCTTGGCCGGTCGATTCGGTGTGCCCTCTGACCGTCGACATTTCATCATGGGGAGCCCCGTCTCGGCGTTGAGCGAGTTTGCCGACGAGCAACAGGTGGATGTGATCGTGATGGGCAGAGTCCAGTCCCACGGGCTGGAAAAACTGCTCGGCAGTACGACTGAACATATCCTGTATCAGGTGCCTTGCAGCGTGCTCGCGGTCTAGGGGCTGTGGCGTGTTGCGTCAAGATCAGTAGAACAAGTTCTCCTGCCGTAGTCGTGCGAAACGCTCAAGCGCTGCGGCATCGAGCGCTTGCGCGGCGTCAGGCGCTACGCCGTCGCGAATGGCTTGCCAGACGGCTTGCGAGCCGATTGAACCGCGGGTCGCCGTAAGATCGAACTCGCCGGGATAGAGCGCATGCAGCGTGGCGAGCAGCGTCAATCCCAGGCGTGCGACGGGACGTTGCTCAGGCACTGGGTTGGGAGTGATGCTCACGCCATGACAGAGCTGACCGTGCCAGTTCGATTCGGTGGGCACGAAGTCGATCGGCTCGAAATGCGCGCCAACATTGAGGGCATTCAGCGCATGGGCGAGTTCGGTCGCGTTGATCCACGGCGCGCCGATCCACTCGAACGGATGCGGTGTGCCGCGCCCCACGCTCAGTCTCGCGCCCTCGAGTAAACCGACATCCGGGTAGAGGTCCAGTTGGGACAGCGTGCGCAGGTTTGGCGAGAGCGGCACCCAACCGAGCCCGGTGTCGGCGAAGGTCATCTCACGCCGGTAGCCCTGCATCGGCACAACGCGCAAATCTGCGCCAATGTGCTTGTTGCGGTTGAACAGACTCGCCAGTTCGCCGACCGTCATGCCCGGCTGTAGCGGCGCCGGGAAATAGCCGGTGAACGATTCTTGACGGCTGTCCAGCACCGGTCCGCCGAATCGCTGCGCACCGAGCGGATCAGGCCGGTCCAGCACGAACAGCGGAATGCGCCGCGCCGCGGCGGCCTCGAGTGCGTAACCGAGCGTCGTCTCGTAGGTGAAGAAGCGCGCGCCGGCATCCTGAATGTCAAAGACCAGCGCATCCAGTCCAGCGAGCGAACCGGCCGGAAAGCGCCGCGCCGCGCCGTAGAGACTGTGCACAGTGAGACCGGTCGCGGTGTCGAGGGTGTCGCCGACCCGCTCGTCCATATCGATATTCAGCCCATGCTCCGGCGAGAACAGTGCGGCCAGCCTGACGCCAGGTGCGTGCGCGAGCACGTCGACGGTGCGCCGGCCCTCGGCGTCGAAGCCGCTGCGATTGGTGATCAAACCCACGCGCTTGCCGGCGAGCGGCGCAAACCGCTGCGTCTCGAGCACGTCGATGCCGGTCTGCACCGGGCCCGTCGAGATCGGCAGGCGATCGGCGGCACTCAGTGCCGGTAACGTCGATGGCAGTAATTGGCCGATTTGCGCGACGCTCGCAGCCGGGGCCCGGCTAGCCAGCAGCGCGAGCAACTGCGCACGCAGCGGGCGGGCGTCACCGCGGTCGTCCGGGTATACGCGGTTGGTCAGGATAACGATGAACTGGCGCGTCAGCGGATCGATCCACAGGCCGGTGCCGGTGTATCCGGTGTGGCCGATCATGCCAATCGGTGGCAGACGGTCATGGTTCGACGCGAACGGTGCGGCCAGGTCCCAGCCGAGTCCGCGCCACGGTGGAGTCGCGAGCGGCGAGGCGGCACTGGCGAGCGCGGCGATGCTCGCTGGCCGCAGAATCTGCAGGCTGCCAGCGCGCCCCTCGCTGAGCATCATCTGCGCGAAGCGGGCGAGGTCATCCGCGGTGGAAAACAACCCGGCGTTGCCGGAGACGCCGCCCATCCATTCAGCCGTCGGATCGTGCACCCGGCCGCGGCGGATACCGGCCTTGTTCGCCAGTGTCGGCGCACTGCGGGCGGCTCGCCCGGGGTCGGGCACAAAGACCGTGTCACGCATACCGAGCGGGCCGAAGATGTAGGCCTGGCAATACGCGCCGAGGGTGCGGTGGGTGATGCGCTCGACCAGTTCGCCCAGCACCACGAAATTCAGGTCACTGTAGATGACGCGCTCGCCTGGCACGCTCCGCAGGCGCTGCGCCGCGATAGCGCTCAACACACCTTCGCGGTCCGGATGCAGTGGCCGCACAGGCAGGTCTGGCAGCAGCCCCGAGGTGTGCGCCAGCAGATGACGAACGGTCACCGCGTCTTTGCCGAAGGCCGAAAAGGCCGGCCAATACTGTGCAACGCGTGCGTCCAGGTTGATGCGGCCCGCTTCGGCCAGTTGCATGATCGCCGTGGTGGTCGCGATGACCTTGGTCAGCGACGCGAGATCGAACTCGGTGCTCAGCGTCATCGGTTCGGGGTCGGGCGTTGTCGCGCGTTGCCCAAAGGCCTGGCGATAGAACACGTGCGTGGCGTCCCCGATCAGGACGACGGCACCCGGAACGCGTCCGGCGGTGATCTGCCCCTCGACAATCTGTGCAGCTTGCAGGCGCGCCGCCGCATCGAAATCGGCGGCACCCGCGAACTGCGCCGCCGCCATTGCAAGCAGCATCGCCCAGCGTTTCAGCACACCGATCAAGGGTGCGGCAAATCGGCGGCGTTGTAGTGATTGTGTGGATTCCATAACATCCATCCATCGGTGCCGGCTGCATTGGCGGCGTTGATCTGGGCACTGATCGCCGCTGCATCAAACAGGCGACGATCGAACGCATAGTCGCGAAAGGCTTGAAGCCACGGACGAAAACGCACCCCCGGCAGATGGGTGCGCTTCATCGCCTCCGTCAGGGAGCGTCTGACGATCTGAGCGGGATCGCTGACCGGATTGGTCAAGCCCGGCAGTCCCCAGGTAAAACCGGACGGGTAGAGCATCGGCGAAATATAGTCGAGCGGTTCGCCGAGCAATTCGATTTGCTGGCCGATCGCGGTATCGTCCAGATTCCAGCAGACGTAGCCGAAGATGTCCGCCGAGACGAATACATTGTAGGGCGCCAGCCGTGTGCGTGCGGCCTGCAGGAAGCCGACGATCGCCGCGGTCCGGTTGCGCCGGGTATTGGAGAGGGCGAAGTGCAGCCCGCTCTTGTCGGGAAAGCGCACATAGTCGAACTGGACCTCGTCGAAGCCCATCCGCGCCGCCTCCTCGGCGACGTCCAGATTGTGCTGCCATACATCCTGCGAAAACGGATCCATCCATTGCAGGCTCTCGCCATCGCGCCACGGCTGGCCTTCTGCGGTGTGCACGCTCCACTCCGGATGCGCGCTGGCGAGCGGGTCGTCCTTGAACACCACGATGCGCGCGATCAGATACAGGTGTTGCGCATGCAGCCGGGCAAGCAGCGCCGCAAGGTCCTGGTCCTGTGGTGCGCGCACCGTCACGCGGGCAGCCGCGCCGATGGCATCGCGCGCCGCGCTGCGATATGGCGTAAGGCCGCGGTCGCCCTTGACGTCAATCACCAGCGCATTGATCTCGCTGCTTTCGGCAAGGCTGAGGGCATTATTGCGCAGCGCCTTGTTGGTCACGCCGAACACCGACAAGTAGAGCGCTTTCGGGCGAAACGGGGTCAATGCGAGTCTCACAGGTGTATCGCCGGAGACCTTGGCCTCGGTGCGCAGATACCCCGGAGCGCGGGCCGCAACGCTCTCCACCGCCTGAGCGATTTCGAACTGCCCGTGTTCGTCGGTGCGCATCACACCCGCCGATGTCGTGATGATCGCGTCGGCGATCGGGTTCTGTGTGCTTGAGTCGAGCACGACACCCGTGACGGCCAGGGCGTCTCGCTGGCTCAACAGGGTAGAGATGGCGACGAACAGCGTCGGGATTGCATAGCGCCTCACTGCGCTGATGAAGGTCATCGTGAGCTCTCCGTTGCGGGTATTGCCGGGGTGTTCGGTTCGCCAAGCAGGTGCGCGAATGCGCTGGCGCCGTAGGCATCGGTCATCAGAAAGCGCGGCAGCGCGAGCAGCCGCGCATGCCGGTCCGCCTTGCGCGCGTCCAGGGTGAAGGCGACGACGTAACCGTCGTCGGCGGCGAGTGCGATCAACTCGTCGTCGTAGATCCCGAAAGGCCACGCGAGCATGTCGATATGCGTACCGGTTTGCGCCTCGAGGCGCTGACGGGATTTGTCGAGTTGCATGCGCACGAATTGCTGGAAATCTTCCGGCGTACGGTGTCTGCGCTCGACCTTGAAATTGGGATGCCAGTACGTATGCCCCTGGATGTCAAAGAGTCCGGTCTGTTTCAGGCTGCGCAATTGTTCCCAGGTCATTGCATAGGAGGCGTTCGAGATCGCCGAAGGATAGATGAACAGCGTGACCGGAAAACGCTCGCGCTGCACGATGGGCAGCAGCTTTTCGAATACCGAGCGATGCCCGTCGTCGACGGTGATCGCCACCGGTTTCTGCGGTAGCGTCGCATTGGGGTCGCGCAACCAGTCGACCACTTCACGCAGCGGCACGATGTGGTAACCATGCTCGTGCAGGACGCGTAACTGGGTTTCGAAGGTGCTCATGCGCACGGTCATCGAGTCGTCCAGTGTCTGCGAAAAACGGTGGTAAACGAGGATCGTGACGCGCGGTTCGGCGTTTTGCCCGGTGTTGTCCGCGCCCAAGGCCTGACCCCAGATGCACACCAGCACAGCGCACACCAGAAGCCGGATCGAACCGTTCATATAAGCAACCCGCCGTACGGGCGCACAGAGGGACCCGGTCCGAGCACGTTCATACGATGCTCAATGATGCAGATTCAGCCAATAACGCGGCCACCAGAGCCGTGCTGTCGAGTACGTGCAAGTGGCGCGTCACACAGTCGGCTGGCAGGCGAAACGGAGGCACGCTGTCAGAGACCGCCAAGTGTTCAAACAGTGGCTTGTCGAGCAGATCGGTGCCACCGGTGAACAAACCATGGGTGGCGGCTGCAAATAACCGGGTGGCACCGGCCTGCTGGCAGGCGAGGCCCGCATGCATCAGCGTTTCACCGGTGCTGATCAGGTCGTCGAAAATGATCGCGGTTTTACCCAGCACTTCACCCACCAGCAGCGTGCCGGTGAACGTTGCTTGAGCACGGTGCTTTTCCATCAGTGCACCGCCTACCGCGCGTCCCAGCTGCCGCTCCAGGGCCTGGCGAAATTGCTCGGCGCGCTTGGTGCCGCCAGCGTCCGGGGAAACCGACACCACCTCGGCGTCGCCGACGAGCGCGGCGAAATGCCCGGCGAACAATTCTGCGCACTGCACGTTCCAGGTCGGGATGCGAAAGGCGTTGTCGAACGCTGCCGGGTTGTGCACCTCCAGGGCGACCAGGCGATCCACGCCGCAGGCTTCAATCATGGCCGCCACGTAGCGGGTGATCGTCGGGTCCTGAGGTTGGGTACGACGATCCTTGCGCCCGTAGCAGAGGTAGGGCGTCACGGCCTGCACCTGGCGAGCGCCGGCATCCTTGAGTGCGCCACAAAAAAACAGCAGCCGACACAGCTTGTCGTTTGCGCTCTGCCGGTCATCCCCATACAAGGAATGGAACACCACCACCTCGCGCCCGTTGACCGACTCCAGCGGTCGGCATTTATGTTCGCCATCTTCATAGTCGCGTTCTTCATGGCGCGCCAGTTGACAGCCAAGCCGCTGCGCGACGCGGCTCGCGTAGTGCTCACTGCCTTGCAGGGCAAACAGAAGCGGGCGTTCGGTGAGCATGTGTTGGCTCCTTCGAGGCACTCATCGAACACGCCTCGCCTGGACGGCTTACGGTCTACTGCTGTGTAGACCAGACGAGCACCGAGTTGCGCCATATACACGCAGATAGCAGTCTCCCGTCGAGAGCCGATGGATTAATCATAGCGCAGGGACTGTGTTGCCGATGGCGGTGACGGGGACTTGATATAAATCAAGACCGGGGAGACTTCAGGGGAGGAACCTGAATAAAAACGGGTGTTGACACACGGCTGAACGCCTCCCACGCGCTCATGGCCTGGAAAAGTTTCTCGGCAGTACGCCTGAACATGTCCTGTAACAGGTGCCTTGAAGCCGGTGCGGATGTGGCTCGATTGCCTCAGGAGGTTTCCAAATGACCCAGAGTTCCTCACTGAATACCACCTTGCGAGACCGGACTGCTGCCGGTCGAACCCTGGTCGAACCGCTGCTCAAATACGCTCATCGACCGGATGTCATCGTGCTGGCCTTGCCCCGTGGCGGGGTTCCAGTGGCCTATGAAGTGGCCACGGCCCTGGAGGTTCGCCTGGACCTGATGCTGGTCCGCAAGTTGGGCGTTCCGTCCCATCAGGAGTTCGCCATGGGCGCCATTGCCAGCGGCGGCATACAAATTGTCAACGAGGAGGCGCTACGGCTTCACCCGATTGATCAGGACACGTTCGATGCCGTGGTCGCACGGGAAACCCGGGAACTCTCTCGTCGTGAGCATTTGTACCGGGCAACGCGTGCTCCGGCAGTACTCAAGGACCAGGTGGTGATTCTGATCGATGACGGCCTGGCGACAGGGGCCTCGATGATGGCCGCGATCCACGCTGTGCGTCTGCAAGCACCGTCGCGCATTGTTGTTGCCGTGCCCGTGGCACCACTTGAGACGGTCGAGGCGCTGCGCACCGAAGTGGATGAACTGGTGTGTCCGCTCATTCCCGAGTGGCTGATGTCGATCGGCTATTGGTACATGAACTTCACCCAGACCTCGGACGCGGAAGTCATCGATCTATTGCAAAGAGCCTGGCAACGAGAGTCCAGTACGGGCATTGCCCCTCAGGAGAACTCCGATGCTTGAGTCTCGCTATCGAAAACTGAGCCTGGAGGACGTGGAACTGTCAGCCGACTTGCGTCTGCCTTTGACCGGTATCACACGCCAAACGGAAAGGTTTCGTCTTCCGGTTCCAGCGTCTGGCCTTTCGGCAGAGGCAGCGCCGTCACCGGTTGCGTCTGTTCAATCCACACCATGGCGTCAAATTGCTCGGCCAGCACCGACTCGAAGTAGTGGCTGGCGCGCTCGCTTTCGGGACGGTAAATCACCCCGATGGCCCGTTCCAGCAGGAGTTCGGACAGCGCCTTGCGCAAGTCTTCGCGCAGGGGATCCCGCCAGTCGGTCAAAGACGCGGGGACACCGGCTTTAAGGAACTGATGCTCCCAACTGTCTGCACGAGACGGCCGGATGTTCTTGATGAGCATATCGGCGTCCCAGTCATCGGCTGCCGCCACTTGGCCACGGTCGGTGCTCATGCCGATCAGAACGACATCGCGCCCATAGGCGCTACGGCACAGCTGACCGATATTGAACTGGCCCTTCCAGCCCATTTCCGTGGCAGCGGCATTGCCGATATGGGAGTTGTGCGCCCAGACCACGGCCTTGGCGTGAGGACCGCGGTGCTCAAGCAACGCACGTAGCGTGTCGAACATGTGCCGGTCACGCAGGTTCCAGGAGGCGGTCGAGCCTCGATACGGTCGAACATTTCACCGAATGCGTTTGAATTCAAATCCGGCAGCGGTTCCGCGTATTGACGTAACAGAGGGGCAATAGGCGCCCTCGAAACGTTGTTGCGCGGACCGTACAGTTTTTCCAGCAAGCGTTGGGAAGTTGAGGTCATGAGTGTCGTCCCTATAAGCGAGGGGTTACCCGACGTGCAGCACTCTGGGCTGCCTCTTCGATCATTCCTACACCTTGATCCAGAGGATTCATTGAGTTTCGTCAACAAAGGATGCAATGCCCCAAGAGACAGTGTCCGCATCACACGCCCGCAGGCCGCTGAATATGACCTGACGCCATGGGCACGATGCGCGTTGCAGGCTTGAACGGCGAAACGCGTGATGGAGCTTGTAAACGGCCAGCGTCTGGCTAGGCTCCATTCAAGGTTGAATCGTTCGACAGTCTCTTCAGAGGGAACTGAAATGTATGTGAAGAACGACGAGGCAGGCGGGAAGAGCGCGGTGGAACGGTGTTTTTTTTCCGGGCCGGCTTTTTTAATCAACTTGCTTCGGCGACCGGGCACCCTGTTGGGGGCGCTATTAGTGCTGCTGTTTTGTCAGTCGGCCCAGGCCCTGCCTTCCTTTGCACGTCAGACAGGGCAAAGCTGCGTTGCCTGCCATGCGGGTGGGCAGTTTCCTGAACTGACACCTTATGGGCGCCTGTTCAAGCTGACGGGGTACACCAACGGCGTACAAACCAACCCCCTGGCCGCGATGATCGTCGGTGATTTCACCTCGACGCGTAACAACAGCGACGGTGCGGGCAGCTCGATTTCACCCAAAGACAAGCAATTCATCATTGATTTCGGCAGCGTGTTCCTCGGTGGAAAAATCACTGACGTCATCGGCGGCTTCGCCCAATTCACCTACAGCTCGTATGACCACCAGGATGCTTCGGGTAATTGGGTCAGTCACCTGGGCTCGGACAACTTTGACCTGCGTTATGCAGACCGCCGGGTGGATACCTCGAGTGATGTCATCTGGGGGGTTACATTGAATAACAACCCCACGGTTCAGGATGTCTGGAACAGCACGCCTGCCTGGGGCTATCCCTATGTCAGTTCAACCTTGGGCGCCTTCGGCGGGGTCCCGACCTCTACACTGATTGAGGGGGGATTGGCTCAACAGGTGGCGGGTATCGGTGCCTATGTTTATTTGAACAAGTCGTTGTATCTGGAGCTGACCTCCTACCAGACAGCCAAAGACACATGGCAGTTTCTGAGTCTGGGCAACAAGAAGGGCGACACCTACCATCCGCTGACGTACATGGATGGCTCAAGCCCTTATGCAAGGCTGGCCTATACCTACGAATGGGGGGCCCAAAACGTGATGGTGGGCGCCTTTGCGATGAATGCCAAAATTCTGCCCATGGATGATTCCAACAATCCGATCCACGGCCAGGGCAGCACCGAGTACCGGGACGTCGGCTTCGATGGCCAGTATCAGTACCTCCTTGAACCCCATGCTTTCACGGCACAGATACGCTATGTCAAGGAAGAAATCAGGGATGACACCCAGACACTCTTTGACGGACCTGCAACCCTGCGATCATTCAAATTGAAGGGCAGTTATGTGTACCGTTCCAAATATGGTGCGAGTCTGGCGTATACCAATGTCAATGGCAGCTCGGATGCCACGGCATACCCGGACAGCGCCAACTTTTCACCCGATACACGAATGTGGACGCCAGAGGTGTTCTGGTTACCGATGCAGAACCTGAGGGTCGGGCTCCAATACAACTATTTCACCCGCTATCTAGGCGCAACGAACAACTATGACGGCAATGGCCGTGATGCCAGCGAAAACGACACCACGTATCTTTATATGTGGTACGCGTTTTGATCAGTTGAGCGCAGGGGCGTAGACCATGAACGCAATGGGCATGAAGGGTTCTTTCAATCGATCGCATTTATTTCTTGCCCTCTGTGTGGTTGCGCTCACGGGCTGCACCGGTACGACCGAGCAGGCATCGGAAAAAACCTCGCCCATGCCCGGTATCGCCATGGTCAACAAGGTTTGTTCCATGTGCCATGGGCTGACGGGGGAGTCCATCTCGCCGATGTTTCCCAAGTTGGCCGGCCAGCAAAAAGAGTACCTGAAGTTGCAGCTGGCGGACTTCAAGGGCCATGCACGCAGCGATGTAACCGGGACTCAATACATGTGGGGGTTTACCCATTTGACTGAGACCCAGATCAGCGAACTGGCCGACTATTTTTCCAGTCAGAGCCCCATGAAGGCTGACACCGATAAGCCTGATGCGCGCGGTGAATTGATCTTTCGCAAGGGCTTGCCTGGCTCGGGCGTGGCTCAGTGCAGCTCCTGCCATGGTGCCGAGGGCCAGGGCAATGGTCAGTTTCCGCGCCTGGCGGGTCAACATGCCGACTATATGATCCGCCAGCTCAAGGTGTTCCAGCAGACCGACCAGCGCCCGCGTGGCGCCCTGATGAAGCAGGTCACCCATTCCCTGTCTGATGAAGATGCAGCCTCTGTCGCGCATTACATTGCGACACTCGGGGCAAAAAAATGAGGCCTTCGCGGCATCGGTGATGAGCCTGCGGGCACGTCGCGGTTCCTGGCCTTCAGGCACTGTCTGATCTATATCAATGACCGTGTGGAGGGATCGGCAATCCTGACCCAGTGACCTCCACTGAGTCAGGATTGCGCCATGAAGCCCACTGCGGCACCGCTTCCAGAGCCGTTGCCAACCTTGCCTCCTTCATCGGCCAAGGTCGGGCAGACGATCGGCAATGATCAAGTCGCCGGGATTTTTGACGATATCGCCGATCTGCTGGAAATAGAGGACGCCAATCCCTTCCGTATCCGCACTTACCGCAATGCAGCGCGAACCCTGAGGGCTTTGACCTTTGAGGTCGCGAAGCTGATCGTGCGGGGTGAACCGCTGCCCAAACTCACGGGCATCGGGGTCGACCTTGCCGGCAAGATCAACGAAATCGTCACCACCGGCGATTGCGCACTGCGCCAACGCCTGCGCACGACATTGCCCCTTGGGCTGGTCGAGCTGCTTTCCATCTCCGGACTGGGGCCCAAACGCGTCAAACACCTTTATCACGATCCGGGCATCGAAACCGCGCAGCACCTGTGTCAGGCGGCCAAAGAGGGACGCATTCGCCATCTGCCTGGTTTTGGCGAAAAGATCGAAGCCCGACTGTTGCACGCCGGGCAGAAGGGCATCGGCAGGGACCGTCGATTGCCATTGGCCTTTGTGGCGCTGGTGGCCCTGCGGCTGACCGAGTACCTGCAACAGCTTCCGGGCATCGAGGCGGACATTCTCGAAGAGGGTAGCCTGGACCTGCCGGACGATATCCTCGGGCGTCTGGATCTGGTGGTCGGCGCCGTACACAGCCATTTCGGCCTGACGTTGCGTCAACAGACCCAACGCTTGCTCAGGGCGATGGATCATCGCTATTTCACGATTCTGGCGCACTCGCTGTGCTGGCTGATCAATGAGCGCGACCCGCTGAACCTCGATCTGCCGGTCATCATCAAGGCGGCCCGGCAGCGTGGTTGCTGTCTGGAACTCAATGCGCAGCCGCAACGCATGGACCTGTTCGACCTGCAGTGCCGCTATGCCAAGGATGAAGGGGTGCTCATTGCCATCGACTCGGATGCGCATCGCACCGTTGACTTCGCCTATTTGCAGTATGGGATCGCTCAGGCACGCCGTGCCTGGCTGGAAAAAACCGATGTGCTCAACATCCGTCCCCTGAAGGAACTCAAGGCGTTCCTGAGCGCCTGTTCCTGTTCCGCGCGGGGATGAGTAGCTGTGGGTGCGGGATTGAGATGCTCCATTCCCTTTCGTCAGCGACGTGCCGGATGACCTCCGAGAAATCAGCTGCGCCTGTCACTGTATGGGCCCGGAGGGTGTCCCCGGAACCAGGCGCCAGGCTTCAGGACATTGGCGTATATAAGGGTAGTAGCCTTTGGCTGAAGGGCAGTAATACCAGCTTGGCGCAGTCTGGGTGTTGGGGGGCGCTGCCACCACGGGCGGGTTGGCCGGGTAGTAATAAACAGGGGGCGGGTAGTAGTAAACCGGGTAGGAGGGGTAGTAATACGGACCACGAAGGTACGCGCCTTCCCAGCCCAGTCCCAAGCCAAGACCGATGCCCCACCAGAACGGAGCGCCGATATGACCGCCTCCGTGTCGGTCGGCGTTGGCCGGTAATGCAAGGCACGTGGCGATCAGGATTGCCCCTATCAGCGTGCAACGTTTTACCGAGTCGATATTCATGATGTCTACCCAATCGTGGGGGCAATTCGAGAATAGGAGCCGCTCAGGGGGAAAATCTGATCCACATCAGAAAACCGGCATACGCACGGGAAAACGGATAGACGGGCTGCTAATAGGGGGCGGTGTGTACCCCGTCATGATGTTCGATGCAAAAAAACCTTGCCGGTTTCCCGGCAAGGTGAGGAGGACGGTCATCGGTTCAATTGCCTTTGATCGGCACAATTTTCTCCGGTTTCATGGCTTCGGGCTTTTTCGGTAGCGTTACGCTCAGCACACCTTTGCTGAAGCTCGCTTCGATCTTATCGGCGTCGACCCCTTTAGGCAGGTTGAACACCCGTTCGAAGGAGCCGTAGTGACGCTCGGAGAGGTAATAGCCCTTTCTTTTTTCTTCCTTGTCTTCCTGTTTTTCGCCTTTGATGATCAAGCTGCCGTTGGACAGTTTGATCTCGACATCCTTCTGGTCCATACCGGGCAGTTCGGCGGTGATTTCGAAGCTCTTGTCTTTCTCGGTAATGTCGACGGCGGGGATGCCGTAACCGAACAGTTCACGAGACAAAACAGGCTCGACATCGAACAGCCCACGGCTGAATGGCGATAATCCCAAAGGACCTCGATTGAAGTCTTCGAACAGGTGATCGACCTGTTCCCGCAGTTTTTGCAGAGGACGCCAAAGGTCAGTCGTCGCTGGGAGCGGACTTGCTTTTTTTTTCGGTATGAACCGGTACTCTTTTCACGGAATTGGCCATTTTCAGTTCTCCTCTTGGGTGATGTGGGAGGCGACTGCTCACGTTTTGGACGCCTGCGCGATGGCACGATCGTCGATTCTTAATTTCTACGTGTATGACCCATCGGGATTTGATCTAGATCAGAAGGATGACAACCAGTCAAACAGGCATGGATGGCGGGGCAATCTGGCGGGCATCACCCAAGTTCATTTCATATAAGCGCTAAGCAACTGCACCAAATGAAATACCGACTGCTGCAGTAATGGCCATCGCCAGCGCGCCCCACAGCGTCACCCGCCACGCCCCGATCAGCAGATTGGCACCGCCTGCCTTGGCGGCAATGCCGCCTAAAGCGCCCAGAAAAACCAGTGACATGCCGGATATCCAGGCAATCACACTGTGGGTCGGCGCGAGGATGGTCACGCCCAGCGGCAATGCGGCGCCCACCACAAAGCTTGCCGCCGAGGACATTGCCGCCTGCAGCGGTTTTGCGCTGAGCGCATCGGAAATGCCCAGTTCGTCGCGCGCATGTGAGCCCAGAGCATCGTGCGCCATGAGCTGCGTGGCGACTTTACTGGCCAGCTCGGGTTCAACACCGCGGTCCACATAGATGGCCGCCAACTCCCGGTGTTCGGCAAGCGGCGCTGTCTCAAGCTCTGCTTGTTCGCGCAACAAATCAGCCCGTTCGGTATCGGCCTGGGAATGCACGGAGACGTATTCGCCCGCCGCCATCGACATCGCACCCGCCACCAGCCCGGCCACGCCTGTGACGAGCAAGGTGCTATGGGTGGCATTGGCCGCGGCGACGCCGATCAGCAGACTGGCGGTCGATACAATGCCGTCGTTAGCCCCCAATACCGCGGCCCGAAGCCAGCCGATCCGCTCGTGTTTATGGGCTTCAGCGTGTCTGCGAAAGAACTTCATCGTTGAAATCTGCTCACTGTCGTTGAATCGATGCCGATCAGAAAACACCTGAAAAAATAAACCGCTGGCCTGGTTGTTTCAGCGATTTCCAATCTGCGCCTGGAGCTGTCCGGCAACAACCGATATTTCCCTTTGTGAGATCAAAGACCACGCCGCACGTCGCTGCAAGCAGGGCTATAATCGCGCCCACGTTTTACTCCTTTCACAACACCCTCCACCCTACGAGACTGCCATGACTATTTCTCTGTACGCTGCTTCCGTTCCGGTCTTCAAGCAAATGCTCAACGCGTTGAGCGATGTTCTGAACAAGGCCGAAGCTCACGCCACCGCCAAAAACATCGACCCGAACGCCTTCCTGCAAGCACGTCTGTACCCGGACATGTTCCCGCTGGTGCGTCAGGTGCAGATCGCCGTTGATTTCGCCAAAGGCGTTTCTGCCCGCCTGGCCGAAATCGAACTGCCGAAGTACGACGATACCGAAGTGACCTTCGCCGAGCTGCAAGCACTGCTCGCCAAGGTGTTGTCCTTCATCGACGGCATCAAGCCTGAACAAATCAACGGCAAGGAAGGTATCGAGATCGTTACCCGCCCAGGCACCCCGAAAGAAAAACGCTTCAGTGGCCAGGCTTACCTGCTGACCTACGGCCTGCCGCAGTTCTTCTTCCACGTCACCACCGCCTACGCGATCCTGCGTCACAACGGTGTTGAAGTCGGCAAGCGCGATTACATGGGCGCGTTCTAAACCCGCCAGCAACAAAAAACCCGCCAAGGTGTGAACTTGGCGGGTTTTTTTATGACGGCGGTTTGTTACGCGACCTGTGCGGTTTTCTGTTCCTGGGCCAGGCAAGCCGCCGCGGTGAACAGTACGTCGGTGGAGGAGTTCAGCGCGGTTTCTGCCGAGTCCTGCAGCACGCCGATGATGAAGCCGACCGCCACCACTTGCATGGCGATCTCGCTCGGAATGCCAAACAGGCTGCACGCCAGCGGAATCAACAGCAGCGAACCGCCGGCCACACCCGAAGCACCGCAGGCACAGATCGCCGCGACCACGCTGAGCAGCACTGCGGTCGGGATGTCCACGGCAATCCCCAGCGTGTGCACAGCCGCCAGGGTTAGCACCGTGATGGTGATCGCCGCACCGGCCATGTTGATGGTCGCGCCCAGCGGGATCGATACCGAGTAGGTGTCTTCATGCAGGCCCAAGCGCTTGCTCAGTTCCAGGTTGACCGGAATGTTCGCCGCTGAACTGCGGGTGAAGAACGCGGTGATTCCGCTTTCCCGCAGGCAGGTCAGCACCAGCGGGTAGGGGTTGCGGCGCAATTTCCAGAAGACGATGGCCGGGTTCATCACCAGCGCCACGAACAGCATGCAACCCAGCAGTACGGCCAGCAGATGCAGGTAACCGATCAGCGCGCCGAAGCCCGAGGTGGCCAGCGTGGAGGCGACCAGGCCGAAGATCCCCAGTGGAGCAAAACGAATCACCAGGCGTACGATCACCGTGACGCCGTTGGACAGGTCGCCCAGTACGGTACGGGTGGTTTCGCCGGCATGGCGGATGGCGATGCCCATGCCGATTGCCCACGCCAGAATGCCGATGAAATTGGCGTTCATCAGCGCGCTGATTGGGTTGTCGACCACGCTCAGCAGCAGGCTTTGCAAGACCTCGGAGATTCCGCCGGGCGCGCTGATTGCCACGTCGTGGGTGGACAGCACCAGGCTCGAAGGGAACAGGCTGCTGGCCACCACTGCCACTACGGCTGCGGCAAAGGTGCCCAGCAGATACAGGAACAGAATCGGCTTGATGTGGGTTTCCTGGCCGTGTTTGTGGTTGGCGATCGAGGCCATCACCAGCACGAATACCAGAATCGGTGCGACGGCTTTCAGTGCCGAGACAAACACTTTGCCGATGAACGCGGTGGATTTCGCCACCTCAGGCGCAAACAGCGCCAAGGCAATACCGGCGATCAGGCCAATGACGATTTGCGTGACCAGGCTGGTGTGTTTGAGTCTTTGCAAAAGAGTAGGCGGAGCAGCAGTCATAGCGGTATCTCTGATTTTTTTAAGGTGCCGTGAATCGAGAAACCCGGTCAGCAACAAACGGGCAGGCTGACCGGGCAAGCGCACATTGCGTCATCTGCATTGGCGGACGAGCAAGGGTGAATTTTTTGCGGGCGCGGACTCTATCACAGCGTAGGCGTGATCCTTCAGACCTGTGACGATCTGCCGCCCGAGTGTTTAAGCGGATGTGTCAGGTTTGCGCCAGCGCTGTCGGACACACTCTGTTAAGCTTCGCCATCCACTTTTTCATCTCCCCTCAGTGAGCCCTTGGGCTGTCGCTGGCGTTGTCGTTTTCTGGAGTTACCCCATGCTGTTGCCCATCCTGTTGTTGTCAGCCGCCGGTTTCACCGTGCTGACCACAGAATTCATCATTGTCGGTCTGTTACCGTCGATCGCTCGCGACCTCGACGTCAGCGTTTCCCAGGCGGGACTGCTGGTGACCTTGTTCGCGTTTACCGTCGCCGCCTTCGGACCTTTCCTGACTGCGTACTTCGCGCGTTTTGAACGTCGGCGTCTGTTTATCAGCGTGCTGATCATGTTCGGGCTGGCGAACACCCTGGCGGCCATGGCGCCGAATATTGGCGTGATGGCCGTCGCGCGGCTGATTCCGGCGTTGGGTTTGCCGGTGTTCTGGGCGCTGGCCAGTGAAACGGCCGTGGACATCGTCGGGCCGGACTATGCGGGGCGGGCGATAGCCAAGATCGGATTCGGGATTGTCTGCGCGACCGTGTTCGGGATCCCCGTCGGTACGTTAATTTCCGATGCGTTCGGCTGGCGCACGGCGTTCGGCATTCTCGCGGTCATTGCCTTGGCCAAGGCGCTGCTGCTGTTTATCTATTTGCCGAAAACCAATCTGCACAACCAGCAGGTGAGCTTGCGTTCACAGTTCAAGATTCTGCGCAGCCCACTGATGCAGGGGCATGTGCTGTTGTCGATTCTGGTTTTCAGCGGGATGTTTACCGCTTACACCTACCTGGCCGACATCCTTGAGCGGCTGGCCGGTTTCAACGGCACCGTAGTCGGCTGGTGCCTGATGGGCTTTGGTGCGGTCGGGCTGATCGGCAACTCGCTGGGCGGACGCATGGTCGATCGCCATCCGTTGATTGCGTCGATGGTGTTCTGTGGCTTCATGATCGGCGGCATGGTGGCGCTGGTGCCGAGTATTCATTCGACGCTGGGGCTGGCCGCGGCGATGGGTATCTGGGGTGTGACCCAAGCCGCACTGTTCCTGGTCAGTCACGTGCGCTTGATGAAAGCCGCCCCGCAGGCGCCAGCCTTTGCCGCGTCGCTGAACATCGCCGGGGCCAATCTGGGGATTGGCTTGGGGGCGATGGTCGGTGGGCATGTGATCGACACCTTGGGCCTGGGCAGCCTGGGGTTTGCGGCGGCCGGTTTTATCCTGGTGTCGATTGTATTGGCGTTGTTGCTGATGAAGGTCAAAGCCCCGGCCGTCTGCGCCTGAGGCTTCAAGGCGCGGTAAACAGCTCGCGTCGGGCACCTTCGGTAATCGCGACAATACCGGGATGCTTGACCTTGCGCTCGACCGAGATCGCGTAAAACGACTCGGTCACGGCATCGGTTTGCCCGATCAACTCGACGCCATACTGGCGTCTCACTTCATCGGCAATCACGCTCGGGCCGATGAAAATCCCGCTGCCGGATTGGCCGAACGCCTGCATCAAGGCGCTGTCATCAAACTCGCCGACGATACGTGGCTGAATTTGTTGTTCGGCGAACCAGCGCTGCAAGCGGCTGCGCACCACGGTTTCCTGTCCTGGAATCAGCAAGGGCGCGCCGTGCAGGCAACGCGGGAAGTCTTTGCCATAGCGTTGTGCAAGCGCCTTGGTGGCGAAAAAACTGATACCGCATTCGCCAAGCTTCTGGCTGTAACCCTTGATATCCAGGTGCGACGGCATCGGGCTGTCGGAGATCACCAGGTCCAGCCGCTGAATGGCCAGATCGGCCAGCAAGCGCTCCAGTTTGTCCTCGCGACAGGTGATGCGTAGCGGCTCAGTCAACTCCATGGTCGGTGCAATCAGGCGATAGACGATGGATTTGGGCACCACATCAGCGACGCCCACCCGGAACAGAATCTGCTGTTCATTGGGCTGCGCCCGAAGCATGGCCTCCAGCTCGCCACCCAGTTGAAACATCTGCTCGGCGTAAGGCAGTGTCTGCCGTCCGGCCTCGGTCAGTTCAAGTTGCCGGCCAACCCGTTGAAACAGCTCTATCCCATAGGTTTGTTCGAGCAGACTGATCTGCCCGCTGATGGTCTGCGGAGTCAGGTTCAATTGCTCGCACGCACGCACGATGCTGCCGGTTTTGGCCACGACCCAGAAGTAATGCAATTGCCGATAATTGAGCATGCGTTTTACCGATTCGTAAAAACCGAAGTATAGCCGCTAAAAATACGAATTTTCCTGATGTGTTTGCCTCTTTAGAATGCCTCGCTATCGACGGGCCACTCCCTTGGTCAAGTCCGCTCTATCGAGGAAAACATAATGAAACTCAACTCCCTGGCCGCTGCTTCGTTGCTGGCCTTCTCTGCACTGCTGCTGACGGGCTGTGACCAGGCCGAAAAAAGCGCCCAGCAATTGATGGGCAAAGCGGCCGAAACCGCCAAGCAGGCGATCGACGATACGCATAAGGCGGCGGAGCAAGCGCTGAGCGACGCCACTTCGAACATCGTCGGCAACAAGGAAAAACCCGCTGACGATAGCGAGAAAACACCTGGCACATCGCAGGAAATCTAACCCGTTCAACACCGAGTCAGGACTGACCCATGGACTATCTTTTACAACTCGCAGCAAGCCCTACAGCCTGGGTCGCCCTGGCTACGTTGATCGTGATGGAAATCGTGCTCGGCATCGACAACCTGATCTTCATCTCGATCCTGACCAACAAGCTGCCCGTGCAGCACCGTGCCAAGGCCCGCCGCATTGGTATCAGCATGGCCTTGGTCCTGCGTCTGGGCTTGCTGAGCACCATCGCGTTCATCGTGCAGCTGACTGAGCCGGTGATTGAACTGTTCAACCACGCGTTCTCGTGGAAAGACATGATCCTGATCGCCGGTGGTCTGTTCCTGTTGTGGAAGGCGACCACTGAAATCCATCACAGCATGGATCCGCCAGCCGAGGATCCGACGTCGAAAACGTCCGGCGTGACATTGGGTTTTGCCGCGGCAATCGGTCAGATTCTGATGCTCGACCTGGTGTTCTCCATCGACAGCATCATTACCGCTGTCGGCATGACCGAGCATTTGCCGATCATGATCATCGCGGTGCTGGTGTCGGTGATGGTGATGTTGCTGGCGGCCGAGCCTCTGGCCAAATTCATCAATGACAACCCGACAGTGGTGATGCTGGCCCTGGGCTTCTTGATCATGATCGGCATGACCCTGATCGCCGAAGGTTTCGGTGCCCACGTACCGAAAGGCTACATCTATGCGGCCATGGCATTCTCGGCAACGATTGAAGGTCTGAACATGCTGTCGCGTCGGGCTCGGGAGAAGCGGGTCGCTGCTGAGGCGTAAGCGTTAAGGTAAATCACCAACGGTCATCTGCACTCGACAACGTGCAGGTGGCCGTTTTGATTTGTGGGGGATTTGAACCGAATCGATCAGTGTGCTGTGACGTGGTGCCGGGCAGGTTTCTCGACTTTGCCGGGTGCCGCAGGTGGAATATAGGCGTGCTGGTGTCTGCGGGTGATGCGCAATACGCCCCACAGCATCGCGGCGGCAACGGCCAGCCAACCACCGATCAGCATCAGGATTATCATCGTCAGGCTCATTCAGTGCCTCCTCTTTGCCCTGCTTCGGGCACACACTCTGTACAAGGGTCAGTCTAGTCGCTGATGTGTTGCAGGCAATTGACCACGTGTGATGAGTCTCCAACCCGTTCGCTCTATCAACTGCATGTGACTGCCGTTAAAGGCTATACCACTGCTATGATCATGAGCGAAGCCGGGAGACCGTTTGCCTGGCGCCTGAACAAGTGAGTGATGATGTTGCCGGTACTTTCCCGATTCCGCTGCGCCCTGCTGGCCGCGGCCTGTGTCCTGAGCCTGGCCGGTTGTGCCGGGAGTGTGCAACCTGAAATCCAGCGTCTGCCTGAGCGCGTCGAGCTTAGTGGTATGCCGTTTTACCGTGGCGAAGCCTACCAAAGCGGGCCGCAATCGCTGGCCAGCATGCTTTCCCAGCAAGGCATCGTGATTACCCCGGGGCTGCTCGACAAGCCGCTGCATTTGCCGGGCGCCGAGGCGCAGTTGCAGCAGAACATGCAGAACCTGGCGCGTGAATACGGGATGGTGGTGTATCCGCTGGACAGCAATCTGCCGGCACTGTTGACCCAGGTCGCGGCGGGTTACCCGGTGTTGCTGCGCTTCAGCGAAGGTTCGGCATTTTGGAAAGAGCCAAGGTACGCGATTCTCGCCGGCTACAACCGTCACAAGCAGACGGTGCTGCTGCGTTCAGGAATGGACCGCCGGTTGCTGATGAGCTTCACGTCGTTCGAGTCCGCGTTCGAAAATGCTGGCGGGTGGGCGGTGTTGATTCAGGGGCCGACCCAGATTCCGGCCAAGGTTGACTCGCAGCGCTGGCTCAAGGCCGCTGACGATCTGGCTCGGGCTGGACAGGAGCAGGCAGCAACCAAGGCGACCAAAGCACTGGTTGCCCATTAATCGAGCCGGATAAAAACGGCGCCTTGGGGCGCCGTTATCCATAAAGGCCCCGACTCGCGTCGCGGGCCTTTTTTCTTGCGCTTACTTGCCGGTCTGCGCCATGCCGCTACCTTGACGATGTTGCAGATTTTTCTCGGCTTTGTATTGCAGGGCAACACTCGGCGCGGAGGTGCTCCTGCCGGTTTCAACCCACTGACGAATCCGTCCGGCATCCGCAAAGTGGGTGTACTTGCCGAAGGCATCGAGAATCACCAGCGAAACCGGGCGATTACCCATGCTCGTCACCAATACCAGGCAGTGGCCGGCCTGATTGGTAAAGCCGGTCTTGGTCAGCTTGATGTCCCAGTCGGCTTTGTTGATCAGGTGGTCGGTGTTGTGAAAACCCAGGGTGTAGTTGGGTCTGCGGAACGTCACGGTTTTTTCCTTGGTCGTGCTCAGTTCACTCAGCATCGGGTATTTGCGTGCAGCCTGGAGCAGTTTGCTCAGGTCGCGGGCCGTGGAAACGTTGTGGACTGACAGGCCGGTCGGTTCGACGTAATGGGTACTGGTCATGCCCAGCGCCCTGGCTTTGGCGTTCATTGCGGCGATAAACGCTGCATAACCGCCTGGGTAGTGGTGGGCCAGGCTCGCTGCGGCGCGATTTTCCGAGGACATGAGTGCAATCTGCAGCATTTCCCTGCGCGACAGTTCGCTATTGAGTTTGACCCTGGAGAACACACCTTTCATTTCCGGGGTTTCACTGATCGATACGGAAATGTATTCGTCCATGTTCTGCTTGGCGTCCAGCACGATCAGCCCGGTCATCAATTTGGTCACCGAGGCGATCGGCACGATCACGTCCGGGTTGCTGGCATAGATGACTTTGTCGGTTTGCAGATCGATCACCATCGCACTGCCGGAGGCAATGCGCAGTTGTGAGGTGTCTCGAGGTGCCGCGGTTGTGTCACGTGCGTAGACGTTTGATGTGACAAGAGGGCCTGTAAGTACAAAAAATAGGCTCAGGATGGATAGACGGATTTTCACGCGGGCGGACTCGGTAAGGTATGAATATGCCGTTCTGCAACGGGCTTTCTGGGAGAAACGTAACATTTTATGAGTATGTGCTAGGAAAGCGCTATACGCCTGCTGTAGAGGTGCTTCAGATGAAAAATATTTTAGGGTGTATCGGCTCTGTAACGGTCTGATTCACAGGCGTCGTCGATGCTCGGGAAGCACATGATGTGATTGCTTTGGCGTAAGACAATAAGGCTTCGTGTGGTCAGGTAGGGGGGCTGGTCATGCGGGCAGGTTATTTCGAACGGTTGTGGTTTCAGATCTGTTAATAGCGAATTTAACGTTAAAATGGATATAGAGAAACGCTCTATTAAACAGTGGTAACCATTAAAGTGGTTGTGGGTGGGTTTAAGTTTAGGGGTTAGCACTAATTGTCAGTGGTCACGGCGAGTGGTGAGTGGTGGGAGGCGGTTCAAAATTTTGTCACGTAATAGGGTGGCTGTTGAGTCTTGAATGTAAGGTATTTGTTGTTGCTAGGAAAAACGCTCGCCAAAAATATGGCGGTTATGTGGTTTTTTTATTTGTAGGGATAGAAGCTTGCGCCTTTACTTTTAAATGAGTGGTGCTAATCTCACCTTCGCATTGAGCGACAAGTTATACAGCGTCATCAGGTCCGCTCACGGAAAGACGATATGCGGCTGATTGTCACTAATGCTGTCGACTCGGTGAAATGTTGCGAGTTGGTTTTTTGATCCAGTTGTATGGCTGGGACAGTTGTAATCGGGCATTGAATGCCTCGTGCCAAAGCCTATGGAAGGGCGTGAATGTGCGCTGTCCGGACACCTCATGCTTCCCCCTAAGCGAGCACGCCCAGATGCTGATGGTTCAAGCGGCTTGACAACGCTAAAACAACTTACACAAAAGGAATAGTGTGATGAAATCAGTAGATGTTTTGATTGTTGTCGATGTCGAGAACGCGCTGGCATCAGGCAATCTCCAGGATAATGTGTACCTGATAGACAGTAATAAGCACTGCGGTTCGGGCAGTGAAGGTCAGGCGGAGCTCTATACAGCATGTGTTGAAGGGCAATACATTAATTGGACTGTATCGCCTGTCTCTCCTTCCAGTGATGTGCAGATAGATGGTTTTACTGGTCAGATGGTCAATGATAGGATTTGCCTTCCTAAGTTGGTGGTCGATCCATCAGGTAATTACTGGAAGGGGCAGGTCGAGGCGCAAGGTTATAAAGGGAACTTGCAGTATTCGGTAGTGCTTTCAATGGATGGGAAGCAGATGACCTTCGATCCGTTCCTGAAAATTCAGTAGTGTGTGAAGAGTTGCTTTGATCTAGATGAAGTTGTTAGTGTCAACTCCTTTATTTCAAGGTGATATAAAACAAGGAACCCCGCCAATTAGCGGGGTTCCTTGTTTGTGCTTCAGGACGAGCCTTGAATCAGCCGTGCAGGGTTTCCGCTGCGTACAGCGTGTTTTCCAGCAGGCAGGCGCGAGTCATCGGTCCGACACCACCGGGTACTGGTGTGATCCAGCCAGCGCGGGGCAGGGCGGTTTCATAAACCACATCGCCTACCAGCTTGCCGTCTTCCTGGCGGTTGATGCCGACGTCGATGACGATGGCGCCTTCCTTGATCCACTCACCTTTGACCAGGCCAGGTTTGCCGGCGGCGACTACAACCAGGTCGGCGCGACCGACGTGGCCGGCCAGATCCTTGGTGAAACGGTGGGTGACGGTCACGGTACAACCGGCCAGCAGCAATTCCATCGCCATCGGACGACCGACGATATTGGAAGCGCCGACAACCACTGCATCCATCCCGTAAAGATCGGCGCCTGTGCTTTCCAGCAAGGTCATGATGCCTTTAGGGGTGCACGGGCGCAGCAGAGGGATGCGTTGTGCCAGGCGGCCAACGTTATAAGGATGGAAACCATCCACGTCTTTGTCCGGACGAATGCGCTCCAGCAATTTGGACGCGTCCAGGTGTTCAGGCAGAGGAAGCTGCAGCAGTACGCCGTCGATGTTCGGGTCGTCATTAAGACGGTCGATCAGGTCGGTCAGGGCTTGCTGGGTAGTATCAGAGGGCAGGTCATAGGCTTGGGAGAGGAAGCCGACCTCTTCACAGTCTTTACGCTTGTGCGAGACATAAACCTGAGAGGCGGGATCGCTGCCGACCAGGATCACCGCGAGGCCAGGCGTGCGCAGACCTTGCTGGCGACGCTCGGCGACACGTTTGGCGATCTGCTGGCGCAGGCTGGCGGCGATCGATTTGCCGTCGATTAGTTGTGCAGTCATTGCGCGTGATTAACCATCGAGAGGGGGAAGAAAAGAGAACGCATTCTCGCATGTCAGAACGTGAGGGCAAAGGCGCTTGGTCTGCAAATTCCCCTAAGCCCTTTAATTAAATGAATTTTTTTCAAAAAGGATTTGACGGTCTCCAGGGGTGCCTATACTATTCGTCGCACTTGTCGGGCACAGCCTAGCACTGGTTAAGAAGGTCAGGCGGAATTACGGTTCTGCAAGGCTGAAAAGCACTTAGTTTGTAGTCCTTCAAGGGTACAGCTAATAAGGCGCCCGTAGCTCAGCTGGATAGAGCATCCGCCTTCTAAGCGGATGGTCGCAGGTTCGAGTCCTGCCGGGTGCGCCATTAGGCAGCTTTGGCACAAGTAACGCGATATGGTGGGCGTAGCTCAGTTGGTAGAGCACGGGATTGTGACTCCCGTTGTCGTGGGTTCGATCCCCATCGTCCACCCCATATTTCGAAAGGCGCCAGATTTAACCGTCTGGCGCCTTTGCTTTAACAGTTGTGAACCGCGGATGTGGTGGAATTGGTAGACACACTGGATTTAGGTTCCAGCGCCGCGAGGCGTAAGAGTTCGAGTCTCTTCATCCGCACCAATTAAAGCTTCAGTCAGGCCGTTGGCCGGGTTGGAGCTCAGCGAAGAAGTTTTTTGGCTTCTTTGTTACGCAATATGGTGGGCGTAGCTCAGTTGGTAGAGCACGGGATTGTGACTCCCGTTGTCGTGGGTTCGATCCCCATCGTCCACCCCATATTTCGAAAGGCGCCAGATTTAACAGTCTGGCGCCTTTTTTGTTTCAGTATTTGTATGTTCAGCGACTGCAGGTTCCGGGTCGCAAGGGCAGGGCGTTTCGTCGTATTCATGTTGCTCGATGATGCCGCATTGCCCGCCGGGCTTGCTCGCAAGGTCGGCTGCCAGGGAGCTGATTGGCTCTCCTTCTATATATAGGAGGGTTGGCGCAGAGCCCTGGCGTGATTGACTATATTTGCCTCCGGGGTGAGGTGTATTCGTGCATCCACACCTATAAATTGCCTGCTGCGTTTTTACCCGTTTTCAGTAGGGTGACTTCTTGAGTTTGACCCACTAGAATGCATGCCCTTGATTCTGTGGTCGGAAACGGCCGGCTAACGTCTGTGCAACGAGGAATATCCATGCAAGTTTCTGTTGAAAATACTTCTGCTCTTGAGCGCCGCATGAGCATCACCGTGCCAGCTGAGCGCATTGAGACTCAAGTCAACAAGCGTCTGCAGCAGACTGCCCAAAAGGCCAAAATTGCAGGCTTCCGTCCTGGCAAAGTGCCAATGAGCGTGATCCGTCAGCGTTATGAAGCTGATGCGCGTCAGGAAGCTGTAGGCGATGTGATCCAGGCTTCTTTCTACGAAGCAATTGTCGAGCAAAAGCTGAACCCGGCTGGCGCTCCTTCGGTAGAGCCTAAAGTCCTGGAAAAGGGCAAGGATCTGGAATTCGTTGCAACATTCGAAGTGTTCCCCGAGTTCACCGTTGCCGGTTTCGAATCCATCGCTGTCGAGCGCCTGAGCGCTGACGTGGCGGACGCCGATCTGGACAAAATGCTGGAAATTCTGCGCAAGCAGAACGTTCGTTTTGAAATTGCCGATCGTGCAGCTCAGAACGAAGACCAACTGAACATCGATTTCGTTGGCAAGGTTGACGGTGAAGTGTTCGCCGGTGGTTCCGCCAAGGGTACTCAGCTGGTTCTGGGTTCCGGCCGCATGATCCCTGGCTTCGAAGAAGGCCTGGTTGGCGCTAAAGCGGGCGAAGAGCGCGTTCTGAACCTGACCTTCCCTGAGAGCTATCAGAACCTGGACCTGGCTAACAAGGCTGCCGAGTTCACCGTCACTGTTAACACTGTTTCCGAGCCGAAACTGCCTGAATTGACTGAAGAATTCTTCGCTCAGTTCGGTATCAAAGAGTCTGGCATCGACGGTTTCCGTACCGAAGTTCGTAAGAACATGGAGCGCGAGCTGCGTCAGGCGATCAAATCCAAGGTCAAGAATCAGGTAATGGACGGTCTGCTGGCCGCCAACCCGATCGAAGTGCCAAAGGCTCTGCTGTCCAACGAGGTTGATCGTCTGCGCGTTCAGGCTGTTCAGCAGTTCGGTGGCAACATCAAGCCTGATCAACTGCCGGCCGAGCTGTTCGAAGAGCAAGCCAAGCGTCGCGTTGTGCTGGGTCTGGTAGTGGCTGAAGTGGTCAAGCAATACGACCTCAAGCCTGACGAAACCCGCGTTCGCGAGCTGATTCAGGAAATGGCTTCGGCTTATCAGGAGCCTGAGCAAGTCGTGTCCTGGTACTACAAGAACGACCAGCAACTGAACGAAGTCCGTTCGGTTGTGCTGGAAGAGCAAGTTGTGGATACTGTTCTGCAGAAAGCTAGCGTGACCGACAAATCGGTCTCTTACGAAGAAGCGGTCAAGCCGGTAGAAGCTCCACAAGCCGACTGATTGTTTTTGCGTTAGAAGCACACACCATAAGCCAGCTTTCGAGCTGGCTTATGCGTATTCAAGACATAACTATTTGGGAGTGACTGCAGAGCATGTTCCGTAATTCGTATATTCAGCAGAACTCTGATATCCAGGCCGCAGGCGGCCTGGTCCCGATGGTTGTCGAGCAGTCCGCTCGTGGCGAGCGCGCCTACGACATTTACTCGCGCCTTCTCAAGGAGCGAGTGATCTTTCTGGTTGGCCCGGTAGAGGACTACATGGCCAATCTGATTTGTGCGCAACTGCTATTCCTTGAAGCGGAAAACCCGGACAAGGACATCCATCTCTATATCAACTCCCCGGGCGGTTCGGTGACGGCGGGCATGTCGATTTATGACACCATGCAGTTCATCAAGCCAAACGTGTCGACCACCTGTATCGGTCAGGCCTGCAGCATGGGCGCATTCCTGTTGACCGCCGGTGCCCAAGGCAAACGTTACTGCTTGCCGAACTCGCGCGTGATGATTCACCAGCCATTGGGCGGTTTCCAGGGGCAGGCGTCGGATATCGAAATCCATGCCAAGGAAATCCTCTTCATCCGTGAGCGTCTCAACACGTTGATGGCCAAGCATAGCGGGCGCACTCTTGAAGAAATCGAGCGCGATACCAACCGCGATAACTTCATGAGTGCAGATGCCGCGCGTGAATACGGGTTGATCGATGAAGTGATCACTCAGCGCCCCGCTTAAAATAAGCAGCTCAAAATAGGGTTGGTCGGCTGGTCTGATCACCGGCGGGCTTGAAAAAGCCCGCAATAGCCTTCATCTTGTGTTGCAAGCCTATCGGATTTGGATCGAACGAATGACTGACACCCGCAACGGCGAGGACAACGGCAAGCTGCTCTATTGCTCCTTCTGTGGCAAAAGCCAGCATGAAGTGCGCAAATTGATTGCCGGCCCCTCGGTCTTTATCTGCGACGAGTGCGTCGACCTGTGCAATGACATCATCCGCGAGGAGGTGCAGGAAGCACAGGCCGAAAGCAGCGCGCATAAATTGCCTTCGCCTAAAGAAATCAGCGGCATCCTTGATCAGTACGTGATTGGTCAGGAACGTGCGAAAAAGGTTTTGGCCGTAGCGGTGTACAACCACTACAAGCGCCTCAACCAGCGTGACAAAAAGAATGACGATGTCGAACTCGGCAAAAGCAACATCTTGCTGATCGGCCCTACAGGCTCGGGTAAAACCCTGCTTGCTGAAACACTGGCTCGTTTGCTGAATGTGCCTTTCACCATCGCTGACGCAACCACCCTCACCGAGGCGGGTTACGTGGGTGAAGACGTTGAAAACATCATTCAGAAACTGTTGCAGAAGTGCGATTACGACGTAGAAAAAGCTCAAATGGGCATTGTCTACATCGATGAAATCGACAAGATTTCGCGCAAGTCCGACAACCCGTCCATCACCCGGGACGTTTCCGGTGAAGGCGTGCAGCAGGCCCTGCTCAAGCTGATCGAAGGTACGGTTGCTTCCGTTCCACCTCAAGGTGGTCGCAAGCATCCGCAGCAGGAATTCCTTCAGGTCGACACCCGTAACATCCTGTTCATCTGCGGTGGTGCGTTCTCCGGTCTGGAAAAGGTTATTCAAAACCGCTCCACCCGCGGCGGCATTGGTTTCAGCGCAGAAGTTCGCAGCAAGGAAGAAGGCAAGAAGGTGGGTGAGTCCCTGCGTGAAGTCGAGCCTGACGATCTGGTCAAGTTCGGTCTGATCCCTGAATTCGTCGGTCGTCTGCCGGTTCTTGCAACGCTGGACGAGCTCGACGAGGCTGCGCTGATGCAGATCCTCACCGAGCCGAAAAATGCTCTGACCAAACAGTATGCCAAGCTGTTCGAGATGGAAGGCGTAGACCTGGAATTCCGGGCCGATGCACTGAAATCGGTCGCCAAGCGCGCACTGGAACGCAAAACCGGTGCTCGTGGATTGCGTTCGATTCTCGAAGGTGTGCTGCTCGACACTATGTATGAAATCCCCTCGCAGTCCGAGGTGAGTAAAGTAGTGATCGATGAAAGCGTTATAGAAGGCAAGTCCAAGCCACTGTATATCTACGAAAACAGTGAGCCGGCTGCCAAGGCAGCGCCAGACGCGTAAGCGTCGCACTGCCGGATTAAAAGAAGGGGCCTTCGGGCCCCTTTGCTTTTGCAGGAGCTGCCGAAGGTTTGGGCCGCGTTTGGACGATCTTTACCGCGGTCTTTTAATCAGCTTGTTTTTTTCGAAAGCAGCCCCCATCTTGGTTTCAAGCTTACTTCCATCTGTTTCCGGCCTTATGGCCGCCGTAGAGGCGAAATCATGAAGACAACCATCGAATTGCCTCTCCTGCCATTGCGTGATGTTGTGGTTTATCCGCACATGGTTATCCCGCTGTTTGTGGGGCGCGAGAAATCTATCGAAGCCCTCGAGGCGGCGATGACGGGCGACAAGCAGATCCTTCTGCTGGCCCAGAGAAACCCTGCCGACGACGATCCCGGTGAAGACGCACTTTATCGTGTCGGTACGATCGCAACGGTTCTGCAGCTGCTCAAGCTGCCTGACGGCACGGTCAAAGTGCTGGTTGAGGGCGAGCAGCGTGGCGCGGTCGAGCGTTTCAGCGAAGTCGACGGCCATTGCCGTGCCGAGGTTTCGCTGATTGACGAAGTCGACGCTCCCGAGCGCGAATCGGAAGTGTTTGTTCGCAGCTTGCTGTCTCAATTTGAACAGTACGTTCAACTGGGCAAGAAGGTTCCGGCTGAAGTCCTGTCATCGCTCAATAGCATCGATGAGCCAAGCCGCCTGGTCGATACCATGGCCGCGCACATGGCGCTGAAGATCGAGCAGAAGCAGGAAATCCTCGAGATTATCGATTTGTCGGCCCGGGTCGAGCACGTTCTGGCATTGCTGGACGCCGAGATCGATTTGCTGCAAGTCGAAAAACGCATTCGTGGCCGCGTCAAAAAGCAAATGGAGCGCAGCCAGCGCGAGTACTACCTGAATGAGCAGATGAAGGCCATTCAGAAAGAGCTCGGCGATAGCGAAGAAGGCCATAACGAAGTCGAAGAGCTGAAAAAGCGCATTGATGCCGCAGGCTTGCCAAAAGACGCGCTGATCAAGGCCCAGGCTGAGCTGAACAAGCTCAAGCAAATGTCACCGATGTCTGCTGAAGCGACCGTGGTGCGTTCCTACCTTGACTGGCTGGTTCAGGTGCCGTGGAAGGCACAAAGCAAGGTTCGTCTGGATCTTGCGCGCGCAGAAGACATTCTTGATGCCGACCATTATGGTCTGGAAGAAGTCAAAGAGCGGATTCTCGAATACCTCGCCGTACAAAAACGCGTGAAGAAAATCCGCGGTCCGGTGTTGTGCCTGGTCGGTCCTCCTGGTGTGGGTAAAACCTCTCTGGCGGAGTCGATTGCTCACGCGACAAACCGCAAATTTGTACGCATGGCCCTAGGCGGCGTGCGCGATGAGGCGGAAATTCGTGGTCATCGCCGGACTTATATCGGTTCGATGCCAGGAAGATTGATACAAAAGATGACAAAGGTGGGCGTGCGCAACCCGCTATTCCTGCTCGATGAAATCGACAAGATGGGCAGCGACATGCGTGGCGATCCGGCATCGGCTTTGCTGGAAGTGCTCGATCCCGAGCAAAACCACAATTTCAACGATCACTATCTGGAAGTCGACTACGACCTGTCCGATGTGATGTTCCTTTGCACCTCGAACTCGATGAACATTCCGCCGGCGCTGCTCGACCGGATGGAAGTGATTCGTCTGCCGGGCTACACCGAAGACGAGAAGATCAACATCGCTGTCAAATACCTTTCGCCGAAGCAAATTCAGGCTAATGGCCTGAAAAAAGGCGAGCTGGAATTCGACACCGAGGCGATCCGCGACATCATTCGTTACTACACCCGTGAAGCCGGTGTGCGTGGGCTTGAGCGCCAGATTGCCAAGGTTTGCCGCAAGACGGTCAAAGAGCATGCGATGGAAAAACGCTTCTCGGTGAAAGTCACGGCCGAGATGCTGGAGCACTTCCTTGGCGTGCGCAAATTCCGCTACGGCCTGGCCGAGCAGCAGGATCAGGTGGGGCAGGTGACTGGCCTGGCCTGGACTCAGGTGGGCGGCGAGTTGCTGACCATCGAAGCTGCGGTGGTGCCGGGTAAAGGGCAACTGATCAAGACCGGTTCGCTGGGCGATGTGATGGTCGAATCGATTACTGCTGCGTTGACGGTAGTTCGCAGTCGCGCGAAAAGCCTGGGGATCCCGCTGGACTTCCATGAGAAGCGCGACACCCATATCCACATGCCGGAAGGGGCGACGCCCAAAGACGGTCCTAGTGCGGGTGTAGGCATGTGTACGGCACTGGTGTCGGCATTGACCGGGATTCCTGTACGCGCTGATGTTGCCATGACCGGCGAAATCACCTTGCGCGGCCAGGTTCTGGCGATCGGTGGACTTAAGGAAAAACTGCTGGCGGCACACCGCGGCGGGATCAAGACAGTGATCATTCCTGAAGAGAATGTTCGCGATTTGAAGGAAATTCCTGACAATATCAAGCAAGATCTTCAGATCAAACCGGTTAAATGGATTGACGAGGTCCTGCAAATTGCGCTGCAATACGCGCCGGAGCCCTTGCCGGATGTGGCTCCCGAGATAGTTGCAAAGGATGAGAAACGCGAGTCTGACTCTAAGGAAAGAATTAGCACGCACTAGTACGTATTAGCCTGGGGGGCTTTCTTGACAGCTTTTTAGAGCCCTTGTTATAAAGCGGCTCTTAAGTGTCTGTAGGCCATTCAGCACTCGTTTTTGCTTTCACCAAAAAACTTAGAATCATCTCAAATAGATATAAGGGGACTTAGAGTGAACAAGTCGGAACTGATTGATGCTATCGCTGCATCCGCTGATATCCCGAAAGCTGCTGCTGGCCGCGCGCTGGACGCTGTAATCGAATCCGTCACTGGCGCTCTCAAGGCTGGCGACTCTGTTGTTCTGGTTGGTTTCGGTACTTTCTCCGTGACTGATCGTCCAGCTCGCATTGGTCGTAACCCACAGACCGGTAAGACGCTGGAAATCGCAGCAGCCAAAAAACCAGGTTTCAAAGCCGGTAAAGCACTGAAAGAAGCTGTTAACTAAGCCTCACTCGGTTTTTTGCCTATCCGGGTCGGGGTCATCCCTGACTTGGCAGCGGAGCGGTAGTTCAGTCGGTTAGAATACCGGCCTGTCACGCCGGGGGTCGCGGGTTCGAGTCCCGTCCGCTCCGCCAGTTACGAGAAGGCGCATCCTCGGATGCGCCTTTCTTCTATCCGGATTCTACCCACGCTCCACGGTTGCCTAATTTGAAGTTCAACCGTTTCTGGGGGACGCATGCTGCAGAATATCAGGGACAATTCACAAGGCTGGATTGCCAAGACCATTATCGGGGTCATCGTTGCACTGATGGCTTTGACCGGTTTCGACGCCATCTTCAAGGCCACTACCCACCGTAATGATGCGGCCAAGGTGAATGGTGAAGAAATCAGCCAGAACGAGCTGAGTCAGGCGGTTGATATGCAACGCCGTCAACTCATGCAACAGCTGGGCAAGGATTTCGATGCATCCTTGCTTGATGAAAAAATGCTGCGCGATGCTGCTTTGAAAGGGCTGATCGACCGCAAACTGTTGCTGCAAGGCGCAGAAAAATCGAAATTCGCTTTCTCCGAAGCTGCACTGGACCAAGTGATCCTGCAAACGCCTGAATTCCAGGTCGACGGCAAGTTCAGTCCTGAGCGTTTCGACCAGGTGATCCGTCAGCTGGGCTACAGCCGTATGCAGTTCCGCCAGATGCTGGCTCAGGAAATGCTGATCGGCCAGTTGCGCGCCGGCCTGGCAGGTAGCGGTTTCGTCACCGATGCACAGGTGCAGGCTTTCGCTCGTCTGGAAAAACAGACCCGCGATTTCGCGACCCTGAACGTCAAGGCAGATCCAGCGGCGGTGAAGCTGACTGATGAAGAGGTCAAGGCTTACTACGACGAACACGCCAAAGAGTTCATGACGCCTGATCAGGTGGTCATCGATTACCTCGAGTTGAAGAAGGCTTCCTTCTTTGATCAGGTCGCTGTCAAGGACGAAGACCTGCAAGCGCTGTATCAGAAAGAAACCGCGAACCTGGCCGAACAGCGCCGGGCTGCGCACATTCTGATCGAAGTGAATGACAAGGTGAACGAGGCGCAAGCCAAGGCGAAGATCGAAGAGATTCAGGCGCGTCTGGCCAAAGGTGAAAGCTTCGAGGCCCTGGCCAAGGAGTTCTCGCAGGATCCAGGTTCGGCTGCCAACGGCGGTGACCTCGGTTACGCTGGCCCGGGCGTTTACGACCCGACCTTTGAGAAAGCGCTGTATGCGCTGGGCAAAGACCAGGTGTCGGCGCCGGTGCGCACTGAATTCGGTTTCCACTTGATCAAGCTGTTGGGCGTTGAAGCACCGCAAGTGCCAAGCTTCGCCAGCCTGAAAGACAAGCTGACCAAGGAACTGAAAACCCAACAGGTCGAGCAGCGTTTTGTGGATGCGACCAAACAGTTGGAAGATGCCGCGTTCGAAGCTTCCGACCTGGCTCAACCAGCTGCGGACCTGAAACTGACCGTCCACACGTCCGCGCCGTTTGGCCGTGAAGGTGGCGAAGGTATCGCGGCCAACCGTGCCGTGGTCACTGCCGCATTCAGCCCGGAAGTACTGGATGAAGGTGCCAACAGCACCGGCATCGAACTGGATCCGGAAACTGTCGTGGTGCTGCGTGCCAAAGAGCATCGCAAGCCTGAACAGCTGCCGCTGGAAAGCGTCGCTGCGAGCATCCGCGTGCAATTGACCAAGGAGCACGCCAGTGCTGCTGCCAAGACCAAGGCTGATGAGCTGATCGCCAGCCTGCGTGATGGCAAGACGCCGCTCGCCAGCCAAAGCTGGAAAGTCACCAACGCGGCGACTCGTGCTCAGGAAGGGGTTGACCCAACCGTGCTGCAAGCGTTGTTCCGCATGCCAAAGCCTGCAGCCAAGGACAAGCCGACTTTCAGCAGCGTGACCCTGACTGACGGTAGTCTGGTGATCGTGCGTCTGAACGGTGTGAGCGAAGCCGCAGCGCCTTCTGAAGAAGAGAAGGCTCAGTATCGTCGCTTCCTCGCGTCGCGCGTTGGCCAGCAAGACTTCGCGGCCTATCGCAAGCAACTGGAGAGCCAGGCGGACATCAAGCGTTACTGATGCCTGACTGACCCGTTAGTGGTAAACAAAGACCCTGGCCGAAAGGCCGGGGTCTTTTGTTTTGTGCGGTTCAAAGCGTGGCTGGGAAACCATGGCGCCGGGCGTTCAATGCTACCAGCAGGCTTAGTATCAGTAAGCTGCCGATGACCCATGGAAATGACATCACCCCGAGATTTTCCAGCAGCATGCCGCCCGCCAGGCCACCGCCGGCAATTCCCAGATTCCACATCGTCACCAGCATCGACTGTGCGGTGTCCGACGAGTCGCCTGCGGTTTTCGCCAGGGCGGTTTGCAGCAATGTCGCCAGTCCGCCAAAGGCCAGCCCCCAGATCGCGATCGATACGTAGATCACTGCAGGTGAGCCGCTGCGAAAGGCCAGGATCAGCGCGGACAAGGTAAATAACCCGCAACTGATCAGCACCAGTTCGCGTAACCAGCGATCAATCAGCAGGCCGACGATCCAGATACTCAACAGCGCAGCCAGACCAAACACCAGCAGCACCTGATCGGTTTGTCCGGTGAGGCCAGCAGGTTGCAGGAAAGGCGCAATGTAGGTGTAGAGAATGTTATGGGCCAACACATAGGCGAACGTCACCAGCAATACGGCTTTTAAACCTGGCAAGGTGATGACCTGCCGCACCGGTAAGCGTTTTTCGGCACTTTGGCCGGCAAAGTCCGGGACTTGCCAGCGAACCCAGGCGACCAGCAACACCGTCAGTCCGGTCATGACGGCAAAGCTTGCTCGCCAACCCGCGACCGATCCTAGAAAAGTCCCGGCGGGAACGCCCAGGGATAGCGCCAGCGGCGCTCCAAGCATCGCCACGGCAATCGCTCGGCCCTGCAGATGTGGCGCAACCATTCGGCTGGCATAGCCGGCCAGCAGCGCCCAGAGCAATCCGGCGAAGATCCCGGCAAACAAACGTGCCAGCAATGTCAGCCAATAGTTGTCGGACAGCGCGGTGACGCTGTTGACGAGGGCGAAGCCACCCATTGCAATCAGTAGCAAGGGGCGTCGACGCCAGCTCCGGGTGGCGATGGTCAGGGGAATTGCCGCCAGCAGCGAGCCGATTGCATACAACGTGACCAGTTGACCGATCAGTGCTTGCGAGACGCCCAGGCTTTCGCTCATTTGCGGCAGCAGGCCGGCGGGTAAGGCTTCGGTCATGATGGTGATGAAACCGGCAGAGGCCAGCGCCAGGAGTCCGCCGATTGGAAGTCGTTCGGCGCGATGCCGGTCAGCCGCCGATAGCGATGTGGTCAGTTCAGATTCATTCATGTGCTCAGGTCCGTATCAGAGGTTATGACTACGGAGCCAAGGGTAGGGCGCTGCACCTTGCGGAAAAACAGGCTAAGGTTCCGAACTTACAGGACGAGAATGTCCGCAATGTCGGGAGTATGCGATGGATAGCCTGGGCAGTATTTCGGTGTTTGTGCAGGTCGCGGACACCCGCAGTTTTACCGAGGCCGGGCGTTTGCTGGGCGTTTCTTCGTCGGCGGTCGGCAAAAGTGTTGCGCGACTAGAAGAGCGGTTGGCGGTGCGTCTGTTCCATCGCAGTACGCGTAGCATCACCCTGACCGCTGAAGGTGCGCTGTATCTTGAACGCTGCCGCAGGATTCTCGCCGAAGTCGAAGCCGCCGAGTTCGAGTTGTGCAGTGCGGCCAGCGCGCCTCGGGGGAAACTGCGCATCAGTGTGCCGCAGGTTCACGGGTTGGTGATGCCGGTATTCACCGAGTTCATGCGACTTTATCCAGACATCGAACTGGACGTCGACTTGTCGGATCGCATGGTGGATGTGGTCGAAGAGGGGTTTGATGCAGTGGTGCGCACAGGAAACCCGAAGGACTCGCGCTTGATGGCACGACAATTGGGGCGCTTTCGGTTGGTGTTGGTGGCAACACCTGGCTACTTCGCCGCGCAGGGTGTGCCGCGCACCCTGGAGGATCTCGCAGGGCATGCCTGCCTGCGCCATACCCTCCACGCCACCGGCAAGCTGGAGCCCTGGCCGTTGCAGCGGCTGGCGGATGGTAGCGAACCGCTGTTGCCGACGCGGTTTGTCACGACCTCCATCGAAGCTGTGCACCATGTACTACTACAAGGACTGGGAATTGCCTGCCTGCCGGATTTTATGGTCCGCGAGGCAGTGGAGCAGGGGCGCTTGCAGCGAGTGCTGGATGAATACCTTGAGTACAGCGGCACGTTCTGGATGCTTTGGCCATCCAGTCGCCATGCCGCGGCCAAATTACGGGTGTTCATCGATCATTTGTGCCAGCGACTTTTTCCGGTAAACGAAGGTCAGTAAACTTGTATCGTTTACAAGACACTAATCCATGCGCCGTTACGGGGTGATCTGTTGCACAATAGGCCCCGGATCGTTTTCTTCAGGATGTTCAATGTTCAAATCATTCCATGTGCGTGCCGCCGGGCTGGCGTTGGTACTGGCTGCAGCAGCCGGTTGTACCAAGGACCAGGCCATCTATGAGCATGAAAATTTCGATGATTCCGGGACGTTTTCGCGCAAATACCCGGTTACCGATGTTGCTTCCTGCGAGGCCGCTCGTCGGGCGTTGTTGAGCCAGGGCTACATCATCACCAGCACTGATCCGAAACTGGTCAGCGGTCACAAGAGCTTTCAGCAGACCGGCGACACGCATATGGAGATCAGCTTCAACGTGGTCTGCGCCGAAGACAGCAAGCATCACGCGACGATGTTCGCCAATGCCTTGCAGGACCGTTACGCGCTGAAGAAAACGAACAACTCCGCCAGCCTCGGCGTCGGTGTGTTGGGCTCGGTGTCGATGCCGATTGGTTCTTCCGATGATTCGATGGTCAAGGTCGCCAGTGAAACCGTGTCCTCCGGGAAGTTCTACGAGCGGTTTTTCACCCTGGTCGAGCTGTTCCTGCCGCCTGAGGTGAAGAAAGAGGCGCATATCGTCGAGAAGCCAAAGGCCGATCTGGGTGTGCCTGAACCCACGGCAGCCCCTGCAGCGCCAACATCCACGCCTGCAGCAGCGCCAACTCCAGCGCCTGCCGAGCCGGCGACGACTGCACCAGCGCCAGCGGTGAGTGCGCCGATAGAGCCTATATCCGCCGTATCGGCACCTGCAGCGGCGTCGGTTGCACCTGCGAGCAATACCGAGCCGACACCGGTGTCTGAAGTCATCACGCCACCGGCGAATCCGAGTTCGTTGCCGGCACCGACCGAGCCAATTCCGGCACTGCCATCGTCCGGCAAGTAATCTGAAGTCGAGCACTGTGGGGGCAATGGCTGATCCTGCAGTGTTTCTTCAGACGCATCTGCACCACCAGAGGCTGATTTTCTTCAGCTTTTATTCAAAGTCCCCCGTGATAAATTCTTGAGTGCCTGCTACGTTTTACTAGCAGGAACGTACCGCTGTGCCCGCGTCATTTTTCTTTCATACGGGCACTTTATGCTGAGGGCGAAGGTCATTGGTATAACGGTTTAACTCGACTCAAAAGGACATCCCTATGGACGATTATCAAGAAGAGCTGCTTGAATACCAGGCGTTTGAACTGGACCCTCTGGAGCCCGCCGAAGACGCCACCGAGTTGTAACAAAGCAGCTGCAGGCTAGCCGTCAGGCTGATTGCCTGTGACTGCGACGGAACTCGCCAGGTGTCTGGTTGTTCCAGCGTTTGAAGGCGCGCTGAAAGGCTTCGGCCGAGGCAAACCCCAGCAGGTAGGCGATTTCGCCAAAGGCCAGTTCCGTGTCGCGGATGTAGGTCATGGCCAGATCGCGGCGAGTGTCGTTGAGAATCGCGCGAAACTGCGTACCCTCCTCGGCGAGCTTGCGACGCAAGGTCCAGGTCGGCAGCTTCAGGCGTGCCGCCACTTCTTCCAGGTCGGGTTCGCGACCTCCATTGAGCAACGGCCCCAGCAACTGAGTGATGCGTTCACGCAGGCTGCGGGTGCGAGTCAATTGCTCCAGCTCCCGTTCACACAGCTTGAGCAGTAGACGCCAGGTACTCGGGCAGTGCTCGGGGTTGCGCAGTGCCAGGCTGGCCTGACTCAGCCTTAGTTGGTTGTGCTCGGTACCAAACTGGATCGGACAATCACCCAGCAGTGCGTAGCGCTCGCGGTAATCCGGCTCGGCGAACTCGATGTCAATGCGTTCGGCGTGCAGCGGCTGGCGGCTCACGCTGGATAACTGCTGCAACCAGCTGGCGATGATCGAATCCACCACAAAGCGGTTATAGGCGTTGTACGGGCTGATGGAGTAGAACCGTAGCCATGCGCCCTGGGCATCTTCATGAAAACTCGACTGGCCGCGGTAATTGGAGCCGTACAAGGCCTCGAAGCGAATCAGGCAACGCGCCGCTTCGCGCACGGTTGGCGCCTGAGCGGCAGTGACGCCGGCCAGCCCGACCTGGCTGAGGCGGCTCAGTTGGCCCATACGCAGACCCAGCGCCGGGTCGCCGGTCAGTTGAATGGCCGCGTGGCCCAGGCGCATGTAGCGCGGGATCGACAACCGCGCGCCGGCTTCGGCTAACCGCGCCGAGTCGAGTCCGTATTGTTCCAGCAGCGGCTGCGGGTCCAGACCGTGGCTGGACACTGCGTCAGCCAGGCTATGGACGAAGCCGACCGATAGATCCCCGAGGCGCATCGGCTGTGGTTTCATCACTTACAACCAGATATTGAGCAAACGTGCGCCGCGGGCTTCGCGGTCGGCGAAGTGTTGGCCGTTGCTGCTGAGAAAGCTCTGGCCGACGCTGCCCTGATCCCAGAATTGTCCACGCAGGAACACGCTGACACCAGCACTGGCCTGACTGACCGGGTGCTGACTGGTCAACGTCAGGCGATGCCAGGCCTGACCCTCGCTGAGCGCGCCGGGTTCGAGGCCGATTTTGCTCGGGGTCGATGAGCCTTTGTCACCGCGCCAGGGTTTGTCCCAGGTATTTCGGCCGATGACAAAGGCCGGCACGGCGATCAACTGAGCGCCCTGATCGTTGAGTTTGCGATAGTTGTCCGGGTACCAGCTGTCGTTGCCGATCAATACGCCCAGACGTCCGGCCGGAGTATCGATGACATTGATCACTTGATCGGTGCTGGGCTGGATGAAACCCCGTTGATCGAAGGCCGGGCTCAGCTGGCGCTGCGGTTGGCCGATCGGCAAGCCATCGCGACCGAACACCAGGCTGCTGTTGTACAGCGCGCCACGACCGATTTTCAGCGTGCCGTCGCTGACACTGGGTTCGGGTAGCACGATGCTGCCCGCCACCAGGGTGATGCCGAACTCGTTGGCCAGCCCACCGAACAGCGCCTGGTACTGCCTGGCCATGCTTTTGGCTTTCATGCGCAGGTACGCGTCATCCAGGCGGCTGTCGCCCTTGGCGCTGATCAACGCGCGCAAAAAGCTCAGGGGATTGCTCACCGCCAGCCAATTCATGGCTTCATCCAGCGTGCTGGCTTGATACAGCTCGTCTTTCTCGCCGCTGACCATCAGCCAGGTACCAATGTGTTCCGGCAGCACGACGATGGTCTTTTCGTTCAGCAGGCCTTGTTCGCGAGCCCGCTGCAGATAGGCCGCGAGCTTGCGGTGCAGGTGTTCGGGGCTTTGATAATCGGTGGGGAACAATTCGGGCTGGATGCCCAGCAAGTTGCCGCGATCGGCAGGAACGCCCTGGTTAACGGTGAGGTTGATGCGCAGGTCCGAGAGATAATGGCCAACCGGACGATCAGCGGTCCACATCGCGTACGCGGCGATGATGGCGACAAACGCGATGGAGACGGTCAGATAAAGAAGTTTGCGCATGGGGAAACAGTCAGCGGCCTTGTGCAGGATTCGCCGACTAGGGTAGGCCCCATGCCGAGGAATGCCAAGTGGTGCTGCGCGTTTGGATCAATAAGTTGTCAGTTACGGTCATTGAGCGATGACAGGCCTGCTCTTAGTCTGTGGCACATAACCGATGGGTGCCAAAGAGCGCCCGCACTATTTTCGTGATTGTTCGTTGTGGAGCTACCGATGACCGCCGCTCATTACCCGAACCTGCTGGCCCCGCTGGACCTGGGTTTTACCACGTTGCGCAACCGCACCCTGATGGGTTCGATGCACACCGGCCTTGAGGAGAAGCCTGGCGGTTTCGAGCGCATGGCGGCGTACTTCGCCGAACGTGCTCGCGGTGGTGTTGGCCTGATGGTCACCGGCGGTATTGGCCCGAACGATGAGGGTGGGGTGTACTCCGGCGCTGCCAAGCTGACCACTCTCGATGAGGCGCTCAAGCACCAGATCGTCACCCGTGCCGTGCACGAGGCGGGTGGCAAGATTTGCATGCAGATTCTGCACGCCGGGCGTTATGCCTACAGCCCGAAACAGGTCGCGCCGAGTGCGATCCAGGCGCCGATCAACCCGTTCAAGCCCAAAGAGCTGGACGAGGAAGGCATCGAGAAGCAGATCAGCGATTTCGTCACCTGTTCGACCCTGGCGCAAAAAGCCAAGTATGACGGTGTCGAGATCATGGGCTCGGAAGGTTATTTCATTAACCAGTTCCTCGCAGCCCACACCAACCACCGCACCGATCGCTGGGGCGGCAGCTATGAAAACCGTATGCGCCTGCCGGTGGAAATCGTCCGTCGCGTACGCGAAGCGGTAGGCCCGAATTTCATCATCATCTTCCGTTTGTCGATGCTCGATCTGGTGGAAGGCGGCAGCACCTGGGAAGAAATCGTTCAGTTGGCCAAGGCCATCGAGCAAGCAGGCGCGACCATTATCAACACCGGGATCGGCTGGCATGAAGCGCGGATTCCGACCATCGCCACCAAGGTTCCACGTGCAGCCTTCAGCAAGGTCACGGCCAAGTTGCGTGGGGAGGTGAGTATTCCGCTGATCACCACCAACCGCATCAACACCCCGGAAGTCGCCGAGCAGATCCTCGCCGAAGGCGATGCCGACATGGTGTCGATGGCGCGGCCGTTCCTCGCCGACCCGGAGTTCGTCAACAAGGCCGCTGCCGGTCGCGGTGATGAAATCAACACCTGCATCGGCTGCAACCAGGCCTGCCTGGACCACACCTTCGGCGGCAAATTGACCTCGTGCCTGGTCAACCCGCGGGCGTGCCATGAAACCGAGCTCAACTACCTGCCGGTGCAGCAGATCAAGAAAATTGCCGTGGTCGGCGCTGGCCCTGCGGGTTTGTCCGCGGCCACCGTGGCCGCCGAGCGTGGTCATCAAGTGACGCTGTTCGATTCCGCCAGCGAAATCGGCGGCCAGTTCAACGTCGCCAAGCGTGTGCCGGGCAAGGAAGAGTTCTTCGAAACCCTGCGCTACTTCAAGCGCAAGTTGCAGACCACGAATGTCGAGGTGTGCCTGAATACGCGGGTCGATGTCGCGCAGTTGGTGGACGGCGGTTATGACGAGGTGATTCTGGCCACCGGCATTGCACCGCGTGTACCGGCGATTCCGGGTGTCGAGAATGCCAAGGTGTTGAGCTACCTGGACGTGATCCTCGAACGCAAGCCGGTCGGCAAGAGCGTTGCGGTGATTGGCGCCGGCGGTATCGGTTTTGACGTCTCGGAGTTCCTCGTGCATCAAGGCGTCGCCACCAGCCAGGACCGTGAAGCGTTCTGGAAAGAGTGGGGCATCGATACTCATCTTGAGGCCCGTGGCGGTGTCGCCGGGATCAAGGCCGAACCTCACGCGCCGGCACGCCAGGTGTTCCTGTTGCAGCGCAAGAAATCCAAGGTCGGCGACGGTTTGGGCAAAACCACGGGCTGGATTCACCGCACCGGGCTGAAGAACAAGCACGTACAGATGCTCAACAGCGTCGAATACCTGAAGATCGATGACGAAGGCCTGCACATCCGCATCGGTGAAACCGGTGAGGCGCAAGTACTGCCGGTGGACAACATCGTGATCTGCGCTGGACAGGACCCGTTGCGCGAGTTGCACGACGGACTGGTGGCGGCCGGGCAGAACGTGCATTTGATCGGTGGTGCGGATGTAGCGGCCGAGCTGGATGCCAAGCGCGCAATCAATCAGGGTTCGCGCCTGGCAGCTGAGTTGTAATCACGCAAGTCCAGAGTTAACACCCTGCTTGTGGCGAGGGGGCTTGCCCCCGTTGGGTCGCGAAGCGACCCCAAATTTACGACTGCTGCGCAGCCGAACGGGGCGTTGCGGCGTTCCGACAAGCCCCCTCACCACAAGTGCAGCCACGCTGCTGCTAAGATGCCGGCTCTTTCCCAAAGAGCCGGCATCAATGCTTTCTCCTCCCAGCGACTGGCTGCCCCATGCCCCGCTTGAGCGTCTTCATCTCGACTGGCTCACCAGCGCCGGGATCGAGGTGGCGATTCTGCGCCTGGACCGGATCGACCCGCTGATCTCCGGCAACAAGTGGTTCAAGCTCATTGAGCATCTAAGGGTGGCCCACGAGGCCGGTGCCGAAGGTGTGATCAGCCTGGGCGGTGCCTGGTCCAATCATCTACATGCGTTGGCGGCAGCCGGTAAACGCTTTGGCTTTCCTACCGTCGGCCTGCTGCGCGGGCATCCGCAAGACACCTCGACCGTGCAGGACTTGCAAGCCTTTGGCATGCAACTGCACTGGTTGGGTTACGGCGGTTATCGCGCACGCCACGAACCGGGTTTCTGGCAACCCTGGCAGGCGCAATACCCGCATCTGCATCCAGTCCCCGAAGGTGGTGGCGGTTTACTCGGCGCGCGCGGTTGTGGGCAATTGCTGACGCAGGTCGGCGAACAGTTGAACCAGTTGCGCTGGAATGACCATGACGGCTGGTGGCTGGCCTGCGGAACCGGCACCACGCTGGCTGGGTTGGTGCAGGCCGAGGCGGGGAGGCATCCGGTGTATGGCGTGCTGGCGGTGCCCGATGATCATGGCGTGGCGCAGCAGGTCGAGGCAATTCTCGGCGAATGCGGCTTGCCGGACGGGGGATATGAGCTGTTCGACGGCAGTTGCGGCGGTTTTGCCAAAGTCGTCCCGCCGTTGCTGGCGTTTATCGAACACTGCGAGCGGGCCAGCGGTATCCCGTTGGAGCCGCTGTACACCGGTAAAGCGCTATGGGCACTCAAGCAACAGGTTGATGCCGAATTTTTTGCCGCCGGCACACGCTTGATCTTCGTGCACACCGGCGGCTTGCAGGGGCGTCGGGGTTTTGCGCCGCTCAGTCAGGGCTGACGCGCTTGGGCATCATCCGCAGCAGGGTGTTATCGCGAACCACGTAATGGTGATACAGCCCGGCCACGGCATGCAGGCCGATCAGCCAATAGCCGATGGTGCCTGCCAGTTCATGCCAGCCCTTGATCTGCTTGGCCAGTGGTTTGTCTTCGCCGATCAGCAACGGCAGGTCGATGCCGTAGAACATCACCTGATGACCGTTGGCGCTGGTGACCAGCCAACCGAGAATCGGTGTGGCGATCATGAATATATACAACGCCCAGTGCATCAGCCGGGCAAGCACGGTTTGCCATGGGGGCGATGCCGGGAAGATTTGCGGAGCGCGTCCCAGGCTGCGGGCGAACAACCGCAACCAGACCAGCACGAACACCGTCAGGCCGAGCATGTAGTGCGCTTCCGTGATCAGGGTCCGCCCGCCACTGCCTTTGGGAAAGATCCCGCGCAGTTCGATACAGGCGTAGACCACCGCCAGCAGTACCAGCATCAACCAGTGCAGCGCGATCGATACGGTGCTGTAGCGTGATTCGGAATTCTTCCAGGGCATACGGTTTTCCTCGCTTTTCAGGTCTGAAGTCTCCGTTCTTATGCGACGGAGTGCTTTAACTGTAATCCTGTTTGCGTGGATTTGCCTGAGTCAGATCAGGCTTTTCTGCCGCATAGAACGCTCTGCGACAGATGCCTGGGCAAAAAAAGGCGCCAGCCCCGTTCACGGGCTGGCGCTTTTTTGCGTTACGGCGCGGCGATCAGCTGCTTTGCGGCATCTCACCGTTGGCCAGGCGCTTGTTGATGTCGGCGATCACTTCCGGCAGGTCGGTGATGGTGTCTATCATGTAATGCGGGCGCGAGCTTTCGAACATCGCGTGAATGCGTTTGCGTTCGCTGGCGAGTGTGTCGCAGCCCAGCGCTCGATACCCGTCGTAGGTCAGGCCCAGCGCGTTGCCCGAGCAGATCAGCGCGACGGTCCACATGCCGGCACGGCGACCTTCGAGTATGCCTGGCACGGTGTCGTCGATCTTTACGCAGGCGGCGACATCGTCAATGCCCAGCGCGATCACGTTGGCCAGCGCTTGCGCCGGCCATGGGCGGCCATTCGGCACTTCGTCGGTGGCGACTACATGGTCAGCCACATAGCCGTTGGCGGCGGCCAGCTCGACGACTTTGTCCATGACTTGCTTCGGATAACCGGAACACGAGCCGATTTTGATCCCTTGCTGGCGCAGGTTGGCGATGGTCTCCAGGGCACCCGGGATCAGTGCCGAGTGCTCGGCGATTTTTTCGATTTGCAGCGGCATGAAGCGCTTGTAGATGGCCGTCACGTCATCGTCGCTCGGCGTACGACCGAAAACCTGGCGATAGCGCTCGGCCACTTCGGGCTGATTACAGAGTGTGCGGATGTGGTCCCACTTACCCATGCCCATCGGCCCGCGGGCTTCTTCGATGGACACCTGGACATCGAATTCGGCAAAGGCTTCGACAAAGATCCGGGTCGGCGCGAAAGAGCCGAAGTCGACCACGGTGCCCGCCCAGTCGAGGATGGCGGCTTGCAGCTGAGTCGGGTTGTTGTAGTTCATGGTGATCAGAATCCTGTGGGAGCTAATTGTATGGAATGCTCTTTGTGGGAGCGGGCTTGCTCGCGAAGAGGGCCTGACATTCAGTAATGATGTTGGCTGACAGATCGCTTTCGCGAGCAAGCCCGCTCCCACAGGGACCGTGGTGGGTCAGGTATCGAGGACTTCCATTTCGCGCAGCACCTCGCCGATGGCCGCCACTGCCGCACGCATCTCGGCCTGATTGACGTGACCGATACAGCCGACGCGGAAGGTTTCGACCTGAGTCAATTTGCCTGGGTAGAGGAGGAAACCCTTGGCCTTCACCCGTTCGTAGAATGCTTTGAACTGGTAACGCGGATCTTTCGGCGCATGGAAGGTGACGATGATCGGCGCCTGGATCGCGGCTGGCAGGAAGCTGCGCAAACCGAGTTTGGCCATCTCGTCGAGCAGCACCTGGCAATTGTTTGCATAACGCTGATGCCGCGCCGGCAGGCCACCTTCTTCGTTGTATTGCAGCAGTGCTTCGTGCAGCGCTGCGACCACATGGGTCGGCGGGGTGAAGCGCCATTGGCCGGTTTTGGCCATGTAGGCGTGTTGGTCGAACAGGTCCATCGCCAGCGAGTGGGAGTTGCCGGCGGCATTCGCCAGAGCGGCTTTGTTGGCGAAGACGAAACCCATGCCCGGTACGCCTTCCAGGCATTTGCCCGAGGCGGCGATCAGCGCGTCGAATGGCACGTGTCGAGCGTCGATCGGCAGCGCGCCGAATGAACTCATGGCGTCGATGATCAGACGTTTGCCGTGCCGTGCGATGACCTGGGCGATTTCCGGCAACGGGTTAAGAATCCCGGTGCTGGTTTCGCAATGGATCAGCGCCACGTGGGTGATGCTGATGTCGGTGTGTAGCAGGCGGTCGACGTCGGCGGCTGTGGTCGGTTGGTCTTCGGCGGTTTCGAAGGTACTGAAGGAACGACCAAGCACCTCGCAGATTTTCGCCAGGCGTTTGCCATAAGCGCCATTGATCAGCACCAGCACTTTGCCGTCGCGGGGTACCAGGCTGCCGATGGCCGCTTCGACGGCGAAGGTGCCGCTGCCCTGCAACGGCACGCAGTGGTGGCTGTTGGCACCGTTGATGATCGCCAGTAGCTGTTCGCAGACGCTGGCGGTCAATTGGTTGAAGCGTTCATCCCACGAACCCCAGTCCACCATCATCGCCTGACGGGTGCGCTGCGAGGTGGTCAATGGGCCGGGGGTGAGCAGGATGGGTTCGGCAGTACTCATTCGGGTGTTCTCGCAATCGGTGGGATGAAGCTGCGGGAGATAAATTGCAATTTGCCGTACCATCAATCAAATTGTTTGTTGTTATGCCAGTCATCAGTAAGGCCGATAGATATGAATCTGTTCCAACTCCGTGCGTTTGATGCCGTGGCCCGCGAAGGCAGCTTTACCCGCGCCGCTGCCCGTTTGTTCATCAGCCAGCCGGCGGTCACCGGGCATATCAAGGCGCTGGAGGAGCACTATCAGGTCACCCTGTTGCGGCGCACCGCGCGGCGGGTCGAATTGACGGAGGAGGGCACTAGGCTTGCGGCCATCACCCGGGCAATGTTCGGTCTGGCCGAAGAGGCGCAAGCGATGCTTGAGGCTAATCGGCAGTTGTTGACCGGTCGGCTGGAAGTGGCGGCGGACGGTCCGCACCTGGTCATGCCGATGCTCGCCAGCCTGCGAGCGCGGTATCCGGGGATCACTGTGAATTTACGGCTGGGCAATGCTCAGGAAACCCTCGCGGCGTTGTTGTCCGAGCACGCCGACGTGGCGGTGCTGACCGAAGTCGAGCCGCGTAAAGGTTTGCACTTGCAAGCCTTGAGCGAGTCACGGATCTGCGCGCTGGTGCCGAAGGGGCATCCATGGTCGACGCTGCGCGAAGGCGTGGCGCTCAAGCAACTGGATCAGGTGATCATGGTGTTGCGCGAGCCGAGTTCGATCACCCGTCGCACGTTCGATGAGGCTTGCGCCCAGGCCAGGGTCAATCCGCGGGTGCTGCTGGAGCTGGACAGTCGGGAGGCGGTGACCGAGGCGGTGGCGGCCGAGTTGGGGGTGGGCGTGGTGTCTTCAGTGGAAGTCAGCCACGACCCGCGTGTGCGGGCGGTGCCGATTATTGGCGAAGGACTGGTCAACCGGCACATGATCGGTTGCATGGAACGGCGGCGGGATCTACGGTTGATTCAGGCGTTTTTCGACCTCGCACCGACCTGACATTGAACGTCAATAGAACCTAGGAAGTAGCGTCCGGGCCGTTCACCAGCCAGTCGAACAACAGACGCGCTTCACGCGGTTGGTGCAGAGCGCTGGCGGGGTTGGCGTTGTCGATGAAGCTCAGGCGTTGTTCGCTGTTCCAGTGTTGCTGGAAATATTCGGCCAACGCCACGCATTGCCCGGGATACAGCAGGCAGAGTTGTTCGGGAGTACGGGCGAACTCGCTGGCCAGGTGCTGTTTCTGTTCTATCGTCAGCGACAGGTTACCCAGTGCCTGGCTTTTTCCGCTCATCAGCACATCGTCACGGTTGAGGCTCCCCAGTTCCTTGAGCCCGGGACGCGGCATGCGCACGATGTACCACGTGGTGTCGGCCAGGCGTTCGGTGGTAGCGGGAGGCCGTTCGAACAAATAGATCTCGCCGCTCCAGCCTGTCGGCGACGCCTTCTGTTCAGCCGCCACCACCGGCTGCGGTTCGCCCGCTTGTACACCAACGAAACCCGTGCAAAGCACAGGTCGATCAGGATCGCCGTCGAGGAAACTCACGTGCACTTCGCTGCCGGCCAGTGGCAAGGTCGGGCGTCCCGTCCCCGTATGGGCGATTGGCAACCAGATGCCTGAGGAGCCTTGGCTGTCGGATTGCGCGTCAGGCCACAGGCAGATATTGATTCGCCCGTGTTCGTCGAGGTGCGGCGGCGTTCCTGCCGGGCCGATGACCTCAGCGGTCTGGTAACCGCAGATACTCGGGCGGGAATGTTTGAGGGCCGGGCGGAACGCGGTCGACCAGGGAATTGCCTTGAACTGATTGCGATAACCCGCTGCCTCGGACAACACCGTGTCCGCGCCAGGCGTTTCGCCCTGGTGCAGCACTTCGTTTAACAACCATTGATCGTTGAATGCCGGGACCGGATGCCCGCTGACTTGCAGCAGCCGGCCGCTGAGCAGTTCGGGCAGTGTACTGTGGCCCTGAACCAGGCGATGCAGGCTGCGCAGACGTTCGAGTTCGCGGCGACCGAGCTGGTTGCGACGGGCTTGCGCCGGGTCGATTCGACCCGTTGGGTGCAGGCTGTCGAGGTAGGTCTGGTTGGCGCAGGCGTCAGGTACGAGGGTTGTGCGGTCAGCTTTGGCGTGCTGCGCAAAGGTGGTTTGCGGCCCTGTGGTCGGCCGGCTATGGCATTGAAAGAGCTGGCTGATCCGCGGGTGTCCGGCATCCCGTGCTGTGAGGTGAAAAGCACTCTCGACCGGTCGCTGCGCAAAGCTGTCGCTGTCATCGGCGAACACCAGCACGTGCCGGTCGTGTTGATGTTCGAAGTGATAGTGGATGCCTTCCTCTTCGCACAGTCGTTGCAGCAGGTTCAGGTCGGTTTCGTCGTACTGGATGCAAAACGGGCGCGGCGGGTATTCACCGTTTGGTAACTCGAAACGGTAGCTGTCGGGTGGCAGTCGATGCTCGGCCAGCAACTGGCGCAAGATTTCTGGCACGCTCAGGTGCTGGAATACCCTTCGACGGTGCTGCTGCTCCAGTGTGAGTAGGCGAGGGGCGAGGTTCAGGCGGTAGCCGATCTGCTGCGCGCCGCAGTATTGCAGGCCGGCGCTGTGGATGAGGCCGTGGATGCCGGTGGTGGGGCTCAGGCTGAGGAATGCCGGTTGATGCAGCAGTAGGTCCAGATTCATTGCGGGCTGCGGGGCACGGACTTCGATGTCGAATCGATAGACCTGGTTGAGGGCTTCGCGACCGCTGAACTGTTGGACCTGAAAGCTCAAGGCGAGCTCGGTGAGCGTCAGGATGAAGGGACTTTCCATGTCGGTGTGCATCAAACTCTCTTCTGCCATGAAGTACGGGGCACAGAGGTTACGAAACACCGGCGCTCAATAGTCACCGTAAACCTGCTTTTCAGAAAAGCCCTACAACAGGTTGTGAAGATGTCGATGGCTCACAACACTTTTTGGTCGATTGCCAACTTTTTGCCGTATAAACTTGCGCAAAGCGTCGGCCAATAGATGTCTCGGCGCCACAGATCAAGAGAGTGAGTAATGGGCGCACAGTGGAAGGTTAAACACAAAGAAGCGGCAGCCAACGCCAAGGGCAAGATCTTCGGCAAACTGGTGAAAGAAATCACCATTGCTGCACGTAACGGCGCAGATATCAGCACCAACGCGCACCTGCGCCTGGTGGTTGAACAGGCGAAAAAAGCCTCGATGCCGCGTGAAACCCTGGAGCGTGCAATCAAGAAAGGCTCGGGCCAGCTCGGCGAAACCGTGCAGTACCACCGCGTGACCTACGAAGGCTTCGCCCCGCATCAGGTGCCGTTGATCGTTGAATGCGTGACTGACAACATCAACCGTACCGTGGCGGAAATCCGCGTGGCGTTCCGTAAAGGCCAACTGGGTGCTTCCGGTTCCGTGGCCTGGGATTTCGACCACGTGGGCATGATCGAGGCGTCCCCGGACACCCCGGATGCCGATCCGGAAATGGCTGCTATCGAAGCCGGTGCACAGGATTTCGAGCCGGGTGAAGACGGCGCGACGCTGTTCATCACCGAAGCCACCGATCTGGACTCCGTTCAGAAAGCCTTGCCTGAGCAGGGTTTCACGGTGCTGTCGGCGAAGCTCGGCTACAAGCCGAAGAACCCGGTCAGCGGCCTGACTGACGCACAAATGGAAGAAGTCGAAGCCTTCCTTGAGGGCCTCGATAACCATGACGACGTGCAGGACATGTTTGTCGGGTTGGCAGGTTAAACCGCACTGTCGATTTTGACCTGACCTGTGGCGAGGGAGCTTGCTCCCGCTGAACGGCAAAGCCGTCCCAACAACGACGGCTGCTACGCCGCCGAGCGGGAGCAAGCTCCCTCGCCACGGGTTTTGTATGTGCCGTTAGTGATTTGAGTTACAGGCGGCCAACTCCTGCACGATCTCGCTGAATCCCGGGCGCGCCAGCACGTCCGGCTGACAGCAGCGGCTCTGCAAATCCATCAAGCGTTCACGGCGCTCAACGCTCAAACCCGAGTCGATCCGCTCCAGCAACTCACCCAACAGAATCCCGAACGCCCGCACTTCGATGCGTTGCAGCGCGCGCGTTTCAAGCGTGTCCGACGTGGCATGGAAGGATGCGGCGCCAAAGTCGCCCAACAGGCAAGCGCCGTGCTCATTCCACAACGTATTGTGGCCGTACAGGTCGCCGTGAGTGATGCCTTGCTGGTGCAGGTGCGCAGCCGCCGAGGCAATGCCGCTGGCGATCCGCAGCGCCACCGCTGCACTGAAACGGGTGTCCTCTGCGTACACATCACGGCTGCAAGACGCCAGGCTCGGCAACGCCGCCAGGTTGCGATAGCTCGGCTCGATCAAGTGCATCACCAGCCCGGCCTGAGCCTGCGGATGCCCGACGATCCGCCCCTCGACCTTGATCAGGTTGGGATGAATACCAGCAGTAATGCAGGCATTCATTTCATGCAGCGGTGAGCCGTCGCTGGTCATGTGCCCCTTGTAGAGTTTCACCGCGACCTTGCGCTCAGGCTGAGACGGTTGCTCCCACACGGCCTGGTGAATCACCCCGGAAGCGCCTTCGCCCAATTGTTGCTGCAGGTGCAGTTGCGACCAGGGAATGTTCGGCGTGGCTTCGAGCGCGGCGGCATCGGCCTCGGTTTCCAGCGGGTTGCCGGCGTACGCCAACCAAGCCAGCCCGGGCAATGTCAGCAGCCATTGCGGCAATTCGGTCATGCGGTTGGCGGCGATGCGGATCAGCTCCAGCTGATGGCACTGGCTCAAGCTTGCGGGCAGGCTTTGCAGGTGGTTGCCGGCGAGCATCAATTTTTGCAGGTGCGGCCGTTCACCCAATTCGCTTGGCAATTCGCTGATGCAGTTGTCGGTCAGGATCAGCCAGCGCAGCAGCGGTGGCAGCGCGGCGGCCGGGACTCGCTCAAGGCGATTGGCCTTGAAGCCGATCATCGTCAGTTGCGCGCATTGACCGAGGCAGGTCGGCAGCTCGCGGAACTGATTGTCCGAGCAAAACAGCACGCGCAGATGCGTCAGGCGATGCAGGTCATCCGGCAAGCTGCTCAAGGCATTGCCGCTGAGGTTGAGCACCTCCAGGGTGCCTGCCAGGTCGAAGATTTCCCGGGGAAACTCGGTCAGGCCGCACGACAGATCCAGACGTTTGAGCCCTGCAAGCGCGCCGGCCCGCAGTTGTGCAAGGGTATGCATGAACACATCCAACCAATGAGAAGAGAACGGCAAGTCGCCCACAAAAAACGCCGCCATGATAACGGCAAAATCCGCTGCGCTGGACGCTTTATAGCGCTGGCCCGACGTCTACTGGCTGCAGTAATCGTGAGGGCCGCCGACTTCCATGACCTGCATGCGCGCCTGGATCAGGTTGATGACCGGTTTGAAACGTGTGTGGTAGGGCGGGTTGGGCAACAAGCCCTGGGGCGGATACGGTCCCGGTGGCACGTCCGGCAGCCAGCGTTACAACCTGTCATACAGCTTTGAAGCTTTAAAACCGCTGCATTTGCTCGAGCATTGGCGTCGCCGGATCCCGGGCTTCGCTGACCATCGCATAGTTGTACCCGGCCCCGGACCAGTATTGAGCCTGTAACTCGCCGTCGCTGCGACTGCCGCGTGGCAGTAGGTTGTTCTTCGGGCCAGGCGGACGGATGTAAAAACTGACTTTGCGGCCGCTCTGGTCCTCGTACATCACCATCGCTGCGGGGCCCTGTTCGGTGCTCAGCAACCGTGCGCTGACCGGTTTGAACCCCGAGTCGGCGAGGTTCGGCAAGCGATCGGCCCGGGAAAAATAGCGGTCGAGCCAACCCTGCATATCACCGTCATCGGTGACCTTGTAATCAGCCGGCAGGATGCCTTGCTGGGCGAACATCCGGTACGCCTGCATCGCATCGGTCATCGGCAGTGCTGCGCCAGCCATGGTCATTTCCCGTGCTTGCCAGCCGCCCAGGCCACCGACGCTGACCGCGATCAGCAACACGGCGGCGCTGGCCAAGTGGCGGCGGGACTGTCGTTTCAGACGCTGGCGAATCACGCTGGGGTCGAGGTTCGGGTTGGGCGGTTGCTGCAAGGCGCCGCTCAAGGCAGCGCGCAGTTGCTGGGCGTCCTGTTGCCAGGCCTGAACCTGCTCGGCAACGTGCGGATTGGCCGTCAGGTACGTTTCCACCAGTCGCCGGTCCGCGTCGTCGAGTTGATGGTCGACGTAGGCGTGCAGGTCATTGACGCTTGGGGGCATGCTGATCATTTGAGTATCCGCAAAGAGGGGCTGGTGATTTCGCCATCGCTGAGTTGGCGCAAGGCCTGGCGAGCGCGGGACAGACGAGACATCACCGTGCCGGTAGGAACGTCGAGAATCTCGGCGACCTCCTTGTAACTCAAGCCTTCCACCGAGACCCAGAGCAACAGCGCGCGTTGCTCGGTGGTCAGTTTGTCGAAGGCTTGCAGCGTCGATTGCGCCAACACCGTGCGCTCGACCGAGGGCTGGGCATCGTCGCGACCGGTGAAGAACTCAAGCATTCGCGCATAACGCCTTGAGCGTCGATGGGCGTCGAGAAACTGTCGATACAGAATCGAAAACAGCCAGGCGCGCAAATCGCCGTCCGGGCGTTTGTCGCCCCATCCCGACAGCGCCCGCTCCAGGCACGACTGCACCAGATCGTCAGCGTTGCTGGGGTTGCGCGTCAGCGACACGGCAAAACGCCGCAGCCTAGGGATGAGTTCACGTAACGGTTCGTCGAGATCGTTCATGGAATGCTGGCTAGTCATTACGCTTCGGATCAGGAAGACGTCCGGCAGTGGAGGTTATTCCAGCAGTGGAAAAATAAACACCGGGTCAGGGAATAAACCTCTGCGGGCTTCGTCTGATTGATCCTTTCCACCGGTGGCCCACGGCCCTGGAGATGTTCACATGGTTGATCGTTTACCACCTTCAGGGCCTGACAAATTTCCCCTGAGCAACACGAGCATAGCCTTGCGCCTGGCCGGTATCGGCGCGGTAGTCGCCGCACTGGCCGGGGCCTTTGCCTATGTCAATGGCACGTTTGACCCACAGCGTCTGACACCAAAAGCGCTGGTCGATGTGTTGGAGAAAAACAACGGTGTACACCCGGGGTTTCGGCGCAATCACGCCAAAGGCGTTTGCGTGGCCGGGTATTTTGAAACCAGCGGCGAGGCGCGCCCGTATTCAACGGCTCAGGTCTTCAGTGCGGCACGAACACCGGTCGTCGGGCGTTTTGCGTTGCCCAGCGGCAATCCCTACGCGCCGGACAGCAGCGTGCCGATCCGCAGCCTGGCGTTGCGCTTCAAGCAGGCCAATGGTCAGCAATGGCGCACGGGAATGAACAGCATGCCGGTGTTCCCGGTGGGCACGCCTGAAGCCTTCTATCAGTTACAACAAGCCCAGACACCGGACCCGGCCACCGGCAAACCCAATCCTGCGAGCGTCCCGGCGTTTTTTGCCACACACCCGGAAACCGCGCCTTTCCTGCAATGGGTCAAGACCGCCAAGCCGTCGGCCAGTTACGTGACCGAGACCTACAACGGCATCAACGCCTTTTATCTGGTAAGCGCCGCGGGGCAGCGTCAGGCGGTGCGCTGGAGCGTGGTCCCCGTGGCGCGTGATGCGGTCGGCGCCAGTGCCCCTGAAGGTGCGGACTTTCTTGAAAAGGATCTGCTCCAGCGCTTGAAGAGCGGGCCGTTGCGTTGGCAACTGAATATGACGCTGGCCAATACTGCTGATCCGACCAACGACGCCAGCAAGGCCTGGCTGGGTGAGCGCAAGGTCCTGAACGCCGGGACGCTGGTGCTGGAAAGCGCCCAGGCACAGAACGATGGCGAATGCCGCGACATCAACTACGACCCGTTGGTACTGCCGAGTGGTATCGAGGGTTCCGATGACCCATTGCTGGCCGCACGTTCGGCGGCTTATGCCCGTTCTTACCTGCGTCGAACCGCTCAGGTCGACCAGTTACCCACCGCCAAACAGGAGACGCCACAATGAGCGCGCACCCTCATCATTTCACTCCGTTGGCGCGGCTGCTGCATTGGCTGATGGCGGTGATGATCGTTGCCATGTTGTTTATCGGTGCCGGCATGGTCGCGTCTGTGTCCGAACGTCATGAATGGCTGATCCATCTGCACAAGCCATTGGGTATCGCCATTTTGTTGCTGGTGATCGTGCGTCTGTTTGTACGCTTCTCGACTCGCCAGCCGCCGTTGCCGACAGACTTGCCGGGCTGGCAAGTACTGGCAGCCAAGGCATCGCATGGGCTGCTTTACGCGTTGATGCTGATCCTGCCGTTGCTGGGCTGGGCGATGATATCGGCAGCAGGGGATCCGGTGATGCTCGGCAGTTCGTGGCAATTGCCCGCGATTGTGCCGGCGAATGCGTTGCTGTTTGCCTTTCTACGCAGGGCCCACGGTTATCTGGCGTACCTGCTGTTTCTGACCGTTCTGTCGCACCTGGCAGCGGCGTTGTTCCATGGCTGGGTGCGTCGTGACGGGGTGTTGCAAAGCATGTTGCACGGCAAGGATCACTGATCGGCTGGCACGGCGCATCGCTCAGGTGCGCCGCTTTTCAGCGTCAGCAGCCAATAGATCAGCGCCACAGCGTTGATCCCCGCGCCCAACAGCGCCGCCGCCGAGTGAAAAAATGGCTGCACGCCGTACCGGCAGGCAGCCATTGAGAGGCATCAACGCAGGGTGCCAACCATCTCCGCAATCGTCGACAGCACATCCTTGCCCAACAGCATCGAACGCTTGCCCGACCAGCCGGTGCGGGCATTCGGTGCGTCGTTGTTGTCCTTGAATGGCATCTCCAGCGTCAACGACAGGCAATCGAACTTCTCACCGATGCTGTTGCAGGCCAGGGTCATATTGGCTTTGCCCGGGAGGTCGCGGGTGTAGCCATGAGTGGTCTGGAAGTCGCGGGTCAGGTGTTTCAGATGACTGCGAAAGTGCTCTTCGAGTTTTGCAATGCGCGGCGTGTAGCCTGGGTTGCCTTCGCAGCCAGCAGTGAACACGTAGGGGATTTCTTCATCACCGTGGATATCGAGGAACAGGTCGACACCGTACTTCTCCATTTGCTGTTGAACGAAGAGTACTTCCGGGCTGGCGTCCTGGCTCGCGCTCTGCCAAGCGCGGTTGAGGTCCTTGCCCATGGCGTTGGTCCGCAAGTGACCATGGAAAGCGCCGTCCGGGTTCATGTTTGGTACCAGATACAAATCGGCACTGGCCAGCAGTTTGTTCAACTCAGGATCATTGTGCTGTTGCAGACGTTCGATGACACCTTCCATGAACCACTCGGCCATGTGTTCGCCAGGATGCTGCTGGGCAATGATCCAGACCTTGCGCTGGCCCTCGGCGCCGCTGCCTTTGCGCAACAATTGAATATCCCGACCCTCGACGCTTTTGCCGGTGGCCAGCAGTTCGGTGCCAGCCTTGCTCAAGGCCTGGTCGATCAGCCAATCATGGCGTCCGCGGCTATAGGGTTCAAAGTAGGCGAACCAGGCGTGAGTCTCGGTGGCTTCGAGGCTGAAGCGCAGGCAGTCGCCTTCAAAGATCGTCGGCACACGGAACCAGTTGACGTGGTCATACGAGGCCACCGCCTGGTAACCGTCCCATGCCTTGTGATAGGAGGATTTACTGGCGTTGTTCAGTCGAAACCAATGTTCCTGGCCGACGTGCAGACCACTGGCCTTGAAGTGAAACCACTGGAAATGCTGACTGCGGGTGTCGGGTTTGATGGCCAGCAGGGCCTGCAATGGATTGCTGAGGTCCAGCACCTCGATGTTGCCGCTGTCGAAGTTTGCAGTGATCTCAAAGGAGCGGTGAGCCACGGTCATAATCTATTCCTGAGTATGATTTTTATGGCTGCTACTTTACACGCAAGGGTGGGGAAGCCGAGGGCAATTTGCGGGGAGATAGAAGGGGGGGCGTCGTCCTTGACGCAGCCGCAGCTTAGTGTTTATGCGATTGATTCTCAAGTGCTATTTTTGGCGTCCTAAAGCCCGTGCTTGAGCGGTCTGTTGCAAAAAGATGCTCTTTTGATATCATCCGCGCCATCGAATTCAGCAGCACCCGTCTTCATTAGCCTGAAGCCATAGCCAGAATAACTGGCAAAAAAAGACCCGGCAAAAAGCCGGGTCAAAAACCGTGATTAGCCTGATGAGGAGATATTCCAGGAGTCCGACCTAAGGTCTCTTGGTCTATCGGCTGATCTCGCGACCAGCTGCATGCAATAATAATCATTATCATTTGCAAGTCAAATGTTTTCACCTGCCTTATAGGAAGAATTTTTCCTGTGGCTGCCCCAAACGTCTGTGGCTTGAGTCAGATCGCAGCGTTTTCTAATCGTGTTTTCCTGTTCATCCTTTCTGGTCACCGTCCAGGGACCTGTCCACCATGGCCTTGGCCATGTCGATCATGTGTACGACTGAAAATGCCAGATCGCGGCTTGCGCCATGCAGGTTGTCTGCCGACTCATAAGCAGTCGCGGCCGCACAGCGCAGCAAGTCCGATGCATGGACCAGAGCTTCTTCGCTGCTGATGTTACGGTTTACATCGAAGAATCGTTCTGCGACTTCGAATTCTGAAACAGTTGGTTTCAAGTAATAATCCAGGGCGCGTTGGGCTGCCGCACAGCCCTTGAGCGAGGTGAAGTTCGCGTCGATTTCTTGTTCGGCCGTGTCTTTGCGGGTGATGTCCATGGTGGGTAATGCTCCGTGGGTGGGGCGATTGGGTAATTCGAATCCTAGTACAAACTGTATTCATGACGAAAAATTAAATACTACAATGTGTGTGTTGAGGGTCCGACTACGCGAAGTATTGTTCCGCCCATGGATAAATGGATTGAGTTGGTCAAGGCCAAGATGAGTGAGCTCAAAATCACTCAGGAAAAGCTCGCAGAGCGTCTCGCAATGTCTCAGGGCGGCGTCGGCCATTGGCTGAACAAGCGTCGCCAGCCCAGCCTCGAGGATATGAACCGGGTGCTTCGGGAGTTGGGGTTGGGGTTTCTCGAAGTCGCCCTGGTGATCAGGGAACCCGAGCTTGCGAATGACGAGCCGCAAGAGGGCGATTACGAGGTGTCGCTGGCGCAAAAGTACAACCCGTACTTCCGTTACCCGGTCAGTGACTGGCAGGGTATCAGTGAGGTGCGCGAGGCTGCGCCGGCTGCTTATGCCAAGGGACGCCACGAGTTATCGGATTATCACGCCCAAGGCCCGGCGTTCTGGCTGGTTGTGGTCGGCGATGCGATGACCGCCCCGAGCGGCATCAGTATTGCGCAAGACATGCTGATTCTGGTCGACCCGGCGGTTGAAGCCGTGCCCGGTAAACTGGTGATCGCGCAGTGGCCAGACAGCGCCGAAGCGACGTTCCGCAAATTGATCGAAGAGGGCGGTCAACGGTATCTCGTGCCGCTGAATCCGACTTACCCGAAAGCCCTGTTTACCGACGAGTGCCGAATTATCGGAGTAGTGGTGCAGGCAACTGCCAAGTTCTAGGCTCTGTACGAAAACTGTCTGCGCGTCGACCAGGCTGCGTTAAAAACAGGCTCGGAATGCTCATTTAGGGGCCTAAAGTCGGGTGCGACCCCAGCCGTTCCTCGCCTGTTTTTGCCTTGCCTGATCACCGCTCGGCGAGTTTTCGTACAGACCCTGGTCAGACAGGTCCTACGGCGTAGGACCTGTCATCAGACCGCGATTATTCCAGCTCCACCAGCGCGCTGCCTTCGTTGACCATCTCGCCCTCCTGGCAATACAAGGCTTTGACCACACCTGCATGGGGCGCACGAATACTGTGCTCCATTTTCATGGCTTCCAGCACCACCAGTTGCGCACCGGTTTCGACCGTTTGCCCTGGCGTTACCAATACACGGACGATGCTGCCATTCATTGGTGCGGTCAGGCCGCCCTGATGACTATGGCTGGCTTCCACCGCGGCGATAGGGTCGTAAGGCTTGATGCAGCGCAGCTCACCCTCCCATTGCAGGTACAGGGTTTCAGCCTGACGGATGGCGCGATGCTGACGGCGCAAGCCGTGATGCTCGACCAGTAATTGCTCACCGTTGAGCTCGGCGTTGCGGGTGTCGGCGGGGGCCAGGGTGATTGCTCGATCCTGGTCTTCGCAGCTTAAGTGCAGCGTGGTTTCTGCTGGCAAGCCGGCACGGAAACCGCTGCCAACGGCCCATGGTGAACCCGGGTCATCGGCGCGTACGTGGTGTGCCGGGCTTTGTGCAAAGGCTTGAGCAGCGGCTTGCCAGAACTCATCGCTGAGTTCGCTTGGCGCTGGCAGTAATTGTTCCTGATAGCGTGGGATGAATCCAGTGTCGAGCTCAGCCGCAGCGAAGGCCGGGTGTCCGATGATTCGGCGCAGAAAGCTGATGTTGGTCTTCAGCCCGCCAATGGCGAACTCGTCAAGCATGCTCAGCAGCCGCAAACGTGCCTGTTCGCGGTCCTCGCCCCAGGCGATGAGCTTGCCAAGCATCGGATCGTAGAACGGCGAAATACTATCGCCTTCCTCGACACCGCTGTCGACGCGCCGGCCCGGGCCCGCGGCTGACTCGCGGTACAGCGCCAGGTGTCCGGTGGCCGGCAAGAAGTCATTGCTTGGGTCTTCGGCATACAAACGTACTTCAATCGCATGGCCGAGCAACGGCACCTGCGCCTGCGTCATGGGCAGCGGCTCGCCTTGGGCGACGCGAATCTGCCACGCCACCAGGTCGAGACCGGTGATGGCTTCGGTGACCGGGTGCTCGACCTGCAGGCGCGTGTTCATCTCCATGAAGAAGAACTCACCGCGCGAATCCAGCAGAAACTCCACGGTGCCTGCGCCGACATAACCGATCGCTTGCGCTGCGCGGACCGCCGCTTCACCCATGGCTTTGCGCAGTTGCGCGCTTAGGCCGGGGGCCGGCGCCTCTTCGACGACTTTCTGGTGACGACGTTGAATCGAGCAATCACGTTCGTTGAGGTACAGGCAGTTACCGTGCTGATCAGCGAAGACCTGGATTTCCACATGCCGTGGTTTGAGCAGGTACTTTTCCACCAGCATCCGCGAATCGCCAAACGAAGATTGGGCTTCACGCTGCGCCGAGGCCAGGGCTTCGGCCATTTGGCTGACGTCCTCGACCACTTTCATGCCTTTACCACCGCCACCGGCAGTCGCCTTGAGCAGCACCGGATAGCCGATGCGCTCGGCAGCGTCGCGGAAGGTCTCCAGGTCCTGGGCTTCGCCGTGATAACCCGGTACCAGCGGTACACCAGCGATTTCCATCAGGGCTTTTGCGGCCGATTTGCTGCCCATGGCGTCAATGGCCGAAGCGGGTGGGCCGAGGAAAATCAAACCGGCGGCTTCAATGGCGCGCGCAAATCCGGCGTTCTCCGAGAGAAAGCCATAACCTGGGTGAATCGCCTGAGCGCCGCTGGTCTTGGCGGCAGCGAGCAGTTTGTCGATTTGCAGGTAACTGTCAGCCGCTTTGCTGCCACCCAGATCAACGCGGATGTCTGCCTCGCGACTGTGCCGCGCATCGCGATCGGTAGCGCTGTGCACGGCCACGGTGGTCAGGCCCAGCGCCTTGGCGGTACGCATCACTCGGCAGGCAATTTCGCCACGGTTGGCTACCAGCAAGGTGGTGAGAACAGGGGCGCTCATCAACGCAGCTCCTTGGTAGTGGATTCGGGCTGCCAACTTGGCGGACGTTTTTGCAGGAACGCCCGCAAGCCTTCCTGACCTTCAGGGCTGACACGAATTCGGGCGATCGCGTTTTCACAGTAGCGGCGTAACGCCGGGTTCAAGGAACCGTTGCCGACTTCACGCAGCAACTCCTTACTTGAGCGCATGGCGTGTGGGCTATTGAGCAACAGATTGTTGATCCACTGTTCGACCTGCGACTCCAGTTCGCTGGTCGGGTAGCTTTCGCTGAGCAGGCCGATTTCTTGAGCGCGTTGACCGCTGAAGCGTTCAGCGGTCAGTGCATACCGGCGTGCGGCCCGTTCACCGATGGCTTGCACAACGAAAGGGCTGATCACCGCCGGAGCCAGGCCGATGCGCACTTCCGACAGACAGAATTGCGCGTCATCGGCACCAATCGCCATGTCGCAGCAACTGATCAAGCCCAATGCGCCGCCATAAGCTGCACCTTGGACCACCGCCAGCGTCGGGATCTTCAGCTTGGCCAGGTTGTACATCAACTCAGCCAGTTCGCGAGCGTCGTCAAGGTTGGTGTGGTAATCGAGTTCGGCCGATTGCTGCATCCAGGCCAGGTCGGCGCCAGCGCTGAAATGCTTGCCACGCCCGCGCACCAGCAGAAAACGCAGGCTCGGGTTGCTCTGGACCTTGTCCAACGCGAGGATCAGTTCGCGGATCATTTCGGCGTTGAAGGCGTTGTTTTTCGCCTCGCGACTCAACCACAGCGTGGCGAAACCACGCGGGTCGGTCAGCAGTTCGAGGGTATTGAAGTCGCTCATGGTTTTCTCCAGATCACATCCGGAACACGCCGAAGCGGCTCGGTTCGATAGGTGCGTTCAGCGATGCGGACAAGGCCAGGGCCAGCACGTCGCGGGTTTGCGCCGGGTCAATGACGCCGTCGTCCCACAACCGGGCGCTGGAATAGTAGGGGTGGCCCTGTTCTTCGTACTGATCGAGGATCGGTTGCTTGATCTCGGCTTCCTGGGCGTCGGAGAAAGGGTGACCGCTGCGTTCAGCCTGTTCACGCTTGACCTGCACCAGCACGCCCGCGGCTTGCTCGGCGCCCATCACGCCGATTCGCGCGTTCGGCCACATCCACAGGAACCGCGGATCGTAGGCCCGTCCACACATGCCGTAGTTACCGGCGCCGAAGCTGCCGCCGATGATCACGGTGAATTTCGGCACCTTGGCGCAGGCCACGGCGGTGACCAGTTTTGCGCCGTGCTTGGCAATGCCGCCGGCTTCGTATTTCTGGCCGACCATGAAGCCGGTGATGTTCTGCAGGAACAGCAAGGGAATTCCGCGCTGGCAGGCCAGTTCGATGAAGTGCGCACCTTTCTGCGCAGCTTCGGCGAAGAGGATGCCGTTGTTGGCGAGAATCGCGATCGGGTAGCCGTGCAGATGCGCAAAACCACAGACCAGCGTCGTCCCAAACAGCGCTTTGAACTCATCGAATACCGAACCGTCGACCAGGCGCGCGATGACTTCACGCACATCGAACGGCTGCTTGGCATCGGCCGGCACTACGCCGTACAGCTCATCGCTGGCGAACAGCGGGGCAATCGGCGTGCGTTGCTGCAATTCGCCGAGCTTGCGCCAGTTGAGGTTGGCAACGCTGCGTCGAGCCAAGGCCAACGCGTGTTCGTCGCTGTCGGCATAGTGGTCGGCTACACCGGAAATCTTGCAGTGCACATCGGCACCGCCAAGGTCTTCGGCGCTGACCACTTCACCGGTCGCGGCTTTCACCAGCGGCGGGCCGGCGAGAAAAATCGTCGCCTGTTGACGGACCATGATCGCTTCATCGGCCATGGCCGGCACATAAGCGCCACCGGCGGTGCAGGAGCCCATGACCACGGCGATTTGCGGGATGCCCATGGCGCTCATATTGGCCTGGTTGAAGAAGATTCGGCCGAAGTGTTCACGATCCGGGAACACTTCATCCTGACGCGGCAGGTTGGCGCCGCCTGAGTCGACCAGGTAGATGCACGGCAGGCGATTCTGTTGGGCGATGGTCTGGGCGCGCAGGTGCTTTTTTACCGTCAGCGGGTAGTACGAACCGCCTTTTACCGTCGCGTCGTTGGCAACGATCATGCATTCGACGCCTTCGACCCGGCCAATGCCGGCGATCACTCCGGCGGCGGGAACATCTTCACCGTAGACCTCGTAAGCCGCCAGTTGGCTGATTTCCAGAAAGGGCGAACCTGGGTCGAGCAGGCGATTAATCCGCTCACGGGGCAGCAGTTTGCCGCGTGAGGTATGCCGTTCCTGGGCCTTGGCGCCGCCGCCTTGCCGGACCTGAGCGAGCAGGGTGTGCAAGGCGTCGACCTGGGCAAGCATCGCCGCGCTGTTGGCCGCGAACTCCGCCGAGCGGGGGTTGAGCTGGGTGTGCAGGATTGCCATGGACAGCTCCGTTAGCGGGTTTCGTTGAAGAGTTCGCGACCGATCAGCATGCGACGGATCTCACTGGTGCCCGCGCCGATTTCATACAGCTTGGCGTCACGCAGCAGACGGCCTGCAGGGAATTCGTTGATGTAGCCGTTGCCACCCAGAATCTGGATCGCATCGAGGGCCATTTGCGTGGCGCGTTCAGCGCTGTAAAGGATTACGCCGGCAGCGTCCTTGCGGGTGGTTTCGCCACGCTCGCAGGCTTGAGCCACTGCGTACAGGTAGGCGCGGCTGGCATTGAGTTGGGTGTACATGTCGGCGACCTTGCCCTGGATCAGCTGGAATTCGCCGATGCTTTGGCCGAACTGTTTGCGGTCGTGGATGTACGGGACGATGAGGTCCATGCAGGCCTGCATGATCCCGGTTGGTCCGCCGGAGAGCACCACGCGCTCGTAGTCGAGGCCGCTCATCAGCACTTTCACGCCACCGTTGAGCACGCCCAGGATGTTTTCTTCCGGGACTTCAACGTCATCGAAGAACAGCTCACACGTGTTCGAACCGCGCATGCCCAGCTTGTCGAATTTGTTGCTGCGGCTGAAACCTTTCCAGTCGCGTTCGACGATAAATGCGGTGATCCCGTGCGGGCCTTTTTCCAGGTCGGTCTTGGCGTAGATCACGTAAGTGTTGGCGTCCGGGCCGTTGGTGATCCAGGTCTTGCTGCCGTTGAGCACATAGTGGTCGCCACGTTTGTCGGCGCGCAGTTTCATCGAAACCACGTCGGAGCCGGCGTTCGGCTCGCTCATGGCGAGGGCGCCGATGTGCTCGCCGCTGATCAGCTTCGGCAGGTAGTTGGATTTCTGTTCGTGGGTGCCGTTGCGGTTGATCTGATTGACGCAGAGGTTGGAATGCGCGCCGTAGGACAGGGCGACCGAGGCCGAGCCACGGCTGATTTCTTCCATGGCCACCACGTGCGCCAGATAGCCCAGGCCGGCACCGCCGTATTCTTCTGGAACGGTAATCCCCAGCAACCCCATGTCACCGAATTTACGCCACAAGTCAGCCGGGAACAGGTTATCGATATCGATCTGTGCTGCGCGCGGGGCGATCTCTTTGCTGACAAAGGCGCGGACCTGGTCACGCAGCATGTCGATGGTTTCGCCGAGGGCAAAGTTCAGGGTCGGATAGCTCATGGGGCACCTTCAAACTTGTTTTTATAAATGGAGAATCGGCCTGCACAGCGCGCCGAATCGACTGTCACCTTTACGTTAACGTAAGCCTGTGACGAATGGCTGTCAATCACCCTTTACGTTAACGTCAACTTGAGCGACTCTGTAGGAGCCGAGCTTGCTCGCGATGAACGATAGCGCGGACTTTCAGTAACGCCGGGGCAGTCCTGTCGCAGGCAAGCCTCGCTCCTAAAATAAAGACAATAGGGGTCGTCATGGATCAACACAGTGCTCCCCCACAGCACAGCTACAGCCGTGGTTCACAGGACAAAGCCTTGCTGGCGATGACCATTGGCCAAGCGTTCGATAACACCGTCGCGAAATACCCCCAGGGTGACGCATTGGTGGTGCGTCATCAGCAACTTCGCTACAGCTGGGCGCAATTGGCCGAAGCGGTCGATTTGCACGCCAGAGCCTTACTGGCGTTGGGCTTGCAGACCGGTGACCGTCTTGGCATCTGGGCGCCAAACTGTGCGCAGTGGTGCATCAGCCAGTTTGCCAGCGCGAAGATCGGGGTGATTCTGGTCAACATCAATCCGGCCTACCGCAGTTCCGAACTCGAGTACGTGCTGAAGCAGTCCGGCTGCCAATGGCTGGTGTGTGCCGGTTCGTTCAAGACCTCCGATTACCACGCCATGCTGCATGGCCTGGCACCGGAACTGGCCGAGCAATCCATTGGCCGTCTGCACTCTGAGCGCCTGCCGGATTTACGTGGTGTGATCAGTCTCGACGTGCAACCGCCATCAGGCTTTTTGCCGTGGTCGCAACTGGCGGATCTTGGCGCCGGGGTGCCCGTCGAACAGCTCAAGGCACGGCAAAGCAGCCTGCATTTCGACCAGGCGGTGAACATTCAATACACCTCGGGCACCACCGGATTTCCCAAGGGCGCGACTCTCAGTCACTACAACATCCTCAACAACGGCTACATGGTTGGCGAAAGCCTCGGGCTGACCGCCAATGATCGCCTGGTGATCCCGGTGCCGCTGTATCACTGCTTCGGCATGGTCATGGGCAATTTGGGTTGCGTCACCCATGGCAGCACCATGATTTACCCCAACGACGCCTTCGACCCGTTGCTGACGTTGACCACTGTTGCGCAAGAGAAAGCCACCGCGTTGTACGGTGTGCCGACCATGTTCATCGCCATGCTCGATCAACCGCGCCGTGCAGAGTTTGACCTGTCGACGTTGCGTACCGGGATCATGGCCGGGGCAACGTGCCCGATTGAAGTCATGCGCCGGGTCATCAGCGAAATGCACATGAGCGAAGTGCAGATTGCCTACGGCATGACGGAAACCAGTCCGGTGTCATTACAGACCGGTCCGTCAGACGACCTGGAACTGCGCGTCACCACGGTTGGCCGCACGCAGCCGCAGCTGGAAAGCAAAATCATTGATGAGGCGGGCAATCTGGTGCCCCGCGGGACCATCGGCGAGCTGTGCACCCGCGGTTACAGCGTGATGCTCGGTTACTGGAACAACCCGCAAGGCACGGCCGAGGCGATCGATCAGGCTGGCTGGATGCACACCGGCGATCTGGCAACCATGAACGAAGACGGTTACGTCTGTATCGCCGGACGTAACAAGGACATGATCATTCGCGGTGGCGAGAATATTTACCCGCGGGAGCTGGAAGAGTTCTTCTTCACCCATTCGGCGGTGGCGGATGTGCAAATCATCGGCATTCCATGCGAGAAGTACGGTGAGGAGATCGTCGCCTGGATCAAGTTTCACCCGGGCCACAGCGCCACTGAGCAAGAGCTGCAAGCCTGGTGCAAGGAACGCATCGCGCACTTCAAGACGCCGCGCTACTTCAAGTTCGTCGAAGAGTTTCCGATGACTGTGACCGGCAAGATCCAGAAGTTCCGGATGCGTGAGATCAGTATCGAGGAGTTACGCAATAAAACGTAGGAGCGGCCGGGCGGCGTTCCGTTTGCCTGCGATGAGCGATGACGCGGTTTCCTTGTTGGATCAAGGCGTTCCCATCGTGGGCAAGAGCTAGGCGCCCCCCCCGCTCCTACAGGTTTGGCCAAACGCAGACAGCACAAAGGGGAGCCGAAGCTCCCCTTTAATTTGTCGTTGCCTGCTCTTTTTTTATTATTAAGGGGCGGTCTATTGTTGTTTTTGGCAACCGTGACCCTTTACCGCTGTTTTGGGCGACCCCCATCCGGGGTCAAGAGCAAACGTATTTTTTTGAGCGCTGATCTGCTTTTTCGCCAAGCGATCCAACCAGTTCGGGAGCTACCTGAAGGTAGTTTTATTGTTCTCTGCCCGGTTGCGGGTTACTGCAAGCAGCACCCTGAAAAGCACACCTTCTCCAAAAAAATCTGTTAGCTGCGTCTCTGCCGTGTTGTTTTTGTTATGTCAGAGTCGTTACGTCTTATTTTTATTAGGTTTGCTGCTTTTTATTCTTGTTATGCCATAGAGATAGCAGAAGCCATGCCAACTTTTTAAAGTCCTTTAAAATCAAGCAATTAAAATTTTGTAGGACAAATCGTTCATAAAAATTCGGTCAGGTTGTTTCCGTGTTACTCGTTTTGTTGCGGGTGCGGTAACACCCCCGACACATCACTGGGCGCTGCGGGCCTTGGCCACGCGTGAACCGGTGGGACGGCCCAGGACGTTGCAGATCTGCTGGCCGGCCAGAATCAGTTTGTCCATGTCGACGCCGGTCTCGATGCCCAGGCCGTTGAGCAGGTACAGCACGTCTTCGGTGGCAACGTTACCGCTGGCGCCTTTGGCATACGGGCAGCCGCCGAGGCCGGCGATGGAACTGTCGAACACCGCAATCCCTTCCAGCAGGCTGGCATAGATGTTGGCCATGGCCTGACCGTAAGTGTCGTGGAAATGCCCGGCCAGTTTGTCCCGTGGCACGTCAGCTGAAACCACCTCGAACATCTTGCGCGTTGCGCCGGCGGTGCCGGTACCGATGGTGTCGCCGAGAGAGACCTCGTAGCAGCCCATCGCGTACAGCTCGCGTGCAACCAGGGCAACTTGCTCAGGCGCCACGTCACCCTCGTAAGGGCAGCCGAGCACACAGGACACGTAGCCGCGCACACTGACCCCGTGTTGCCGGGCGGCGTCCATGATCGGCACGAAGCGCGCCAGGCTTTCGCTGATCGAGCAATTGATGTTGCGTTGCGAGAAGGATTCGGACGCGGCGGCGAATACCGCGACTTCCTTGACCCCGGCAGCAACCGCGTCTTCGAACCCGCGCAGGTTCGGCGCCAGTGCGCCGTAGGTCACCCCTGGCTTGCGCTGGATCTGCGCAAAAACTTCAGCCGAGCCGGCCATTTGCGGTACCCATTTCGGGGAAACGAAACTGCCGACTTCTATATAGCCAAGGCCAGCGGCGCTGAGTGCATCGACCAACTGCACCTTGTCCGCAACGCTGATGGGTTGGGCTTCGTTCTGCAGACCATCGCGTGGGCCGACTTCGATCAGGCGTACGTGGGTGGGGAGGGGCATAGGATATCTACCTGTGTGTTATGAGATCGTTCCCATGCTCTGCGTGGGAATGCCTCAATGGACGCTCTGCGTCCGCTCTTGATTGTGACGCGGAGCGTCACGGGCTGCGTTCCTTTACTGCGCGTGGGAACGATCAACAGTGGATTGCGTAGACCTGCTAAACCGTCTGCTGGCTCTTGATCGTCTGTTCCAACGCCTGGACACAGCGTTCTTCGGCGGTGTCGAGTTCCAGTTTCATCTGCTCGATGTCCAGCAATTGCTGTTCAAGCTGTTCACGGCGTTCGGTGATTTTCGCCAGCATGCTGTGCAGCTGTTTCTGATTGCCGCTGGAGGGATCGTAAAGCTCGATCAGTTCGCGGCATTCGGCCAGGGAAAAACCGATGCGCTTGCCACGCAGGATCAGCTTCAGGCTGACCTTGTCACGTGGTGAGTAGATACGTTCCTGGCCGCGACGCTCGGGGCTGAGCAGGCCTTGCTCTTCGTAAAAGCGAATGGCGCGAGTGGTGATGTCGAGTTCGCGGGCGAGGTCGGAAATGCTATAGGTCTGGCTGCTCATGGGCGCGCTCGAAAAAGAGGTCATGGCGCTAAGCTAATGTCAGGTTGACGTAAACGTCAAGGAGGAAAAAATCGCAGGCATATGCCTTTACAGTGTGGAGCTGGCGCAGCCTGCGATCTTTCAACCTTCCTCAAGCCAACTGCTTGTCGAGCTTCTTCTCATGCGCCGTCACTTGCTGGCACAACTCGATCATCTGCTCGCGCATCCAGCGGTTGGCCGGGTCCTGGTCGGTGCTTTCGTGCCAGTAGAGGTGGGTCTCCACCGGCGGCACATCATTGACCGGCAGATAGAAGGCGTGCAGGTCATGACGCCGGGCAAAACGCTCTGGCACGGTCATCACCATGTCGGTTTGCTGCAACACCTGGGAGGCCATCAGGTAATGCTGCGAGCGCAGGGCGATCTTGCGCTGGATGCCCATTTTGCCCAAGGCCAGGTCGACATAACCCAGGCCGCTGCGGCGGCTGGAAATGTGCACATGGGGCAGTGACAGGTAGTCGTCGAGAGTGAATTTTTCCTTGCTCGCCATCGGATGACCCTTGCGCATGGCGCACACATAACGGTCTTCCATCAACTTGACGTGGCGCACTTGCGGATCGGTGTTGAGCGGGGCATCGACGGCAAAGTCCAGGCGGCCAGCGGCGAGTTCCTTGGTGGTCTCGCGGCGTTTGGACAGGAAGCTCTCGATGATCACCGTCGGCGCCAGGCGTCGCAGGCGTTGAAACAGCGGCGGCAGGATCACCGCTTCGGTGAGGTCGGTCATGCTGATGCGATAGGTCTTGACCGCCTGCAACGGGTTGAAAATCCGGCTTTCCTGCACCGATACCCGCAGCAGCGACAGCGCGTTGCGTACCGGGCCGATGATGTTTTGCGCCATGGGCGTGGGCACCATGCCCTGGGCGGTACGCACGAACAATGGGTCGTTGAAGGTCTCGCGCAGACGGGCCAGAGCGTTCGACACCGCAGGCTGGGTAATGCCGACAATTTGCCCGGCGCGGGTCAGGTTGGCTTCGGTGTAGATTGCGTCAAAGACGATGAAAAGATTGAGGTCGACCTTGCTTAGATTCATGGCGTTTCGCTCTTGGCTTTTGTTATTGGAGCAGGGGCTCGATCAGTCGATCATATATCGGTGATGAATGTTAATACACGCCGAGAATAGGCTAGGTAAATTATCAACGCTGATCTAGCATCGATTCATGACCTCAACAACGTCTTCAACACCTCGTCAAAAAAGGTAGCTGCCCATGGATTTCGCCTATTCCCCCAAGGTCCAGGAACTGCGTGAACGCGTGACTGCGTTCATGGATGCTTACGTTTATCCAGCCGAAGCGGTGTTTGAACGCCAGGTTGCTGAAGGCGATCGCTGGCAGCCGACCGCGATCATGGAGGAACTGAAAAACAAGGCCAAGGCTGAAGGCTTGTGGAACCTGTTTTTACCGGAGTCCGAACTGGGCGCCGGCCTGACCAACCTGGAATACGCGCCATTGGCGGAAATCATGGGCCGCTCCTTGCTCGGACCTGAGCCGTTCAACTGCTCGGCGCCGGATACTGGCAACATGGAAGTATTGGTGCGCTACGCCAATGAAGAGCAAAAGCAGCGCTGGCTGGAGCCGCTGCTGCGCGGCGAGATCCGTTCGGCGTTCGCCATGACCGAGCCGGACGTGGCGTCCTCCGATGCCACAAACATGGCCGCTCGTGCGGTGCGCGATGGCGACGAATGGGTGATCAACGGCAAGAAGTGGTGGACCTCCGGCGCATGCGATCCACGCTGCAAAATCCTGATTTTCATGGGCCTGAGCAATCCGGACGCGCCGCGTCACCAGCAGCACTCGATGATTCTGGTGCCGGTGGATACTCCTGGCGTGAAGATTGTCCGTCCGCTGCCGGTGTTCGGTTACGACGATGCGCCTCACGGTCACGCCGAAGTGCTGTTCGAGAACGTCCGCGTACCTTATGAAAACGTGCTGCTGGGTGAGGGCCGTGGCTTCGAGATCGCCCAGGGGCGCCTTGGCCCAGGCCGGATTCACCACTGCATGCGCTCGATCGGCATGGCGGAGCGCGCACTGGAATTGATGTGCAAACGTTCGATCAACCGCACCGCATTCGGTAAACCGCTGGCGCGCTTGGGCGGCAATATCGACAAGATCGCCGACTCGCGGATGGAAATCGACATGGCGCGGCTGCTGACCCTCAAAGCCGCCTACATGATGGACACCGTGGGCAACAAAGTGGCGAAAAGCGAAATCGCCCAGATCAAGGTGGTGGCGCCGAATGTGGCCTTGAAGGTGATCGACCGGGCGATTCAGATCCACGGTGGTGCGGGTGTCTCCAACGATTTCCCGCTGGCCTACATGTACGCCATGCAACGTACGCTGCGTCTGGCCGATGGCCCGGACGAAGTGCACCGTGCGGCGATCGGCAAGTTTGAAATCGGCAAATATGTGCCGAATGAAATGCTGCGCAGCGGACACTAAGCTTCGGCGCTGTACCTCACCCGCAAACACAGTGCTGCTGCGTTTGCGGGTGAGTGCGTTTGCAATCACCCCTCACATCGACAGCGTTTTCACCTCGCGGCCAAACCGCTCCCGATACACCGACGGCGGTAGCCCGACCACGCTGCGAAACGCCACCCGAAAACTCTCCACCGAACGGTAACCACATTGCAGCGCGATGGACTCGGTGTTGTGCACGCTGCTTTCCAGCAGTTCCCGGGCGCGTGCCAACCGTTGTTGTTGCAGCCAGGATTTGGGCGAGGCACCGGTGGCTTCGCTGAACCGTCGTAAAAAAGTTCGCTCACTCATGGCCGCCTGGCTCGCCAGTTCGCGCACGCCCAGCGGTTCATGCAGGCGTTCGCGGGCCCATTGCATGACGCGTGACAAATCGCTGCGGGGTGTGCGGCTGACGGGGGCGGGAATGAACTGTGCCTGCCCGCCGGTACGTTGCGGCGACATCACCAACCGGCGTGCCACCGAGTTGGCGACCTGGGTGCCGAAGTCCCGCGCCACCAGGTGCAGGCACGCATCAATGCCGGCGGCGCTGCCGGCGGACGTGATCAACTGACCCGCATCGACATACAGCACATCGGGATCGACCAGAATGTTCGGGAAGCGCTCGGCCAGTTCCTCGGTATAACGCCAGTGAGTCGTCGCGCTCAGCCCGTCGAGCAACCCCGTGGCTGCGAGTACAAACACCCCGGAGCAGATCGACAGCAGCCGCGCGCCTCGGGTATGCGCCTGACGCAGGGCCGAAAGCAGGGCTTCAGGCACTGGTTCAGTACGGCTGCGCCAACCGGGAATGATGATGGTCCGCGCGGTGTCCAGCAGCTCCATACCGCCGTCGGCCAAAACCTGAATGCCGCCCATGGCGCGCATCGGTCCCTGATCGACGCCGACGATCCGGTGTTCGTACCAGGGAAAGTCGAACTCTGGCCGCGCCAGCCCGAAGATCTCCACGGCAATCCCGAACTCGAAGGTGCAGAGACCGTCGTAGGCCAGAATCGCGACTAATCCGGGTTCGGTGTGCATTTGGCGGAAAATTCCCAGTGAGTGTCTTGTGCGCCACTGTAGCGGTATCGGCGAGTTGGATACAGTCCTCTCACGCCCACACACGCTTTGGAGAACACCCATGACCAGTCTGGTTCGCGAAATTCCTGCCGCCCCATCTGCCGTTGCCCTGATGCATTTCAGCAATCGCCTGACCTTTGAAACCGACTGTTCCGACGTCTTTGGCAGCCAACAAGCCGGTGATGTGGACTTCGTTTTGGTGGATGTGCGGGGGCCATTGGCTTTCGAGCGCGGTCATGTGCCGGGTGCGATCAACATTCCTGGGCGCTTGATCAGCGCCGAGGTACTGGCGGCTTACCCGAAAACCACGCTGTTCGTGGTGTATTGCGCCGGTCCGCACTGCAACGGCGCGAACAAGGCTGCGGTGAAGCTCGCGGCGCTGGAATACCCGGTCAAGGAAATGATCGGCGGAGTGACGGGGTGGCTGGATGAAGGCTTTGAGTTGAGCCGCACGGTTGAACGGCCAGCCAGTGCGGCAATCGGATGCGAGTGCTGATCACGACACGTGGTCGAGTCAGTTCTTGTGGCGAGGGAGCTTGCTCCCGCTCGATCGCGAAGCGGTCGTAAACCTGTCAGTGCGTTCTCTCAGGAAAACGCATCAACTTTATTGCGACTGCTTCGCAGCCGAGCGGGAGCAAGCTCCCTCGCCACAGGGGGGCATCACTAGGCCCTGGCCGCGACCGCGTGCCACTCATCCAGCGTCGCTTGCAACCAGTCGAACACTAGGCGGTAAGCGGCGCTGTCGTCCTGATCGCGGGTCAGGGGGGACTCGTTGCCGAAGTGGGCATTGAGCAGCGCTACCGACTCGGCGTTCCATTCCGGATGAAACTGCAATCCCACGCGCGTCGAGCCGACGGCGTACATCTGCTGCTCGCACTGGGTGCTGCTGGCCAGCAATTGCGCGTCGGGTGGTAAATCAATCGCGTCCTCATGCCATTCCAGTACGTTCAGTGCGTGCTCGTCAGCGAATGTAACCTGGGTCCAGCCGGTCTCGGTCCGGGCCATTCGCCGCACGTTCCCGCCCAGGCTCAGGGCCAGCAATTGCGCACCCAGGCAAATGGCGAACACCGGCGCGCCTTGTGCGATGCTCGCCGCCAGCCACTTGCGCTCTTCTGCCAGCCACTGCGGACCTGCATTGGCCTCATAAGGCCCGCCCAGAATGATCACCGGCGCAGCGCTTGCGGGCGGTAGCTGACCAAGGTCCGCGCGAAACACCTTAAGCGTCAGCCCCCGGGACTCGGCCCAATCGTCAATCGCGCCCGGGCCTTCGGCGGGGTGGTGCTGGATCAGGTTCAACGAGGTCGATTGCTCGGGCATGGCGCGGCTCTCTGGTGGCGAAGGGGTGTACGGTCGGCTTTTCTGTCGGAACCTGTGGCATCTTGACTGAAAGCGAGGCGTTTCTGAAGGCCGGTTACAGACGTCTGAAGGCAAACGCAAAGGTCACCAGGCAGAGTTCAACACAGGAGCCCGCCATGCAACGTATCGACCATCAACTGCCCTGGAGCCACCTCGGCACCGAGCGCAGCCTCAGCGTGTTTCGTTTTGGCGCGGGTTCGCGCAAGGTCTACATTCAGGCCAGCCTGCACGCCGATGAACTGCCGGGCATGCGCACAGCCTGGGAGCTGAAGAAGCGTCTCTCCGAACTTGAAGCTCAGGGCCAGCTCAACGGTGTTATCGAATTGGTGCCGGTGGCCAACCCGATTGGCCTGGACCAGCATCTGCAAAGCGCCCACATGGGCCGTTTCGAGCTGGGCAGCGGGAAGAATTTCAACCGGGCGTTCTACGAACTCAGCGGGCCGGTGGGGGCGTTGATCGGTTCGCAGTTGGGCAACGACGCCGAGGCCAACATCGCGTTGATCCGTCAGACCATGGGTCAGGTCCTCGACCGGTTACCGGCTCCGGCTTCACAGCTGGAAGCCCTGCATCGCTTGCTGTTACGGCATGCCTGTGAGGCTGAGATCACCCTGGATCTGCATTGCGATTTCGAGGCGGCCATTCATCTTTATGCGCTGCCGCAACACTGGCCGCGGTGGCAGTCTCTGGCGGCGCGGTTGAAGGCCGGGGTGGCGTTGTTGTGCGAAGACTCCGGTGGCAGTTCGTTCGATGAGTCCTGTTCATCGCCGTGGTTGCGGCTGGCCAAAGCTTTCCCGCAGGCGGTGATTCCACCGGCCAACCTGGCGACAACGCTGGAGCTGGGGAGCATGGGCGACACGCGGGTCGATCAGGCTCAGGCCAATTGTGAGGCGATACTTGGGTTCCTGGCGGAGCAGGGTCTGATTGCCGGTGAGTGGCCGAAGGCGCCAAGCGAGTGTTGTGAGGGGATGCCGTTCGAGGGGACGGAGTATCTGTTTGCGCCGCATCACGGGGTGGTGAGTTTTCTGCGTGAGGCGGGTGAGTGGGTCGAGAAGGGCGATGCGTTGTTTGAGGTGGTCGATCCGTTGAGTGATCGGGTCACGGTGGTGCGTGCCGGGACCAGTGGGGTGTTGTTTGCGCTGGATCGTGGGCGGTATACGCAGCCGGGGATCTGGCAGGCAAAGGTGGCCGGACGGGAGGCGATACGGGTTGGGAAGTTGGTCAACGATTGAGTCTGTGTAGTGGTCAATTGCCCCATCTCCTGTGGGAACTGATCTTGCTCGCGATGGCGGCCTGACAGCCGGCCTGAGTGGTTGGAGCGGTTTTCGAAAGCGCTTCTTGTGGTGTTAGGCTCTGGCGCGAATTTGCCGTATTCGAGGGAAGGTCCATGTTCCGGTTTTTTGCTGTGTTGATGTTGATGGTGTCTTCCGTTGCCCATGCGGCGCTCAACGATGATTTGCCGTTGCCGTACCTTGAGCAGTCCAATCCTGATTCACGCAATCAGCCGTTGGTGATTTTTCTCCACGGTTCGGGCAGTAACGAAGAGGACCTGTTCGACATCAAGGAGGAGTTGCCGGCGCAGTACACATACCTGTCGGTGCGGGCGCCGCAGGCGGTTGAGGCGGACAGTTATCAGTGGTTTCGCAAGAAGGGCGAAGGCGCTTATGACGGCGATACCGATGACCTGAATAGCAGCAGCGCGCTGATTGTCGATTTCGTGGCGCAGGCGGCGAAGAAGTATCACACGGAGGCCGACAAGGTGTTTCTGGTGGGGTTCAGCCAGGGCGCGATCATGTCGTATGAAGTTGCCTTGCGTCATCCCGAGACGGTGCGCGGGATTGCGGCGTTGAGCGGTAAGGTTTTGCCAGTGTTGAGGTCGCAGCTCAAGGCCGACAAGGCGCTTGAGCCGTTGGCGATTTTCATCGGTCACGGGACGGCCGACCTGAAACTGCCCTACAGCGATGGCAGCGAGGCCAACAGCCTGTTGCAGGGCATTGCGCTCACGCCTGAGTTTCATGCCTATCCAGGCGTCGGCCACACCATCAGTGCGGCCGAAATGCAGGATTTGAATGCCTGGTTGCTGCGGATCAATCAGTAGTCTGAAGGATTATTTATCGCCAAGGATCTGTTTGACCAATGCCGTATGACCAGCCTTGTCGTCGGCGCGGGAGATGATCTGGATCAGCATCATGCGTGTACCAGAGCCGGCCAGCAGGCTGGTGTCGAGCGTCAGACCGCCGCCCTGGGTGGCGGTGCTGTCGATCTGGCGCAGGCCCAGGCCTTTGACGATCAGGCTTTTTTCACTTTGCTTGTTGAAGTCAGGCAAGGCTTCGCGTTGCTGAGTGGCGAAACCGGACACTGACTCGTCCAGAAAAGCAGTGTCGTTGTCTTTGACGTTCAGACTATTGGGCAAGGTATTTTCAGCAATGATCAGTACGGTTTTGCTCGCCTGATTGGTGTACATGGTGCCCGTTGCGCCAGCGGTGCCCTTGGCGGCATCACCACCAGGCAGTGGGTTGGCAATAAAGCCTTGGGGCAAGGTGAAAGCGAATTTCCCGCCCAGCGCCGAGATTTTTTGTGCGGGTGCGGTTTTCGCGGCCGGTTGCTTGGCAGCGTAAACGCTCACGGCAGCGAAGCTGGTGACCGCTGTCAGCAACAGGACAACGGCTTTTTTACTCAACGACATGCAAACTCTCCGGGGTAATCGCGCAGTGGCGGCGATCATCCCACGGCCAACCTTGATCACTCCAGCGCGATCTTGAATCAGGGCAGGAGAGGCGACGTGAGGTCATGTGACCCGCGAGCGTGGGAGCGAAGATCCTCGTCCGGCACAATCGGCTGGGCGTTCGCTGGCTACCGTGGTTGCGGGTCGCTTGGCTCGGCCCTCACTTCAGGCGTTTGCCGGGCATTACCACGCGATGGTGCGGCCAGCCGCTTGGTGATCAGCAGCATGCCAAGAGACACTGCCACGCCGAGGACGAATGCGCTCCATCCCCAACGAGGCAGTGCCAATGCCAGCGTCAGGCAGAACGCCGCGAACGAATACATGCCGGTGGCCGTGGCCCGCAGTAACACGGCGGTGAATGCGGGTCCCCGGGTTTGTTGAGAGAACACTGCCATGACACTGCCGAGCACCGGAAACACCGCAAGCAAGCCGCTCCAGCGCTCGCCGACGGTGCTGGCGAGCAAGGTCACCGCCAAGGTCAGAAGCGCCCCGGCCAGCATGCGCAGCAAGAGTTTGTCGGATTTCGGCGCAAGGCCTGAAACCAAGGGCTGAACACGCGGGAACAGATAAGGTGCCGCGAGCAACGCAGTGATCGCCGCGAGGGTCGAAAACAGCAGTGACGCTGAAATCAGCGACAACACCACGGCCGCTGTGGCCCAGCTCAGCAGGGCGATCGATAACGCCGCGGGCCAGTTGAATTTTTGCGCCGCCTGGGCGTAAACCACGCAGAAGGTGATCATCGCAAACATTGCTGACAGGGCGGCGGTCGCTGCTTGCGTCGCAAAGACCGGGCCTTGTTCGACGGCCAGAAAAAACAGAATCGGCCCGACCACCACCGGCAACCCCGACAGCCAACCGGCTATGCTCGGTCCCCAACGTTTGCCGGCGAGGGATATCAGTAAGAGAAATCCGGGGATCAGCGACAGTTTCAAAAGCAGCACGGCCAAGTCCTTGGTCAATAGTCGTTGTTGTCACAGCATACCCGGCTTCGTCGTACCATTTCAGGCTTGGGTACGCAGATCGCAATCGCAGGTCATGGTCGCGAGTGCATCGACTACCCTAAGAGATGAGCGAAGGCCGCCTGGCACGTCATCGGAACCGGTTTTCATTGTGCGGTCATTGCTTCAGGTGCGGCATTGGTGCCGCCTCTGGACGACCACACGCATGGAGTCAGATAGATGAAAGCAACGACCTGCGCCTGCCCCAACTGTAATTGCAAACTGGGTGAGCACTCTATCGTCCGCCACGGTAAACACTATTGCTGTGAGGGTTGCGCCAAGCATCATGAGCACGGCGAAGCCTGCACCTCGGCGGGTTGCCAATGCGCCAAGGGGGCTCACGGCTGAAAACATCTGCCTGAACGTGGAGCCGTTTGTGCTCCACGTTGAGCGGGTGTCAACTGGCGGCAATCGCAGTGCCTCGTTACCATGAGGCCTTCTCCCTTTTTCACGATTCCGTCCATGGCCCTTGCCGCTCCGCCTGATCTCAGCGACACCGATGTGCCGGTGCAACCGTTGGCGCGCACCTATCCGCGCGGCCTGTACATCGAGCCGCACGAGCATGTCTGGGGCCAATTGCTGTATGCGATGAGCGGGGTGATGTGGGTCGAGACTCCCGACGAAGCATTGGTCGTGCCGCCGCAACGGGCGGTCTGGCTGCCACCGGGGGTGGTGCACGGGATTCGGGTGGTCTCGGACCTGCAGATGCGCAATATCTACCTGCGCCCGGCATTGGCTGCGACGTTGGACAGCAGCGTTCAGGTGATCGAGGTCGGCGGTTTGCTGCGCGAGTTGATTCTCGGGTTGGTGGAGCAGGGCGACAGTGGACCGACGGAGTACTACGAAGCGCTGGTGGGGCTGGCGTTGCTGGAGCTGAAACGGGCGAAACGTTCGCTGTTGAAGATTCCCATGCCGGACAACGCCGAGCGACGGCTGGTCAATCTCTGTCAGGCGGTCATGGCCGCACCGTCTCTGGATTTCCCCTTCGAACAGCATGCCGAAAATGCCGGCGCCAGCGTGCGCACCCTGGCGCGGTTGTTCAAGGATGGGTTGGGCATGGGCTTTGCCGAATGGCGGCGTCAGGTGCAATTGGCGATTGCGGTCGCCGAGCTGATCCAGGGCGTGCCGGTCAGCACAATCGCCTGGGAACTGGGCTATTCGCCGAGCAGCTTCAGCGACATGTTTCGCCGCGAGCTGGGTGTTCCACCCTCGCAGTTCTCCCGCGAAGGCGATTTCAGCTCCGCGCCGTAGCAGTGCATTTGGCCGAAATCCTGAAGTACTTGGCCGATCGCTTTGGCGACCATTCTCTAGACTCTGTGTATCCCCGATTACACGGAGCTCAGCATGAACTACCTCATTTCAGTGGCTATTGGTCTTGGCGTCGGCCTGCTCTACGGCGCGCTGGATTTTCGTTCGCCCGCGCCACCGGCCATTGCATTGGTGGGGTTGCTGGGCATGTTGGCCGGCGAACAGCTGTGGCCGATGGGGCGGCAGCTGGTCGCTGGCTGGATCTCCTGAAATCCCTTCATTTGTCAGATGGAAACTCCCATGAAAGCACTGCAATTCGATAAAACCGGTGATCTGGCGGCCCTGCGTTACGTTGAGGTACCAACCCCGGTTCCGGGCGCCAACGAGGTATTGGTGCAGATCAAGGCTGCGGGCCTGAATCCCAGCGACGTGAAGAACGTGCTCGGACGTTTTCCCTACACCACGCTGCCACGGATTCCCGGTCGTGACTTTGCCGGTGTAGTGATTGAAGGGCCGCAGGCGCTGATCGGTCAGGAAGTCTGGGGCACGGGCCGCGAGTTGGGTTTTTTCGCCGATGGCTCGCATGCGCAATACGTGAAGTTGCCGGCCAAGGGCGTTGCTCTCAAACCAACGCATTTGAGCTTTGCCCAGGCTGCCAGCCTTGGCGTGCCCTACACCACGGCGTGGGATGCGCTGGAACGCAGCCTGGTGAGCGCGCAAACCCGTTTACTGGTGATCGGTGGTGGCGCGGTGGGTAGTGCGGCGCTAGCGCTGGGAAAAATTCGCGGTGCCCAGGTGTTGGCGGCGGCGCGACGTCCCGAGCAGGTCAAGGCCTTGCAGGTCCAGGGCTTTAACACGATTCAACTGGAAACACCGGAAGCGCTGGGCGCTCAGGTCAATGCGATTTTTACGGGCGGTGCCGACGTGATTTTCGATACCACCGGTTTTTGGCTGCCGGCGTCGGTAGCGGCGTTGGCCACCTTCGGCCGCATCGCAATCATCGCCGCACCAGTCGACGGGCAGGTGCAACTGCCGGCGCTGGCGCTGTATCGCCGGGGTGGTTCGGTTGTCGGGATCAACTCGTTGCTGTACGGCGTCGAAGCCTGCGCGGCGATGCTTGAGCAGTTCGGCCGGTTCTTCGATGACGGGTTGTTGCCGCTGCCGGAAGGGCTGCTGGAGTCGCCACTGGCCGAGGGGCTCGAGCGTTATGCCGAGGTCAATCAGGGCGGCGGCGACAAGGCGATTTTGTTGCCGTGATGGCTGTCGGGTTCGAGGTGTTCCATCGACGGGTGATGACTGTGGCGAGGGAGCTTGCTCCCGCTGGACGGCGCAGCCGGCCCAGTAACGATAGTCGCGTTCCAAATGTCGGAACGCGTCGTCCGCATTGCGACTGCTTCGCAGTCGAGCGGGAGCAAGCTCCCTCGCCACAGGTTATGCCTCAGGCACACCCTTCTCCCACGCCGACCAGTTCTTCAGAATCTCCTGCACCAGCGGGTTGCCGGTGCGGAAGAGGTTTTCCAGGGCCGGCACAAAACCACCCTGATCGGCGTACTTGAGCAGGTTGTCGACTTCGCTGTAACCCGGATACGGACGGTCGAAGTCGGAACCGGCGCGCACCACGGCCAGGCGCTGGATATCCACCAGGCCTTCACGGCTGGCGCGCAGCAGCGCTTCATACGTCGAGTTGTCTTCCTGCTGAGTCGTGCAGTAAACGCCTTGGTTGTCCGTCAGCAAACGGGTCCAGACTTCAGCGCGCTCGCTCAGGCGCGTTCCGGAAAACCAGGTATTGCCGGCCAGCGTGTCGCATTGAGTGACCACCGGCGCTTGATTGGCCGGTGCGTAGGGATATTTCATCCGCCACGCGGCGGACTCCTGGCTTTCGCTCAGAGCAACTTTCGCGCTCAGGGCGAAGGCTTTGGCTTGCAGCTTCGGGTTGAGTTCGAAGACTTCGGTCTTGTAGTCCAGCGGTGGCTTTTCGTTCGGACCTTTGGTGTTGATGCCGATGTAACCGGTCGGCCACTCTTTGGGGGCGTCTCGCGAATCCAGTTCCCATTGCGTGCCGAACTCCACCAGATAATGTGCCCACGCGGCGGTGCCGATAGTGCCGTGGTGCGGGTTGATACCGGCAATTCCGGCAATCAGGAAATAGCTTTTGCGCAGGTCGAATTTCGGTGACAGGGCCAATGCCAGCGTGGATGCCGCGGCGTTGGTCTGACCCATACCGGTGACCATCAGGCACACCTGCTGCGTATTGCAGCGAATGCTCGGATACTCGGCAGAAAGCCCCGGTACGCGGATCTCCTGCTTGAGTTCCAGCCGATCAATCCAGGTTTTTGCTTCCGGGGCGAACATGCTGATCAGCATGACTTTCGGCGTGATCGGGGCCTCGGCTGCCCAGACACTGGAAGAGAGCAGGGTGCTGCAGGCCAGACCGGCTGACAGAGAAAGACGTGTAACTGTGTGCATAAAACCTCCTTGGTAGATGTTGATAACGAACCAGCTTGCCACTCAGAACTGATACCCGACACCCGCGTAGTAACCCCAGCCATTGGAGCGAGCGCGGAAGCTGCCTTCACCGAAGTTCAACTCGCTGCCATCCTCCCAGTTACCGCCGTTATGGAAATAACGCCCTACCAGGGTGAAGCGCAGGTGCGTGAATGAATAGAGCAATACGTTAGTGGCCACGGTGGCGTTGGCCGTGCGCGCCGGATTGTCTTTATGCAGGTCCGAACCAAAGTCGAAGTTGGTGAAGCCAATGTAAGTCAGTGACGCGCCATTGCTGAAGCGGTCGATGGGCACGATGTACTTCAACTGGGCACGATACCCATCCCACGAGTACTCGTTGCTGGCGCCGTAGTTCTCCCACTGATAGCGCCCGTAGAAGTTGGCCGACAGGTTGACCCGCGAATGGGTGTCGATGTCGGTGCCCAGGCCGCTGTAAAGTGTGTTGGCGCGATTGGCGGTGCTGCTGCCGTGGTCGTAGATCCAGTCGAACGCGACATACCATTCCTTGAACGGCCCGATCGCCAGGCTGCGACCGGCCAGGTAGTCGATGGAAATACGTGGCTCGTGCTCCATGAACAACGGCGAACCGTGATCCCAGGCACCTTTGTCGTGGCTGTTGCCAATGCCGAGGATCTTCGGGGCGTCAATATAGCCATACAGTTCGAATGGCCCCTTGCGCCCGAAGTACTCGTATTCCAGGTAAACGTCGTCGGCCGGTTGCGGGCCGAAACTGATGTCCTTGCTGCCGATCAGCGTCAGATCCTGATTGAACCAGTCCGACAGGTACGCGCCTTTCTTTGGTGGGCTGGCTTCAGTGCTGAGCGTCTCGCCTTGGGCTGACTCATCAACGGTTTTTTCTTGAGCCAGGGCAGCGCAGCTGAGTAGTCCCGTAACGGCGCTTAGTAGCAAGGAAACAGCAACAGTAGGGCAGGACGCGGTGCGTCTGGAAGTGGCGTGCATTGAAAATCCCTGTTCGTGCAGTGGTTGGCCGAACGTGAGCGCTCATGCATTGATCAGGCGTTCACGTGACTGACGCAAACGTTTGCATGTTGCGGACCAACTTGGAACAGACGATTGAAATAAAGGGAGATTTTGTGAATTAGCTGACGTTTTGGTTAGCAATTTGCTCCCTTGGCGAGCGTATCTGCTCGAAAGCGGGGCAGGCTCTGCCAGCGCTTGCGCCGTGCTCTGTTAGAATTGTTGAACTTGAATTCCAGAGGTGCCCCCATGAGCGAGCCGATTCGCCTGACCCAGTACAGCCACGGTGCAGGTTGTGGCTGCAAGATTTCACCTCAGGTGCTGGAGGTGATTCTGGCCGGCAGCGGCGCGCAGAATCTCGACCCTAAGCTCTGGGTGGGTAATGCATCGCGCGACGATGCGGCGGTGTATGCCATCGACGACGAGCGTGGCGTGGTGTCGACCACCGACTTCTTTATGCCGATTGTCGATGATCCGTTCGATTTCGGTCGAATCGCCGCCACCAATGCCATCAGCGATATCTACGCGATGGGCGGCGATCCGTTGATGGCGATTGCGATCCTTGGCTGGCCGGTCAACGTGCTGGCGCCGGAGATTGCCCGGGAAGTGATTCGCGGCGGCCGTTCGATCTGCGATGAGGCAGGTATTCCATTGGCCGGCGGGCACTCGATCGATGCGCCGGAGCCGATTTTCGGCCTGGCGGTCACCGGGCTGGTGCAAAAGCGCCACATGAAGCGCAACGACACGGCCACCGCCGGTTGCTTGCTGTACCTCACCAAACCGCTGGGCATCGGCATCCTCACCACCGCCGAGAAGAAGGGCAAGCTGCGCGCCAGCGACGTCGGCCTGGCCCGTGACTGGATGTGCACCCTGAACAAACCCGGTAGCCGTTTCGGCAAACTCGACGGCGTGACCGCCATGACCGACGTCACCGGTTTCGGGTTGCTGGGGCATCTGGTGGAAATGGCCGATGGCAGCGGCGTGACCGCGCGTATTGATTACGACCGCGTGCCACGTCTGCCGGGCGTCGAGTACTACCTCGATCAAGGCTGTGTGCCGGGCGGTACCCTGCGTAATTTCGACAGCTACGCCAACAAGGTCGGACGCATACAGGAACTGCACAAGCGCGTGCTGTGCGATCCACAGACCAGCGGTGGTTTGCTGGTTGCCGTGACGCCCGAGGGCAACGAGCAGTTTCTTGCCGTTGCTGCCGAACTGGGCCTGAACCTGGCGCCGATCGGTGAACTGGTTGAGCGACAGAGCAACGCGGTAGAGGTGATTTGATGCTTATCGATTTCACTGATTACCGCGACATTTTCCTCAACGACCGGCCGATGATGGATGTCCGCGCGCCAGTCGAGTTCACCAAGGGTTCGTTCCCAGGGGTGATCAACCTGCCGCTGATGACGGACAATGAGCGCCAGCGGGTCGGCACCTGCTACAAACAGCACGGTCAGCAGGCTGCCATTGAGCTCGGGCATCAGTTGGTCTCGGGCGAGATCAAGGCCGCGCGCATCCAGGCCTGGGCTGATTTTGCCCGGGCCAATCCCGACGGTTACCTGTATTGCTTTCGCGGCGGTTTACGTTCGCAGATCGTCCAGCAATGGCTCAAGGACGAGGCCGGCATCGACTACCCTCGGGTCGGTGGCGGCTACAAGGTGATGCGGACTTTTCTGCTGGAAACGGTCGATCAAGCGGTCGAGCAGTGCGACTTCGTCTTGCTCGGAGGTATGACCGGCACCGGTAAAACCGATGTCCTCACCTGTTTGAACAATGGTCTGGACCTTGAAGGTTACGCCAATCATCGCGGTTCCAGCTTTGGCAAGCGTGCGACTGGTCAGCCCACTAACATCGACTTCGAGAACCGCCTGGCGGTCGACGTGCTGAAAAAGCGTGCCCGTGGCATTGAACAGTTCGTGCTCGAAGATGAAAGCCGTATGGTCGGCAGCTGTGCCTTGCCGCTACCGCTGTATCAGGGCATGCAACGTTTTCCAATGGTCTGGCTCGAAGACAGCCTGCAAGACCGGGTCGAGCGAATTCTGCGCGATTACGTGGTGAATCTCTGCGCGGAATTCGTCGCTGTACATGGCGACGAGGGGTTCGCACAGTTCTCCGAGCGTATGCTGGCAAGCCTCAACAACATCAGCAAGCGCCTGGGTGGCGAGCGTCATCAGCGCATGTTCGATTTGATGGAGGCCGCGTTGGCCGAGCAGGCACGCAGCGGTGCAGTGGACTTGCACCGTGGCTGGATCGAAGGTTTGTTGAACGAGTATTACGACCCGATGTACGCCTTCCAGCGCGAGAAGAAAGGCGACCGAATCGAGTTTGTGGGGGAAGAGGCTGCGGTGCTCGAGTACTTGCGTGAGCGCGGTAACCGTTAAGATCGAGACGCAGGCGCTGGTTAACCAGCGCCTGCAATCCCCGTTAGAGCACCAATGCGCCGATCAGGCCGCAGATCACGCCAACCAGCATGGTCAGCACAGCCACGGTCACCAGCACCCGGGTATCGAAATCCTTGCGCAGCATCAACAGCGACGGCAGGCTGATGCTCGGCAAGGTCATGAGTAGCGCCACGGCCGGTGCGGTGCCCAAACCCAGGGTCATCATGGTTTGCACGATGGGGATTTCTGCGGCGGTGGGGATCATGAACAGCGTGCCGACGATGGCCAGCGGTATCAGCCACAGCAAGCTGTTGGCCATCGCGCCGTCAACATGCGGGAACAGCCAGACCCGGGCGGCGCCCAGAACCAGTACTGCCAGTACGTAGATCGGAATAGTGGTCCAGAACAATTGCCACAAGGTCCGCGCCCAGCGGCTCAGAAAGGGTTGTGCGTCGGTTGCGCGGGTCGCTTCGGCCACTGCTTCCAGCGCCGCCTCCGGCATGTAATCGGGGCGCGAGATGCGTTGGGCGACCAACGAAACACCCAGCACCAGCACAATTCCCGCCACCAGCCGCAGTGCGGTAAAGCCCCAGCCGAGTACGAAACCCATGAACACCAGCGTTGCCGGGTTGAGTACCGGGTTGGCAATCCAGAACGCCAACGCCGCCCCCACCGAGACGTTCTGACGGCGCATGCCGGACACCACTGGCGCGGCGCAGCAGGTGCACATCATGCCTGGCAAGGCGAACAAGCCGCCGCGCAAGGTCGAAGCAAAACCGGCACGGCCGAACAAGCGCAGCAGCCAGTCTCGCGGAATCAATACCTGCAACAGCGAACCCAGTATCACTGCCAGTACGGCCGCTTTCCAGATCGCCAGGAAGTACACCTTGGCGTACACCAGTGCAGCGGCGAGCGGTGAGGTTTGTTCATCGTTGAGGATAGAGGCGCCGATGCTGTGACTGTCGGCGGCCACGAACGCCTTGAGGTAGTAGGGCGACCACTTGACGTAGTAGAGGCCGATACAGGCAACCATCAGGAACAGGGCGGGTTTCCACCAGAGCGTCAGGCCCCGGTTGGGGACCGCTAAGGAGTTGGACATACAGAGGCTCCGGACAATTAGGACAGTGGGGCATCATACCCCAGTGCAGTTTAGTCCAGAGGCCCGGAAACGGTGGGCACACGCCGACCCGTTATGTGGGACACGTCTGCAGGCCGTTGTTCAGCTCTTGCTTGTAACGCTGACTGAGCAAGGTGGCCTTGCCGTTGTGCCAGGTCAGAGTCAGCACATACAGCGAGTCGAAATCGTTGGATGGCCAGTCGTCGAGAAGGGGGCGTTTTTCACCGGTGGCCTCTTCCGCCACCTTGTTGATCAACTCCGGCAGATAGCCGTGGGACCAGGCCGTGTAGATGATCGAGTTGCGGTACTTGGCGTGAAGTAGCTCGTCGGCCAGTTCGCTGATGTCGTTAGCCGAAAATTCGATGTTCACCGGCAGCCCGAGTTTGATTGCGGTGGGGCTGATGGTCAGCAGGGGGCGGAGGTAGCTGTAGGAATTGTCGAACTCGCCTTCCTCGACGTTGCGTGTCGGATTGGCGGCAAACACGTAATTGGCCTTGCCGAACTTCTCTGGCAGCAGCTCTGCCAGTTTGATCGCGCGGTTCAGGCCCTGGCAGTTCAGCTGGCCGAGACCTCCGGCGGGCTTTTCTGCGTGGCGCAAGAACACCAGGGTCTGGGTGCCGTCAGCCGGTTGGGCGCGGCTCTCACTGGCTTCCAGCGCCAGGAACAGGGCGCAGGTCATGAGCAAGGCCGCACAGAACACCAGGGTGCGCGGGTTCAGAATTTTAACGAAGTTCAGGTGCTTTTTCATTGAGTTATTATTCTTCAGCGCATTCGTTTAAGGCTGACAAAACATCACACCGGGAGCTCGTGGCTTCAAAGTGCTTTTCATGTCGTGGGGTCGATTCGTCTAACGCAAGGGCAGCCTTGAGAGTTCACTGACACCCTTTGGTTCGATTCGAAACGGCGCGCGTTACTTTATCTGCGGGATCGGGTTGGCTGCCGGGAAGGTTATCGACAGAATGTTTCTGATCTAACCTGTCCCGATCCGTGCTGTGCTTATAATCTAGCCGCCCTGAGGTCGGGCATCTGCCGCGAGCAAGCCCATCATCGCCATTCAATTGTCACTGGATGTTCACCATGACCGATTTGTCCGCATTCCCGATCACTGAGAAATGGCCTGCGCAGTTTCCCGAGTGGATACAGCTCTATTCGTTGCCGACACCCAATGGTGTCAAAGTCTCGATCATGCTCGAAGAAACCGGCTTGCCTTACGAGCCGCACCGGGTGGGTTTCGATACCAATGATCAGTTCTCTCCAGCATTCTTGTCGCTGAACCCCAACAACAAGATTCCGGCGATCCTGGACCCCCACGGTCCGGGTGATCAGCCACTGGCGTTGTTCGAATCCGGAGCGATTCTGATCTACCTCGCCGACAAAAGCGGGCAACTGCTGGCGCAGGAATCGGCCGCACGTTACGAGACGATTCAGTGGTTGATGTTCCAGATGGGTGGCATCGGACCGATGTTTGGTCAGTTGGGCTTTTTCCATAGATTTGCCGGCAAGGACTACGAGGACAAGCGCCCGCGTGATCGCTACGTCGAAGAGAGCAAGCGTTTGCTGAAAGTGCTCGACGGTCGCCTGGAAGGCCGCGACTGGATCATGGGCGAGCGTTACACCATTGCCGATATCGCGACGTTCCCGTGGGTGCGCAATCTGATTGGCTTCTACGAAGCGGGGGACCTGGTCGGGATCAACAACTTCCCGAACGTATTGCGTGTGCTGGAACGCTTTCTGGCACGGCCGGCAGTGATTCGCGGGCTGGAAATTCCCAAGTGACGGCAAGCGTCACGACTCCATTTATTTAGCCCGGCTTAAGGAAGAGCAATGCCTCGATACGACTTCAAACAGGTGGACGTCTTCAGCCGTGTTGCACTGAAGGGCAACCCGTTGGCCGTGGTCTTGGGGGCTGACGAACTGAGTGACGAACGCATGGCGGCGTTTGCGAGCTGGACCAACCTCAGCGAAACCACCTTCTTGCTGGAGCCCGGCGATTCGCGGGCCGATTATCGAGTCCGAATCTTCACCACCTTGCAGGAGTTGCCGTTTGCCGGTCATCCGACCCTGGGCAGTTGTCATGCCTGGCTGGAGGCGGGCGGTATTCCCAAGGGGGAGGAAATCATTCAGGAGTGTGGCGTAGGCCTGGTGCGCATCCGCCGCCGAGGCACCGACCTGGCGTTCCTCGCGCCACCGTTGCTCAAGTCCGGCCCGCTGGACGCGGCACTGGTGGAGCGGGTGCGCCTTGGGCTCGGGCTGGAAGCTGGCGCGATTATTCGGGCGCAATGGGTAGATAACGGTGCTGGCTGGTTGGCTGTGATGCTCGCTGAGCGTGCGCAAGTGCTGGCGCTGCAGCCCGATCATTCACAGATGCTCGGGCTGGCGGTCGGCGTCATTGCGCCGTGGCACCCCGAACGTGATGGCGACGAGGCCCAGTTTGAGGTGCGCGCGTTCATTTCCGGGGACGGCATGCCCGAAGATCCGGCCACCGGCAGCTTGAATGCCGGCGTTGCCCAATGGTTATTGGCCGAGGGGCTAGCGCCGGATGTTTACGTGGTCAGCCAGGGCCTGACCATGGGCCGCGCCGGGAGAGTCCGGGTCGAACGGATCGGCGATGAAATCTGGATCGGCGGCTCGGCCGTGACCTGCATCGACGGCAGCTTGAATCTGTAACGCTGGTGAGCTTCTTAACCGTTGCTCGCCGCCAAACTGTTACCGAATCGGAAATAAACTGTTCCTCAACTTACGTTTGTGTCGGCGGGGGAGAGGGGCATAAGCTCCCTTCCTTTATGACTTTCGTCTTGTCCAGGCCGTTGGCCTCCTGCCAGGAAAACCCATGTCCAGCCAGTTCCCCGAAGCCCGTCCACGCCGTTTGCGTCGCAATCCGCAGTTGCGCAGCCTGTTCCAGGAAACCGAGTTCACCCTCAATGACCTGGTGCTGCCGATCTTTGTCGAAGAAGAAATCGACGATTTCGTGCCGATTACCAGCATGCCCGGCGTGCGGCGGATTCCGGAGTCGAAACTGGCAGGCGAAATCGAGCGCTATGCGCGGGCGGGCATCAAGTCGGTAATGACTTTCGGGGTCTCACATCACCTGGATGGCAGCGGCAGCGACACCTGGAATGAAAACGGTCTGGTGTCGCGTATGGCACGGATCTGCAAGGACGCGGTGCCGGAGATGATCGTGATGTCCGACACCTGTTTTTGCGAGTACACCGATCATGGTCACTGTGGGGTGATGCATGCGGGTGAAGTCGATAACGACAAGACCCTGATCAATCTCGGCAAGCAAGCCGTCGCCGCCGCACGGGCCGGGGCGGACGTGATTGCGCCCTCAGCGGCAATGGACGGGCAGGTCCAGGCCATTCGCCGGGCGCTCGACGAAGCCGGCTTCAGCCAGACTTCGATCATGGCCTATTCGACCAAATTTGCCTCGGCGCTCTATGGTCCGTTCCGCGAAGCTGGTGGCAGTGCGCTCAAAGGCGATCGTAAAAGTTACCAGATGAACCCGATGAACCGCCGTGAAGCGGTACGCGAATCGTTGCTCGATGAGCAGGAAGGCGCCGATGCGCTGATGGTCAAGCCGGCGGGTGCGTATCTGGACATCATCCGTGATATCCGCGAAGCGTCGCGTTTGCCGTTGGCGGCATATCAGGTGAGTGGCGAATACGCGATGATCAAGTTCGGTGCCGCCGCCGGTGCGATCGATGAGGACCGTGTGGTGCGCGAGAGCCTGGGGGCGATCAAGCGGGCGGGCGCGGACCTGATCTTCACCTACTTTGCGATGGACCTGGCGTTGAGCGGAATCTAAGCCGCCGGGCGTTCCATTGTTACCAGAGGAACGGTTTGATCCCGTGGTCCCGGAAGTAACGCTCGATGACTTTCGGGTCGGCGGACAGGTCGGCGACGGCCACATAACTGTCGGGCCTTAATAGATAGAAGCCATTGCGCGCCAGCCCGGCGGCTTCGTGGGTCGGATGCCAGTCGAAAATGTGCAGTGCCAAGTGATGCTCGGCGCACCAGGCGAGCATTTCTTCGCTGGTGTCGCCGTATACGTGAACCTGCCAGTTCAGGCTTGTCAGGCTGTCGAAGTTATCGGCCTCGCTGTCATGCGCCCAGGGCAGGCGATCACCGCCAAAAACATGGCCGGCGTGACCTTCGCTCAGAGGCATCCCGCGATAATTCAGGGTGATTTGCGACACCGTACGAAACAGATATTCGCGCGCCAATTCAAATGAGACCATTTTTGGCAGCAGGAACGGTGCAATGCGGGTGCGTATCAGGTCGGCCATTGCGCCTTCGGCGGAGACGAAATTGAACACCCGGTCGGTGGTCGCCACCAGTCGCCGGGCAAAGGCCATGCGTTCGACTTCATAACTGTCGAGCAGTTTGTCGTTGGCTGCTCCATTGAGAACGGCGGCGAGTTTCCAGGCGAGGTTGATCGCGTCGCCAATACCGGTGTTCATGCCCTGGCCGCCGGCGGGACTGTGCACATGGGCGGCATCGCCGAGCAAAAAGGCGCGCCCGAAGCGGAAAGTGTCTGCGACCCGGTGATGAACCCGGTAAGTCGAGAACCAGTTGACCTTGTGTACCTGAACCTTCAGGTGTTCGATGGCCCGGCTGCTGACGTCTTCAAACTTGAGGGTTTCGGCCTGTTCCGCGCGTTCGTCGCGCACGGTTCCGATCAGTCGTGCATGGCCTTCGCTGGCCAACGGAAAAACCGCCAGAAAGTCAGCCTCATCAAGATCCGCGTGCAATTCACCATTGAACACCGGACCGGAGGCCTCGACGTCGGCGACATAAAACACTTGCTGGTAGGTGCCACCGGGAAAACCGATGTCGAGTGTCTTGCGCACGGTAGAGCGAGCGCCGTCACAACCCGCCAGGTAGCAGGTCTGACAGGTATGCTCCTGGCCGTCGGGCATGAGTAACTGCGCGGTGATGGTGCCGCCATGTTCGGTGAAGCCGATCAGTTCGGTGTCGCGCTCGACCACCACGCCCAACTGCTCCAGGCGTTCGATCAACAGTCGCTCGTGTTGGTCCTGCGGGAACATTTCCAGAAACGAGTAAGGGGTCAGGTCTTTGCCGATATCCTCGAACGGTAACCGCGCTACTGGTTCGCCTTTGACCCACAGATTGACTGCCGGTACTTTGTGGCCGTTCTGCACCACGGCTTGGCTGAGGTCGAGCTGGCGGTACAATTCCAGCGTACGTGCCTGAACCGCCAGCGCACGAGAAGTGGTGCCGGGTGCGCTGGTCTTGTCGAGTATGCGCACGCGGACTCCAAGCTTGCTGAGCCACAGCGCCAGGACCAGTCCTGTGGGGCCGGCGCCAACGATCAGTACATCGCTGCGGTTCATGTCGTTGCCCTCGATCGAGAGTCCCGCTGAACAGGGGTGTATCCAGTTTAGATCCGATTGACCGAGGTGCTTGCTCCTCCGATGCAATGGTTGAAGAAGCGATATCCTCGGCGGTCAGGGCGCTTAAAAGGACCCATGTAAAAAATGCGATCTCATCGATTGATCATAAGTGTAGTTACGTTGCTGGTATTGGCCGGCTGCGCGAATCAGGCTGCTCGGCAAGCGGCTCAACCGACGCCCGTGCAGGTGAAAGCGCAGATTGCCCGTTTGTTGCCGAGCAACACCGTAGACCGTGAAGGTTGGGCCACCGACATTTATGCAGCGTTTGCGGCACAAACGATCCCGCCCACCACGCAGAACCTGTGTTCGGTGCTGGCGGTAACCGAGCAGGAGTCGACCTTTCAAACAGACCCGACAGTGCCGGGGCTGGGAAAGATCGCCCGGGATGAAATCGATCGACGTGCTGCCAGGGCACACATTCCCGATCTGTTGGTGCGCGGAGCCTTGCAGGTCAGCTCAACCAACGGCAAAAATTACAGCGAGCGCTTGAATGCGGCGCGCAGCGAGAAGGAACTCAGCGCGATATTTGACGATTTCATCGGCCGGGTGCCGATGGGCAAAACACTGTTTAGTGGTTTCAATCCGGTGCATACCGCAGGCCCGATGCAGGTCAGTGTCGCGTTTGCCGAGCAGCACGCACAGCACTATCCCTATCCGGTAGACAGCTCGATTCGTCATGAAGTGTTCAGTCGCCATGGCGGCATGTACTTCGGCATTACACATTTGCTCGGCTACCCAGTGAGTTACCACCAACCGTTGTACCGCTTTGCCGATTTCAATGCCGGCTGGTACGCCAGCCGCAACGCCGCGTTTCAGAGTGCGCTCAATCGCGCTTCGGGAAGCAGTTTGGCACTGGATGGTGATCTGATCCGCTACGACTCGATCATGCCCGGCGCGACGGAATTGGCGGTTCGCGCGTTGGGTAAACGGCTGGACATGCGCAATACGACGATCAGGGATCAGCTGGAGCTGGGTAACCGCCTCGAATTTGAAGACAGCAAGCTATATAAGAAGGTGTTCGAACTGGCGGAAACGGCTGAAGGCAAACCGCTGCCCAGGGCAATCCTGCCAGGTATCCAGTTGCAAAGCCCGAAAATCACTCGAAAGCTCACCACGGCCTGGTTCGCCAAGCGTGTCGATGAGCGTTATCAGCGCTGCATGACGCGTGCTTCGGCGGAGTAGAGGTAAGCGTTGGCTGTGGGCGCTGATCTCAGTAGAGCCCGGGGATGAGCCGCCAGGTCTTCGCACAGTAAGCGTCATACTTGGCACCAAACTCACTGCGCAGCAGGTCTTCTTCGGCGTTTATGCGAGCAATGAGGGCAGGGAGCAGCAGGAGGACGAGCACGATCCCGACACTGGAGCGAAAGGCCAGCGCCCAACCCAGCGCGTTGATCAATAAACCGAGATAACTCGGATTACGCAGCCTTCGGTAGATACCGTCAGTCACCAGCGTATGCCCAGGTTGAATGGCGACCAGGCCGCTGAAGCGTTTGCCAAGTACGAACACGGGCCAGATCCGCAACGCGCCGCCCGCAATGAATAGAATTGCACCAACCCAGCGTATGCCTTCGCCACCGAAGGTCAAGAAGTCCATTCGGTCGGTATAGGCCGGAATAAACGCGGACAACACGCCGATCACCCCAAATACCGGTAGCACCCAACGGTTGGCCCGGTCTTCACGTACCCCGGAGTTCAAGTTGGCTTCAGTGAGCAACGAAACTCCCACCATGACCAGTGTCGCAAGGGCAATGACCATCAGGGCTGGATGCGAGAAAAACGCAGCAAAGCCACCCAGTCCCAGAATGGCGAGCCCGAGATAGACCAGAACTGCTGCAATGCTGAACACGGCCAGCTTCAGGGAGATCTTCATGGCGGGGGGGCTCGTTGGATCGTCTCTATATAAGCGTAGTGGGACCAGGCTGATTACGATGCCTGATCGGCCGCTTTCACCAGCCAGGATAGAAAAACTAAATTAAGTGTTGACGGCAGATTCTGGAAGTCTATAATTCGCCCCACTTCCGGCGCAGTCGAAACGGAAAACTCCTTGGT